>NZ_RFFJ01000105.1 GCF_003696235.1 Streptomyces triticirhizae
CCCCGGCCGCGCCGCCGAGCAGCGCGCGGACGGCGCCCCGGCCCAGGTCGAGCGCGAGCGCGCGGCCCAGATCGCTGACCGCCGCCACCCCGAACACCGCGCGCACCCGGGGATGGTCGGCCGCCCACAGCGCCAGCTGCCCGCCCGCCGAGTGGCCGACCAGCACCACGGGACGTTCCCCCGGCAGCGCGTCGAGCCCGGCCCGCACATCGCGCCCGGTCGCCGGCCAGCCCCCGCCCCCGCCGACCCTGCGGTACTCGGGCAGCGCGACCGACACCCCGCGCGCCACCAACGCCCGCGCGAACGGCGTCAGATGGCGGCGGTCGAACGCCTCCCGCCAGAACCCGCCGTGCAGCAGCACCACCGCCGGCTCCTCAGGCCCGTGCAGGTCCACCAGCTGCGCCGGGTGCTCGCCATAGCGCACCGTCCGCTCCGGCGGGGCCGGGGCGAAGGGCGCCAGCAGCGCGGCCAACTCGGCCGCGTCCGGGCCGCGTTCCGGCGCCCCGGCGGTGCCGCTCACCGGCCGCCGTTTCCCGCGGGTCCCGTGGGGCGCTCCGCGAGCAGCTCCCCCAGGGTCGCGGCGGCCCGTGCCGCCTCGGCGAAGCCGGTGTAGAGCGGCGCGAAGCCGAACCGCAGCACGTCGGGCGGCCGGTGGTCGGCCACCACGCCGCGCGCGACCAGCCGGCCCAGCAGCCCGGCCGCGTCCGGGCAGCGCAGCGAGACCTGGCTGCCGCGCCGGGCGTGCTCGGCCGGGGTCAACGGCGCGGCCGCCCCCTCGGGCACCAGCTCGCCCACGCACTCCAGGAAGAAGTCCGTCAACGCCAGGCTCTTGGCGCGGACCACCGCCACCTCCACGCCGTCGAAGGCGTCGAGCGCGGCCTCCAGCGCCAGCATCGACAGGATGTCGGGCGTGCCGACCCGCAGCCGCCGCGCGCCGGCGTGCGGCGCGTAGTCGGCGCTCATGGCGAACGGGTCCCGGTGTCCCCACCAGCCGGGCAGCGGGCTGTCGAAGCGCGACAGGTGATCGGCCCGCACATAGGCGAAGGCGGGCGCGCCCGGGCCACCGTTGAGGTACTTGTAGCCGCAGCCCACGGCGAGGTCGACGGCGTGCCGGTCGAGGTCGACGGGCAGCGCGCCCGCGCTGTGGCACAGGTCCCACAGCGCCAGCGCGCCCGCCTCGTGCAGCGCCGCCGTCAGCGCCGGCAGGTCGCGCAACTCCCCGCTGCGGTAGTCGACGTGGTTGACCAGCGCGACGGCCGTGTGCGCGCCGGCCTCGGCCGCGATCCCGGCCGGCGGCAGCGCCCGCAGCCGGCGGCCCGTCATCCGGGCGGCGGACTCGGCGACATAGCGGTCGGTGGGGAAGGTGTCGGCGTCCAGCAGGATCTCGTCCCGCCCGTCGCCGGCCAGCCGCACCGCGCCCACCAGCAGCTTGAAAAGGTTGACGCTGGTGGAGTCGCCGACCACCACCTGGCCGGGCGCCGCGCCCAGCAGCGGCGCCAGCCGGTCGCCGATCCGTTCGGGCGCGGTGTCCCAGCCGGACTCGGTCCAGGACCTGATCCGCAGCCGCCCCCACTCCTCGGCGACCACATCCGCCACCCGGCCGGGAACCGAACGGGGCAGCGCGCCCAGCGAGTTGCCGTCCAGATAGACGGCCTCGTCGAGCACGAAGCGGTCCCGGACCCGGCGCAGCGGGTCGGCCGCGTCGAGCGCCTCGGCGCGCCGGGCCAGCCGCGCGGCGGCTTCGGAGTTCGCGGGGGGCACGGGTCTGTTCATGCTGGCGGCACTCCGTCGGCGATCTCGATGCTTGGCGCGGCGAACGGCCGGGCCGGTCAACACCGGCGGAGGCGCCCCGCGTTCAGGGCGCCTCGCCCGGGATGGGTCAGGAGAGCGTGTCCGCCGCCGTCGGCGAGGAGTCCCGGAGGAACTGCGTGCAGCGCTCGTACTCCTCCTGCTCGCCGATGGCGCCGGCGGCCCGGGCCAGGGCGTGCAGGGCGCGCAGGAAGCCCCGGTTGGGCTCGTGCTCGAACGGCACCGGGCCGTGCCCGCGCCAGCCGTTGCGGCGCAACGCGTCCAGGCCCCGGTGGTAGCCGGTCCTGGCGTAGGCGTAGGACTCGATGACCCGGCCCTCGGCGAAGGCGTCGTCGGCGAGCTGCGCCCAGGCGAGCGAGGAGGTGGGGTACTTGGCCGCCACCTCGGCCGGCGCCGTGCCGGAAGCCAGCAGCTCGCGGGGCTCGGGGTCGTCGGGCAGATGGGTCGGGGGCGGTCCCCCGAGCAGATTCTCGTGCGTGACCATGGCTCCAGTCTGCCTTCCTGCCAGGGCCGCGCCCAGACGCGTCCGGGCGCGGCCGTCGTCGCCGGCGCGTGCCTACTTCAGCTTGGTGCCGGTGGACCGCAGGTCGGCGCAGGCCCGGGTGACCCGCTCGGCCATGCCGCCCTCGGCGGACTTGCCCCAACTGCGCGGGTCGTAGGTCTTCTTGTTGCCGACCTCGCCGTCGACCTTGAGCACGCCGTCGTAGTTGCGGAAGACGTGGTCGACGATGGGCCGGGTGAAGGCGTACTGGGTGTCGGTGTCCAGGTTCATCTTCACCACGCCGTTCTCCAGCGCGGTGGCGATCTCCTCGTTGGTGGAGCCGGAGCCGCCGTGGAAGACGAAGTCGAACGGGTCCTGCTTGCCGGTCACCTCGGCGACGCCCCGCTGGAGGTCGCTGAGCAACTCGGGGCGCAGCACCACGTTGCCCGGCTTGTAGACGCCGTGCACATTGCCGAAGGAGGCGGCCAGCAGATAGCGGCCGCGCTCGCCGGTGCCCAGCGCCTCGGCGGTGCGGAGCGCGTCGTCAACGGTGGTGTACAGCTCGTCGTTGATCTCGTGGGAGACGCCGTCCTCCTCGCCGCCGGTGGGGGTGATCTCCACCTCCAGCACGATCTTGGCGGCGGCGGCCTGGGCCAGCAGCTCGGCGGCGATCTCCAGGTTGTCCTTGAGGGTCTCGGCGGAGCCGTCCCACATGTGCGACTGGAACAGCGGGTTGAGGCCCCGGTCCACGCGCTCCTTGGAGATCGCCAGCAGCGGGCGGACATAGCCGTCCAGCTTGTCCTTGGGACAGTGGTCGGTGTGCAGCGCCACGTTGACCGGGTACTTCTCGGCGACCACGTGCGCGAACTCGGCCAGCGCGCGGGCGCCGGTGACCATGTCCTTGTTGTACTGGCCGCCGAGGAACTCGGCGCCACCGGTGGAGATCTGGACGATGCCGTCGCTCTCCGCCTCGGCGAAGCCCCGCAGCGCGGCGTGCAGGGTCTGCGTCGAGGTCACGTTGATGGCCGGGTAGGCGAACTTGCCGGCCTTCGCCCGGTCCAGCATCTCGTTGTAGACCTCGGGGGTCGCGATGGGCATCTGTCCGCTCCTTGAGTGTGCGATGGGCTGCTACTCGTCATCAGGGAACGTCTTCGTTGGCGTCCCGGGCGTCATCGTCGGGCCCATCCTCCCAGACGGCGGCAGGCGGCCGTGACGGCCTGCCTCGGTTTCACGTGAAACCATGACGCTGTGTAGTCTCCGCAGCTCAGTCCAGCCCGAGATCGGCCAGGTCGAACGCCGCGTGGTAGGGCAGCCCGGCCGCCTCGACCGCCGGCCTGGCGCCGCGCTCCACGACCACCGCCACCGCGACCACCTCGGCCCCGGCCTCGCGGAGCGCCTCGACGGCGGTGAGCACGGAGTTGCCGGTGGTCGAGGTGTCCTCCACGGCCAGCACCCGCCGGCCGGTGACGTCCGGGCCCTCGATCCGCCGCTGAAGGCCGTGGGCCTTGCCGGCCTTCCGCACCACGAAGGCGTCCAGCCGCTCGCCCCTCGCCGCCGCCGCGTGCAGCATCGCGGCGGCCACCGGGTCGGCGCCCAGGGTCAGCCCGCCCACGGCGTCGTAGTCCAGCTCGCTCGTGAGGTCCAGCATCGTCTGGCCGACCAACGGGCCCGCCTCGCCGTCCAGGGCGACCCGCCGCAGATCGAGGTACCGGTCGCTCTCCTGCCCCGAGGAGAGGATCACCCGGCCGTGGACGACGGCCTTGTCCTTGATCTGCTGAAGAAGCTGTGCACGCGCACTCATGGCCCCGACTTTATGCCAGCCGCCACTCCCACCGGGTGGAGACCTCCAGCGGCTCCAACTCGGTGACCAGCCGGGGATGCGTGTTGAGGCCGTTGGGCGGCCCGGACTGCGGCTCCACGCAGACCGCCTCCGGCAGCTCGTCGTAGACCACCGCCCACTCCGCGCGGCTGGTGACGGTCAACGCCAGCTGCTCCGGCCAGTTCAGCCGGACCTCGACGCCGTCCGGCATCCCGAAGCAGTCGTCCCAGGGCCCCGGCTTGGGCGCGACCCGGTGGCCGGTCGGGAGATGGTCCTCGCCCCTCTCCTCCTGCCACTCGGCGGCGAAGTCGATCTCCACCGGCCTGCCGCCCTCGGTGAGCTGCCGCAGAAACCAGGGGTGCCAACCGGCCTGCGCCGGAAAGGAGTTGCCGGCGGTCTCCACCCCCAGGGTGAGGGTGACGGAACCGCCGTCCTCGGCCAGCTCCACCAGCTGGGTGACCCGGCCCGGGTAGGGCCAGGGCTCGATCAGATCGCAGTACAGGGCGACGGACCGCTCGTCCGCCCGCGCGGTCGTCCACGCCCGGCGGCGCACCGTGCCGTGGATGGCGTGCTCACCGGCGTCCACCGGAAGCTGGTGCTCGACGGCCCCGTTGCGAAACCTGCCCCGCCGCGTGCGACCGCACCAGGGCGCCATCACAAAGGAGCCGAAGCGCTCGCCCTGGCGCAGCAGTTGCAACCCGCCGACCGTCAGCGACGAGAGCCGCGCCCCCTGGTCGGGACGGACGACCAACTCGGCATCGCCGGCGCGGAGTCGAATTCCACGTTCCCTGTCATCGATGGTCACCCCTCGACGATAACGATCTGATGTATGAAATGACTAATGGTGACCTCATGCTGGACAGCGCGTTGCGCTGCCGCGGGCTTGGGGAGCGACGGCCGGGCCGCCGGGGCAGCCCGGCCGGGCTGCCCCGGCGTCAGCGACGCCGGAGAACGCGGCGCAGCGCCACCGCCGAGGCCACAGCGAGCGCGGCCGCCGGCGCGGCCCAACGGAGCAACGCGCCGGAGCGTCCGCCCTCCTCGGGCGCCGGCTCGGGGGCGTAACGCCCGCGCGGCGGGGCGTGATCGACCTCCTCCGCGCTCCTGCCGATCATCGTGCGCCGGGCGTGGTCGGCCTCGGGCGCGGGCAGCGAGGAGGGTTCGGAACGTTCGGGGTTCAACGCCGACGGGGTGGCCTCGCCCCGCCCGGCGGCCCTGCCCCCGACCGAGCCCGGCTCCGCCGCAGGCTCGGAGGCCGCCGGCTCCACGGGGGCCTGGCCGGCCGGGCCAGACCCCGAAGCGTCGCCCGGGCCGGCCTTCTCGTCACGGGAGGTGGCTCCACCGGCATCGTCCTCCTCGCCGACCGCGTCCCGATCACCGGCCGAACCGTCGGAGGCGGCGCCGGCCGCCGCGCCGGCACCGTTCACCGAGCCCCCGGAGGCGGACCCAGCGCCCTGCGACACCGCACCGTCGCCCTCGGAAGCCGCCCCCGAACTCCCCGACGAGCCCCCGCCGTTCACCGCACCATCGTCGGAGACACCCTCGCCGGAGGCCGAACCCACACTCCCGGACTCACCCCCGCCGGAGGTGGAGCCGCCACCGCCCGCACCATCCCCCACACCGCCAGACCAGTCCTCGCCGTCCTGCGCACCACCACCGGCGGCCGACCCGCCCGAAGCACCCCCGCCGGAGGCGGTCGGCCCCGTCGGCTCCTCCGCCGAACGCCCCCTCGGCACCCCGGCCGCTCCCGAGGCGCTGCCGCCGCCAGGCGGCGTCGGCGGCGTCGGCGACGCCGTCGGGATGCCCGGGATCGCCCGCTCGTTGTCGTCCGGCTCGCCGATGCCGCCCGAGGGCGGCATCGGCGTCGCCTCCTGTGACAGCTCGTCGGCCAGCGCGGCAGCGAAACGATCCAGCAGCCGTCGCCCCGTCGACTCCCGTTGCTCGTCGGTGAGTTCGGCCAGCCGCCCGGTGGCCGTCAGCCGGCCGTCGATGGCGAGCGCGCAGGCCGCGCCCCCGTCGACCGGACGCGGAGTGACCGTCAGCAGCAGGTTGACCGTGCCCGATCCCCGCGCCTCCTCGCCCTCGACCCGCACCTGGCAGCCCGCGCCCTCCGTCGGGGCCAGCGCCAGCGACCCCCGGTACGTGATGCTGGAGGAGCCCACCCGCAGCCGCAGCCGGCCGCGCAGCGCGTCAGGCCCGGCGTCCCGGTCGGCCGGCGTCCCCGGCTGGGCCGGCTGGAGCCCCGGCACACAGCGCGCCACCCGCCGGGGCTCGGCGAAGGCGCTCAGGACGACAGCGGGGGCGTAAGGGAGGTAGACCTCGTGCTCCATGGCGCGGAGCCTACCCACTGATCGGCGCATATGTTACTGGTCGGGCCAAACGCACCGCGCGCCGCCGAGGGGGCGCAGGAGAACGTCGCCACCCGGTCCTCCGCCGTCCGTTGGCGCAGCAGCCGTTCGGCCCGTTCGCCCAGCGAGTCCACCGTGAGCGTGCAGGCCAGGAGCACCGCCGTGACGCCCAGCACCACCAGCGTCAGCCGCGCGAGCGTCGGCCGGCTGAGGTCGCCACGGAAGAGCCAGAGCACGACGGCGCCGCCGGCCAGCGCGTTGACGACGCCGGTCAGCAGCGCCGCGTTGAGGTGGCCGAGGAGCGGCAACAGGAGAAAGGGGAAGGCGAGGCCGCCCAGCAGCGCCCCCACGTAGTCGGCGGCCGACAGGTCGGCGACCGCCCGCCCGGCGTCCTGCCGTCTGATGCGTTGGATCAGGGTCATCAGCAGCGGCATCTCCGCGCCGATCAGCAGCCCGATGGTCAGCGAGAACGCGATCAGCGCCGGCCGCACCTCGCCCATCCACAGGAAGCACAGGTGCAGCACCGTCGCCGAGCAGCCGCCGACGAGCGCCAACAGGGCCTCGATCAGCGCGAAGTTGACGGAGGCGCGGGCGCGCAGCCGCTTGGCGCCCAGCGAGCCGATGCCCATCGCGAAGACCATCGAGGAGAGCACGAGGGAGGTGAGGGTGACCGTGTCCCCCACCAGGTAGTCGGCGAGGGCGATCAACTCCAGTTCGTAGACGAGTCCACAGGCCGCGCAGACGAAGACCGCGGCCAGCACGAGGGCCCGCCCCACCCCCGGAGGCACCGGCAGCGCGGCGGTGGAGGAGGGGCCGCCCGCGCGCTCGGCTTCGGACGTCTCGATCATGAACCGAACGTTACGTCACACCTCGAACTCGCCCTGTCACCCACAGGAGTGGACTTCCCCGCCGTCTCCACGGCGCGCAGCGCGCCCACGACGCGGGTCCTGGTGGCCACCAGTCGCCGCTCCTGGGGATAGGAGTGCCAGGTGCGCCAGTGGACCTGCCCGCCCTGCCGCTGGGCGAGCAGCGCGGTGAACGCGTTGGGGTCGCCGGGGAACAACGCGGCGAGCCCGTGGGGGTGTTCGGCCACCAGCGCGAGCAGCTCCTGGGCGCGTCCGGCGAACGAGCCGGCGCTGAGCGTCTCCACATGGGCGGCGAACTCGTAGTCGTAGGCCCCGAGTCGGCGCGAGACCCCCAGCGGCAGCGGGGAGTTGTCGCCGGCCAGGCAGGCCACCGTCTCGGCGCAGCCGCCCCTGCTGCCGTTGAGCAGCACCTGGTGTGACGCGCCGAGGACGCGCAACTGGACGGAGTTGTCGGCCAGTCGCAGGTCGAGGGTGGCGAGCGCGGGCAGTGGCCCACGCTCCAGCGACCAGGTAAGGTCGCCCGCCCGGGTGTCGGTGAAGGTGGTGTTGATGGTCGTCAGCATGGAACCGCCCCCGCATGACACGCAGTTGAGGGTGGTGCGCCCGACCCTCCCAAGAGCAACGAATCCACCGAACCACGGAACTCCCCACGCCCACAGGCGTTTTACCCAACTCCGGCAAATTTCCCCCGCCGGGGGACAGGGTAGGTCAGGTGTCCACTAATCGACTGTCCGGATAGCGGACACCCGGGGGTGGTCAACGCGCGGAGACCGGGGCGAATCGCCCCCGTGTGCCGCCGAATGCGCCGACTCGTCGGTCACGGCGCGGCGTTCTTCACATCTCGGCTGCACAACGGTCACGGTGACGCACTTGTTAGGACCTCCATCAGTGAGGAGGCTCTCGACAACTTCACCCGAAGCCATTCACGCGCGGAAGGCCAGAGATGACGCGATTCGGCAGAACGTCGAGGCTCGTCGCGGCCATGTTGGGAGGGGCTCTCGTCCTCTCCGCATGTAGCGACGACGGCGAAGAGAGCAACGAGGAGTCGAACGCCGGGGGGAGCGGCGGCACGGTCACCTACGCGATGGCCCAGCCCTGGGACAGCTACAACGGCACCACGGCCGGCGCCAACTCGGCCGCCAACGGCCAGGTGATGGAGCAGGTGCTGTCCGGCTTCTGGCGCTTCGGCAACGAGGACGGTCAGCCCATACCGAACGAGGAGTTCGGTACGTTCGAGATGACCTCCGAGGACCCGCTGACCATCGACTACACCATCGATGAGAACGCGGTCTGGTCGGACGGCACCCCGATCGACTGCGACGACGTGCTCCTGTGGTGGACCGCGAAGAGCGGTCGGTGGGACAGCATGTTCTCCTCGCCCGGCACCGTCGGCATCGAGGACACCGCGATGCCGGAGTGCGCCGACGGCGACAAGTCGTTCACGCTCGTCTACGACCAGCCCTACGCCGACTGGCTCACCGCCGGCCCCGGCCACGGCAATGTGGTGTTCCTGCCGGCCCATGTCGTGGCCGAGCAGGCCGGGTTCACCCCGGAGGAGTTCCTGGCCGCCCTCCAGGCCGACGACCCGGCGCCTCTCGAGCCGGCCGCCGAGTTCTTCAACAACGGCTGGCTGATCGACGGCGCGCTGCCCGACGAGTCGCTGATCCCCTCCTCGGGCCCGTACAAGATCACCGACTACGCGGCCGACCAGTATGTGACGCTGTCCCGGAACGAGGACTACTGGGGCGAGCCCGGTGCCGCCGACACCATCATCATCCGGATGATCGCCGAGCCCGAGCAGGTGCAGGCGCTCCAGAACGGCGACGCCGACATCATCGAGCCGCAGCCCACGGTGGACATGGCCCAGCAGATCGAGGCCGCCAGCGGCATCGAGTCCGTGGTGGGCGAGGAGTACGTCTACGAGCACCTGGACTTCAACTTCAACAACGGCCCGTTCGCCGACTCGCACGCGCTGCGCGAGGCGTTCGCGCTCTGCGTGCCCTACGAGACGCTGGTGGACAACCTGATCAAGCCGGTGGTCCCGGACGCGACCGTCAAGCAGGTCCGCAACGTGGCGCCCTGGGACGAGGGTTACCAGGAGGCCGTGGACGCCTCGGCCGAGTGGATCGAGAGTTACGGCACCACCGACATCGAGCGTTCCCGCCAGATCCTGGAGCAGGAGAACGCGGTCGGCACCGAGATCGTCCTGGGCACCCTGGACAACCAGCGCCGCAACGACGCGGGTCTGCTGATCCAGAGTTCCTGCAACGAGGCCGGCTTCGAGGTGGACTTCCAGCCCGCCGCCGACTTCTTCGACACCACCGGGGCGCTCTCCGAGGGCCGCTTCGACGTCGCGATGTTCGCCTGGTCGGGCTCGCCGGACCGCTCCGGCTGGAACTCCACCTACCGCACGGTGGCCGAGTGCAGCCCGGACGGCAAGGGCAACAACAACGGCTGCTACGGCAACGAGGAGCTGGACGAGCTGCTGGACCAGGTGCTGCGCACCTCGGACCTCGCGGAGGCGGTCGACCTGACCGCCCAGATCGAGGCGCACCTCTGGGAGGACCTGGTCACCATCCCGCTCTACCAGCACCCGGGCATCACCGCCTGGAACAGCCAGGTGGAGAACGTGGTCTCCAACCCGTCCCAGAACGGCATCGTCTGGAACGCCCACACGTGGAGCAAGAGCTGACGCGAGATGACGGGTGTCGGCGCGCGCGCCGCGCTGACACCCGGCACGTCAACGGCGCCCGCGCGGCGCTGTGTTGAACGGGTGCGGGGCCGGGAACTGAGTCTTCCCGGCCCCGCGTCCCGTATCCGGGGACGCCCGTCGCGCCCCCGGCCCGCTCCCCACCCCCCGCAGAACTCACCTCGTGAACCTCAGGAGTCAGCGCCATGCTCGTCTTCATCGCGCGGCGGCTCTTCGTCTCGATCTGGGTCTTCCTCGCCTCCACGGTCGTGGTCTTCTTCCTGTCGACCCGCATCCGTGATCCGCTGGCCGACGCCAGACAGTTGCCGGACGGCGCCCGCGAGGCGGCGATGGCCGAGATATCCGAGCGCATGGGCCTGGACGACCCGGTCCTCGTCCGCTACTTCAACTGGCTGGCCGACGTCGTCACCGGCGACCTGGGCGTCGACCGGCAGGGCCAGAGCGTCAGCGCGGCCCTGGAGGGCGCGTTCACCGCGACCCTCCAACTGATCACCGGCGCGACCGTGTTGGCCATCGTCATCGGCATCGCCGTCGGCGTCATATCGGCGCTGCGGCAGTACACGGCGCTGGACCAGACCGTCACCTTCGTCGCCTTCGTCTGTTTCTCGCTGCCGATGTTCTGGGTCGGCACCCTGCTCAAGCAGTTCCTCGCCCTGGACTTCAACGACTGGCTGGCCGATCCGACCATCTCGCCGCTCTTCGTCGGCGGCATCTCGTTGATCGTCGGCCTGGCCTGCGGCTCGCTGGTCGTTGGCGACCGGCGCAGCCGGCTGACGGCGTTCGGCTCGGCGACGGCGGCGATGGCGGTGCTGCTGCTGGTGCTCTCCGCCACCGAGTGGTTCGCCGACCCGGGTCTCGGACCGATCGTCATCGCGCTGTCCGCCGTCGGCGGGGCGCTGGGGTTCACCACCCTGGTCACCGGCCTGGAGTGGCAGCCGCCGTTGAAGGCGGCGCTGGTCACCGCCGGCATCGGGGTGGTCGCCGCGCTGGCGCTCGGCCCGGTGCTGGAGGACCCCGAACTGCTGACCGTGGTGGGCCTCGCGCTGCTCACCGTGGCGATCAGCGGCGCCGTCGGCTGGTTCCTGGGCGGCGAGCTGTACCGGAGGACGGCCGTTCCCGCGTCGATCCTCACCGGCGTCTTCACCGGCGCGGTGATCTTCACCGACCGGATGCTCCAGTCGTTCGCCGACTACAGCGAGTCGGTGGGCGGCCGGCCGATCTCCACGATCGGCGCCGAGACGCCCAACTACTCGGGAACGTTCTGGGAGTCGGGCCTGGACTCGGTGGGCCACCTGGCGCTGCCGACGCTGGCCCTGGTCCTCATCTCGCTGGCGAGCTACACGCGTTACACCCGCGCCAGCATGTTGGAGGTCATGAACCAGGACTACGTCCGCACCGGCCGCGCCAAGGGCCTGAGCGAGCGGGCCGTGGTCACCCGGCACGTGCTGCGCAACGGTCTGATCCCGATCACCACGCTGGTCGCCTACGACATCGGCACCATCGTCGGCGGCGCGGTGCTGACCGAGGAGGTCTTCGGCTGGTCGGCGATGGGCTCCCTGCTGTTCCAGGGCATCGAGCAGGGCGACCCCATGCCGATCATGGCGTTCTTCCTGGTGGCCGGCGGCGCGATCGTGGTCTTCAACATGGTCGCCGACATCGTCTACGCCTTCCTCGACCCTCGCATCCGGTTGTCGTAAAGGAGATCGACCCATGACGCGAAACGCGGAGAGCGGGGCTCCCGAGAACGAGCTGAACGCGGCCCACGGCATGAGCGTGGTCGCCCGTTCCCAGAGCCAGTTGGTGCGCCGCCGGTTCTTCCGGCACCGGGGCGCGCTGGCCGGCATGGTGCTGTTCGGCCTGGTGGTGATCCTCGCGGTCACCAGCATCGGCGCCGGCCCCATACCCGGCTGGTGGGACAAGGACCCCACCACCACGGGCTCGGTCGTCGGCGAGGGCCGGCCCACCCTGTCGGTGCTGCCGGGCTTCCTCGGCGGCGGCGGGGTGCACCTGGGCGAGCACCCGTTCGGCCAGGACAACGTGGGGCGCGACTACTTCGCCCTCACCATGCGCGGCGCCCAGGTGTCGCTGCTGATCGCGGTGATCGTCGGCGTGGTCGCGACGCTGGTCGGGACCGTGGTCGGCGCGCTCGCCGGCTACTTCAGGGGCTGGACCGAGTCGGTGCTGATGCGGATCACCGACGTGGTGATCGCCGTTCCGACGCTGCTGCTGGCGGGCCTGATCGGGGTGATCGTGGCCGGCAGGGGCGTGGTGCTCTTCGCGTTCTTCCTCGGCCTGTGCATGTGGACGCAGATCGCCCGGCTGGTGCGCGGCGAGGTGCTGTCGCTGCGCGAGAAGGAGTATGTGGAGGCGGCCCGTTCGGTGGGCACCTCGGCCCGGCGGATCATCTTCAAGCACATCCTGCCGAACACGGTCGGCATCATCATCGTCTCGGCGACGCTGACCATCGCCACGGCGGTGCTGACCGAGTCGGCGCTGTCCTTCCTCAACCTGGGCGTGCGCCCGCCGGACACCTCGCTGGGGCGGCTGATCACCGACTACCGCACGGCGTTGAGCGTGCGGCCCTGGCTGTTCTACTGGCCCGGCGCGTTCATCATCGCCATCGCCCTGTCGGTGAACTTCATCGGCGACGGGCTGCGCGACGCCTTCGACCCCCGACAGACCCGGGTGCGTGACTGATGTCCCTGACTCCTCCCATCAACACACCGAAGGCCCCCACGCCGCCCGTCGAGGCGGCGGTCACGGAGGCGGCCGAAGAGGTCCACGCCGCCCACACGTTGGCCGACGCCAGGCCGCCGTCGGACGAGGAGATCCTCACCGTCGAGAACCTGACGGTCGAGTTCCCCACCGACGACGGCGCCGTCCAGGCGGTGCGCGGCCTGAGCTACACCCTGCGGGCCCGCGAGGTGCTGGGCATCGTCGGCGAGTCCGGCTCCGGCAAGTCGGTCTCCTCGATGGCCATCATGGGCCTGCTGCCCAAGTCGGCCCGGGTGCGCGGCTCGATCCGCTACCGGGGTCAGGAGCTGCTGACGCTGCGGCCGAAGGAGCAACGGGCGCTGCGCGGGCGGAAGATCGCGATGATCTTCCAGGACCCGATGACCTCGCTCAACCCGGTGCGCAGCGTCGGCGACCAGCTGGCCGAGGCGGTGCTGGCGCACCATCTGGTGCCGCGCCGCAAGGCGTTGGCCCGGGCGGCCGAGATGCTGAACCTGGTCGGCATCCCGCAGGCGGAACGGCGGCTGCGGGCCTACCCGCACGAGTTCTCCGGCGGGATGCGGCAGCGGGTGATGATCGCGATGGCCATCATCAACAACCCCGACGTGATCATCGCCGACGAGCCGACCACCGCGCTGGACGTGACCGTTCAGGCGCAGATCCTGGAGAAGCTCCTGGAGGTCAAGGACACGGTCAACGCCGCGATCCTGATGATCACCCACGACCTGGGCGTGATCGCCGGCATGGCCCACCGCACGCTGGTGATGTACGCCGGCAAGCCGGTCGAGGTCGCCGCAACCGACGACGTCTTCTACGAACCCCGAATGCCGTACACGGCCGGGCTGTTGGGCTCGATCCCGGCGCTGGACGGGGAGCGTGACGAGCGGCTGCGGCCGATCGCCGGCAGCCCGCCCTCGCTGATCCGGCTCCCCGCCGGCTGCCCGTTCTCGCCGCGCTGCCCGCTGACCACCGAGGTCTGCCGCACCGACGAACCCGAACTCGCCGAGGTCGGCGAGGGACACCGGGCCGCCTGCCACCACAGCGAGCGACTGGCCGAGGCCGAGGACGCCACGGCGTTCTTCCGCACCCCGGAGGAGGGGCGATGACCGCGACGACGGACCTGACCAAGAGCCGGGAGAGGGGTGGCGCCGAGGAGCTGCTGCGGGTGCGGGACCTGGTGGTCAACTTCCCGGTGCGCGGCGGGGGTCTGGTGCGCCGGACGGTGGGCCAGGTCCAGGCGGTGAGCGGGGTGTCGTTCACCGTGGACGAGGGCGAGACGCTGGGCGTGGTCGGCGAGTCCGGCTGCGGCAAGTCCACCACGGGCCGGGCCGTGCTCCAGCTGATCCGGCCGACCTCGGGCTCGGTCCGCTTCGACGGGCAGGAGATCACCGGGCTGAAGGCGGGCGAGCTGCGCCCGGTGCAGCGCAAGGCCGGCATGGTCTTCCAGGACCCGTACGCCTCGCTCAACCCGAGGCTGCCGGTGAACGACATCGTCGCCGAGCCGCTGAAGGTGCAGGGGCTGTGGCGGAAGGGCGGCCGGGCCAGGGTGGCGGAGCTGCTGGAGCTGGTCGGGCTCAGCCCGGAGCACGGCAACCGCTACCCGCACGAGTTCTCCGGCGGGCAGCGGCAGCGCATCGGCATCGCGCGGGCGCTGGCGCTCCAGCCGAAGCTGCTGGTGCTGGACGAGCCGGTCTCGGCGCTGGACGTGTCGGTCCAGGCCGGGGTGGTCAACCTGCTGGAGGACCTCCAGGAACGGCTGGGCGTGGCCTATGTGTTCATCGCCCACGACCTGTCCGTGGTGCGCCACATCTCGGACCGGGTGGCGGTGATGTACCTGGGCAAGGTCGTGGAGACCGGCACCAGGGACGAGGTGTACGAGCGCCCCTCGCACCCCTACACCCAGGCGTTGCTGTCGGCCGCGCCGCTGGCCGACCCGAGGCGGGAGCGGCAGCGGCGGCGCACGGTGCTGACGGGCGACGTGCCCAGCCCGCTGGACCCGCCGAGCGGCTGCCGGTTCCGCACCCGCTGCTGGAAGGCGCGGGACATCTGCGCGACGGAGGAGCCGGAGCTGCGCGACCGGGGCACCGGCCACCCGGTGGCCTGCCACTTCGCGGAGGAGGTCGGCCCGGGCGTGGCGGCCGTTGACGCCCCGGTGCCGGGCGTGGCGGCGGCGTTGGAGAAGGCCGCGCCGTCGGAGAAGGCCGCGCCGTCGGACAAGGCGGGCTCGGAGGCGACGGGCTGAACGGCCGGGCGGGCGCCGGCCGTTGTTCACTTCGGCCGGGCGCCCGCCCGTGCGGCCGCTCGCGCGCGGGTCACTCCTCGGCGAGCAGCTCCTCGACGCGGCGCGCCTTCGCCGTCAGGCCGTCGGTGACGCCCCGCCGGATGTCGGCCTTGAGCACCAGGCTGACCCGCCCGGCCCTGGCCTCGACGGCGGCCACCGCGTCCCTGACCACCGCCATCACCTCGTCCCACTCTCCTTCGAGCGAGGTGAACATGGCGTCGGTGCGGTACGGCAGCCCGCTGTCGCGCACCACCCGCACCGCCTCGGCGACCTCCTCGCCGACGTCCTCACCGGCGCCGATCGGGGTCACCGAGAACGCGACGATCACGCCGGGTCCCCGGGCGCGGCCTCGCCGTTCTCACCGGCCGCCCCGCCCTCGTCGGCGTTCTCCACGTCCTTGGCCAGGCCGAGGCGTTCGACCAGCCACCGGTCGAACTCCATGCCGGCGCGCACCCAACTGACCACGCTCGCCACGAAGTGGTCGAACGCGACCCCGGCGCCCAGCAGCATGTGCACGTCGCCGACGAGCCGCACGGTGCCGTCGTCGTTGGTGTGGGTGTAGACCTTGGGCCACAGCGTGGTGTGGTTCCACTCGTCGACGCTCTCCAGCAGCCGGGGCTTGTCGTCGAGTGAGTGCGGCCTGGCGTAGAAGGTGCGCATCGAGAGCACGCGCTGCTTCTCCTCGCCCCGGAACATGAAGTACGTGCGGTACTGCTTCCAGGGCGCCACCAGGTCGCCCTGCTTGTCCACCACGTACTTCAGCTGCATCCGGTCGAGCAGCTGCTTGAGCAGGTCCTGGTTGGGCATGATCGGGCCGGTCGGCTTGGTCGCCCTCTGCTGACCTTGCTGGCCTTGCTGCTGTCCCTGGCCGCTCTGCTGCTCGGGCTTCTCGGGCCGCCCTCCGAAGTTCGGGATGGCGGACGGGTCAACGGACACGGGGGGTCCCTTCGTACGGATTAGCGGACTCCCCATCCTCTCCCACCACCGCCCCCGGCGGGCAACCAGCAGGAAGGGGGCATGTCCGCCCAAGATCCGCGCCCCCGGGCGCGTGCCCGGGGGCGCGGGGCGCCGCGCGCGCCGCGCGTCAGGCGGCGTCCGACGCGACGGGGCGTTCGTCGTCCGGCCCGGCGGACTCGGTCGCCTCGGCCGGCTCCACCGGCTCGACGGTCAGATCGCCGTCGAGGGCCGCGTCCACCCGGACCGTGGAGCCGTCCCGCACCTCACCGGAGAGGATCTTCCGCGCCAGCCGGTCGCCGATCGCCGTCTGCACCAGCCGCCGCAGCGGCCGCGCGCCATACGCCGGGTCGTGGCCCTGGAGCGCCAGCCACTCCAGCGCCAGCTCGGTGACGTCCAGGGTGAGCCGCCGGTCGGCCAGCCGCCGTTGCAGCGCGTCGACCTGGAGCCGCGCGATCCGGCTCAACTCGGCGCCGCCCAGCGCCTGGAAGACCACCAGGTCGTCCAGCCGGTTGAGGAACTCCGGCCGGAACGCGGCCCGCACCGCCGCCAGCACCTCCTCGCGCTGCTGCTCCGGCTTGGCGAGGGGGTCCGTCAGATGCTGGCTGCCCAGATTGGAGGTGAGGATCAGCAGCGTGTTGCGGAAGTCGACCGTGCGGCCCTGCCCGTCCGTCAACCGGCCGTCGTCCAACACCTGGAGCAGCGTGTCGAACACCTCCGGGTGCGCCTTCTCCACCTCGTCCAGCAGCACCACCGTGTACGGGCGGCGGCGCACCGCCTCGGTCAGCTGGCCGCCCTCCTCGTACCCGACATAGCCGGGCGGCGCGCCCACCAGCCGGGCCACCGAGTGCTTCTCGCCGTACTCGCTCATGTCGACGCGGACCATGGCCCGCTCGTCGTCGAAGAGGAAGTCGGCCAGCGCCTTCGCCAGCTCCGTCTTGCCGACGCCCGTCGGGCCGAGGAAGAGGAACGAACCCGTCGGCCGGTCCGGGTCGGCCACCCCGGCCCGCGCCCGGCGCACCGCGTCGGAGACCGCGCGGACCGCCTCCGTCTGCCCGATCAGCCGGCGGCCCAGCTCCTCCTCCATCCGCAGCAGCTTCTCGGTCTCGCCCTCCAGCAGCCGGCCGGCCGGGATGCCCGTCCAGGCGGAGACCACGTCGGCGATCTCGTCGGGGCCGACCTCCTCCTTGACCATGGTGTCCTTCTTGGCCTCCTCCTCGGCCTCCGATGCGGCGGCCAACTCCCGCTCCAACGCCGGGATCTCGCCGTAGAGCAGCTTGGAGGCGGCCTCGAAGTCGCCCTCCCGCTGGGCCCGTTCGGCCACGCCCCTGGTCTCGTCCAGCCGCTCCTTCAGCTCGCCGACCCGGTTCAGGCCCTGCTTCTCCTTCTCCCAGCGGGCGGTCAGGCCGCGCAGCTCCTCCTCGCGGTCCGCCAGTTCGGCGCGCAGCCTGGCCAGCCGCTCCCGCGAGCCGACGTCCGACTCGTTGGCCAGCGCCAGCTCCTCCATCCGCAGCCGGTCCACGGCCCGCTGCAACTCGTCGATCTCCACCGGCGAGGAGTCGATCTCCATCCGCAGCCGGGACGCCGCCTCGTCCACCAGGTCGATCGCCTTGTCCGGCAGGAAGCGCGAGGTGATGTACCGGTCGGAGAGGGTGGCGGCGGCCACCAGCGCGCCGTCCGCGATCTGCACCTTGTGGTGCGCCTCGTAGCGGCCCTTGAGCCCGCGCAGGATGGCGATCGAGTCCTCCACGTCGGGCTCGGCGACCAGCACCTGCTGGAAGCGGCGCTCCAGCGCGGCGTCCTTCTCGATCCGCTCCCGGTACTCGTCCAGCGTGGTCGCGCCGACCATCCGCAGTTCGCCCCTGGCCAGCATCGGCTTGAGCATGTTCCCCGCGTCCATCGCGGAGTCCGCGCCGGCGCCCGCGCCGACCACGGTGTGCAGCTCGTCGATGAACGTGATGATCTGCCCGTCGCTCGACCTGATCTCGCCGAGCACGGACTTCAGCCGCTCCTCGAACTCGCCCCGGTACTTGGCGCCCGCCACCATGGCGCCCAGGTCGAGCGAGACCAGCCGCTTGTCCCGCAGCGACTCCGGCACGTCGCCCTTGATGATCCGCTGCGCCAGGCCCTCGACCACGGCGGTCTTGCCGACGCCGGGCTCGCCGATCAGCACCGGGTTGTTCTTGGTGCGGCGGGAGAGCACCTGCACCACGCGGCGGATCTCGTGGTCCCGCCCGATCACCGGGTCGAGCCGGCCCTCCCGCGCGGCCTCGGTGAGGTCGGTGCCGAACTTCTCCAGCGCCTTGTACGTCCCCTCGGGGTCGGCCGAGGTGACCCGCCGCTCGCCGCGCGCCTTCTGGAACGCCTCCTCAAGGCGACGGTCGCTCGCGCCCTGCTCGCCGAGCAGCGCGCCGGCCTGCCCGCCCCGGGCGGCCAGCCCGATCAGCAGGTGCTCGGTGGAGACGAAGGTGTCCCCCAGCCGGCCGGCCCGCTGCTGGGCGTCGGCGAGCACGGCGAGCAGCTCCCGGTTGGGCTGCGGCCGGGCGACGGAGGCGCCCCGCACCCGGGGCAGCTGCCCGAGCAGCCGCTCGGCCCCGGCCCGCAGCGCGGCCTGGTCGGCCTCGACGGCGGCCAGCAGATCCTGGACGTTCTCGTTGTCCCGCCCGGTGAGCAGCGCCAACAGCAGATGCTCGGGGGTGATGTCCGGGTGCCCGTCGGTGAGCGCGCGCTGACTCGCCACGCTGATGGCGTCCCGACTCCTGTTCGTCAACTCGGCGTTCACTTCGCGGTACTCCTCCGATCCCCACGGCCTGCCAGATGCTACGTGCGATAAGTTGAGTCTAGTCCACTCAAGGAGCTACGCGCCAAGCGTCCCCGGTCAACGTCCCGCACACATCCCCGTTCGTTCAGGTGAACGACGGGCATCCCGCGACGGCGGCGCCCGTCCGCCGACGAGACTGGCCACCGAGAACTCGGAGGTGCACCATGACGGCCATGGCGCATGAGCAACCCATGCCGATCGAGGACGACTCCCTCCTGGAGGGCTTTCTGGCGCTTGAGACGCCCGAGGGCTTCCACGCCGAACTTGTCGAAGGGGAGATCGTCGTGACCCCGCCCCCGGTCGGTGCCCACGAGGCGAACTTCAGCAGGCTGGTGCGTCAGGTGCTGAATACACTCTGCCGTCGAGATGGATGTCGCGGGGAACAAGGGCCTCGCGCTGCCCGGCGACGGCCGGCGGCTGCGCGACCACGTCATCCCCGACGCGACCTTCGCGCCCTACGACCTCGCCCTCTTCGACGCCGCGCCGTCCTGGATGGAGCCGGACGGCGTCGCTCTCGTCGCCGAGATCACCGGTTCCCGGCCCGAGCTGGACCGGGAGGCCAAGCGGCGCTGCTACGCCCTCGGCGGCATTCCCCTCTACCTGCTGATCGACCGCGAGGAGCAGACCGTCACCCTGCACAGCGAGCCCGCCCGCCGGGACTACGAGGCCGTCTTCTCCTTCACCTACGGCAAGCCGGTCCCCCTCCCGCCCCCGTTCGCCTTCGACCTGGACACCAGCCACCTGCTCTGACAGGGGCCGGCCCTCAGCGCAGGCGGCCGAGATGAATCACGGTCACCAGGACCCGCCGTTCCTTCACCTCGTACATCACCCGGTAGATCCCTACATGGGTGCGAAGGAGATCCGAGCTACCGAACGCGCCCCTCGGCCGTGGATCCCCACCAAGGCGGTCCACAGCGCTGAACACCTGCCGCACCCCATGAGGGTCGTCCTTGGCGAACCGTTCCGCTTGGGCGAGAGCCTCCGGCTCCCAGATGACCTCGTAGCTCACTCATCCTCGCCGAAGATCCGACGGAAGGCCTCCTCGTGCGGGACCCCCGCGTTCTCGCCATGAGCCTGGCGCTCCCGGTAGGCAGCCAGAGCCCGCAGTTCGTCAAGCTCCACAGCGTCGGCAGGGCTGACCAGTACGGCGACGGTCTGTCCGTGATCGGTGATGGCGACCGGCTCGCGGGTGGCGCTGACCTCGCGCGCGATAGCGCCTAGTCGAGCACGGGCCTGAACGATGGAGTACGTCATCATGCACAGAACTGTACACAAGTGTCATGCCGGCTGGGCCAGTTCCCTCAGCCCGCGTCGGCCGGTCCGCCGCCGGAGGCCCCCGCATTCGCCGGTCCGCCGTCGGAGGCAGCCGCGTCGGCCGGCCCGCCGCCGGTGAGAGCACCCGCCGCCTCGAAGAGGGGGCGGGCCGCCTCGGGGAAGGGGCGGCCGACGACCTGGCCCTCGCCGCTGCCCACGGACATCACCGCTACCACCGTCCCCGCCTCGGCCGCCGGGTCGTAGTCCTGGAGCCAGGGCCCGCCGCTGGAGCCGGCGGTCAGGTCGCAGCCGTCCAGCAGCAGCCCGCCGAGGTTGACCGGCTCCGCCTCGCTCTCGTCCAGCACATCGGTCTCGCCCGCGCAGTACCGCAGCGACTCCCCGTCGTACGGGTCGGCCGCCGGGTAGCCCAGCACCGCGACCTCGCCGCTCTCCCGCACCGGCTCGAACGCCAACTCGTTGGCGCCTGAAGCCTGTTGGACGGTGACGCCGTCCTTCGGCTCCAGCGCCAGAAAGGCG
Organism: Streptomyces triticirhizae; assembly: GCF_003696235.1. Classification (GTDB taxonomy): domain Bacteria; phylum Actinomycetota; class Actinomycetes; order Streptomycetales; family Streptomycetaceae; genus Streptomyces; species Streptomyces triticirhizae. The sequence continues at coordinate 20,611 of NZ_RFFJ01000105.1, forward strand.
TAGTCGTGCGGCAGGATCGCCCCGGTCTCGCCGAACGGGTCCCATCCATCGGGCAGGTGGAACGCGGCCACCCGCCAGCCGTTCTCGCGGTAGCTGTCCCGCCCGTGGTCGTAGGCGGGAACGAAGTAGACATCCCCCGGAGTCCTCGGGCTCTCCCGCGCGCTGACGCAGTGCGCCGCCGTGGCCACCACGCTGCCGTTGGGCGCGTCCACCACCGCGCCCGAGCAGAGCCCGAGGCGGCCGTCCCCCGTCTCCCAGATGATCTTGCCCACGGTGCTCACCGTGCCCTGCGCCCAGGGATCGGCCGCCACCGCCGGGGGCGCCGTGACGAACAGCGCCGCCACGACGGCGGCGATGGCTATGGGCAGGCGCGCTACGTTCATACCGACACCCTGGGATCGCCCGGAGACGAAGTCCAGCCACCGTCCGCCGAACGAGTGGGTGATCCTCCCTCAGCTCGGGGCGCGCCGCGTTGACACCACGGCAACCCGGCTGCGGGCTCGGCCCCGGCCCGCCCGGCGGCTTCGCCGGGCCCGGCCGTGGGTAACAGCATGTGCATGGCATCGACGACGGTATCCCGCCCACAACTCCCGCCCCGGAGGCCAGCGTTGTCCCGTTCCCGCCAGCGTCGTTCGCCGCTCGCCCGGCGGGCGGGCCAGGCGGCGGTCGCCCTCGCCCTGTCCCTGCCGCTGCTCGCCGTCGGCGCCACCGCGCCGCCGGCGGCCGCCGGCACCGACCGGGACGCGCTCCAGCGCGCGTTCGACGAGGCCGCCGACGAGTACGGCGTGCCGGAGAGCGTGCTGCTCGGCGTGGCCTACCTCCAGTCCCGCTGGGACGGCCACGCCGGCGCGGCCAGCGTCTCCGGCGGCTACGGCCCCATGCACCTGACCGATGTCGCGACCGCGCTGGCCGAGGACGCCTCGGCCGCCGGCCACCACGGCCTCGGCCACCACGGCGTCGGGGGCGAGGACCCGCGCGGCGACGCGGCCCGCCCGCTGGCGCCCGCCGCCG
>NZ_RFFJ01000106.1 GCF_003696235.1 Streptomyces triticirhizae
CGGCCCGCCCCGGGCGCGGCCGCCGGGCGGGCCACCGCGCGCCACCACGGGTCGGGCTCGGGCGGGGCCGCCGGCTCCACGGAGCCACCCGGCCGAGGCACGGTCACCGGGACGTCCTCCCGCTCGGCGGCCGACAGCGTCAGCTCCACCGGCTCGTCCCAGGCGTGCGGCCCCAGGTTGAACGTGCCCCAGTGGATCGGGAGCAACAGCCCCGGCTCCCCGCCGGCGGCCAGGTCCAGATGGGCCCGCACGCCCTGTTCGGGCGTCATGTGGATGTCGGGCCAGAACTCCTCGCTGTAGGCGCCTATCTGGATCATGGTGGCGTCGAACGGGCCGTGCTCCTGGCCGGTCTTGGCGAAGCCGGGGAAGTACCCGGTGTCCCCGCTGTGGTAGATCCGGTGCTCGGGGCCCGCGACCACCCAGGAGGCCCAGAGCGTCTGCCAGCGGCCGAAGAGGCCCCGGCCGCAGAAGTGCTGCCCGGGCTCGGCGGTGAGCGTCAGCCCGCCGACGCGCGTCGACTCGTGCCAGTCCAGCTCCACGATCCGGGAGGCCGGCACGCCCCAGTGCTCCAGGTGCGCGCCCACGCCCAGCGGAACGGCGAAGACCGCCTCGCCGGCGACGAGGGTGCGCACCGTCGCCATGTCCAGGTGGTCGTAGTGGTCGTGGGAGATCACCACGGCGTCGACCGGGCCCAGCTCGGCGGGCAGGATCGGCAGCGGGTGGAGCCGCCTCGGGCCGACGAAGGAGAACGGGGAGCAGCGCTCGGCGAAGACCGGGTCGAAGAGGACCCGGTGTCCGTCGATCTCGGCGAGCACGCTGGCGTGCCCCAGCCAGGTCAGCCGCAGCCCGGAGGCCGGCGGCTCGGGGGTCTCCAACCAGGCGGGCCGGACCGTCGGCGGCCGGCGCAGCGGGGAGCGGCGCAGCCGGTCCTCCCGGCGGGCCAGCTGCCGCAGCATCGCCGGCATGGTCCGCAGGTCGCCCATCCGCACCGGGCGGTCGTTGCGGAAGGCGCCGTCCCGGTACTGCGGGGAGCGCCGGATGCGGGCGAGCCGCTCCCCGGTGGGCTGGGCGCCGAAGGCGGCGGGGCGCAGCCGGGCGAGCGCGCCGGCGAGGGGCGCGGGGCGACGCGGGGCGGCGCCACGGCGGGGCGTGGGGGCCGAGTCCGACGACGTGACCGGGCCGGATGGGGTGGCCGAGCTGGATGGCGTGGCGGACGAGGGTGGTTCGGACAACGCGACCTCCGGAGCGCGGGTACCCGGAACGGGCATGTTTCTCAGCCTAGTTCGTGCCTCCGACATTCCCCGGGCCGGACCCCGTCGTGGGCGGCCGGACCGCTGGTCGGACGGGGTTTGCCGTTCGCCCGCCGGACAGCCGATAGTTGGGGCATGGCTGTTACCACCGTGGTTGTGATGGGTGTGTCGGGCGTGGGGAAGACCACGGTGGCGCGGCCGTTGGCCGAACGCCTGGGGGTGCCCTTCGCCGAGGCCGACGACTTCCACTCGCCGGCGAACATCGCGAAGATGTCGGCCGGCACCCCGCTCACCGACGAGGACCGCCAGCCCTGGCTGGAGGCCATAGGCCGCTGGCTGCGGGAGCGCCGCGAGTCCGGCGAGGGCGGCGTGGTGACCTGCTCGGCGCTGAAGCGTTCCTACCGGGACCTGCTGCGCGCCGAGGCGGGCGGCGAGGTGTTCTTCCTCCATCTGACGGGCGCCTCCGAGCTGGTGGGCGAGCGCATCGGGCGGCGCACCGACCACTTCATGCCGCCGTCGCTGCTGCGCAGCCAGCTGGCGACGCTGGAGCCGCTCGGTGATGACGAGACCGGTCTGTCCTTGGACGTCTCCCCCGGGCCTGACCAACTGGTCGCGGACGCGGCGCGGGCGGTGACCTCCTAGCGGGGCGCGCTTGCCGCGCGGGGGCGCCGCCGGACGCCGGGGCCCGGCACCCGGGCGCGGGCCACCACGTCCGGTCTACGTGGCGGGCGACGGGACGGCACCCGCCCCCCGGACGGCGCGGGCACGACGGGCAACGGTCAACGACCACGCTGCCGCGCGAACCACGCCTGCCGGCCGGGCACTCCGCGCGCCGTCGCCTTCCGCGGCGGGTGGCCGAGCCACCGACCGGCGGGGCTGGTCGCCGCCGGAGGCGCTCAGCGGACGATGGAGACCATCCGCAGGACCGCGTCCGTGAGGGCGCGCTCGCCCGCCGTCTCGACCGAGGCCGCCGCCTCGTCCGGGGTGATGACCCGGCTGGCCAGGCGCCACAACACGTGGGCCGGCACGCGGAGTTGGGCGGCCGGAGGCCCGTCGGGGGCGGGGCGCAGGGCCCAGCGTTCCGGTTCGCGCACCGCCGTCCAGCGGCCGCCGGCCGGGCCGGGCACGGTGACCGTGACCGTCGTGCCGTCGGGGGCCGGGACCGGCGCGAGCGTCGTGGGGAGGGCGCGGAGGAACGTGTCGAGCACCGGCCGCAGCAGCTCGGGACCGTCCGCGCCGGGCCGGCCGACGGCGTCCCTGATCTGCTGCTGGTGGGTCCACGCCTCGGTGTACTCGCGGGCGAGATGGAGCCAGAGCGGCGGGTCGACGCCGGGTGCGGCCCAGGAGACCTCGGTGCCGGCGGGGGCGGCGAGGTCGAGGCCGGCCCAGGAGGCGTCGGCCTGGGACCCGAGGTGGCCGATGAGGTCGGTCAGCAGGCGGGGGCTGAGCTGCCGTGCGGTGGTGACGAACTCGCCGTTGACGCGCGCCAGATAGGCGGGCAGCGTCTCGCCGTCGGCGAAGGGCGGCGCGGGGTGCCCGTCGCGTGCGTGGGAGAGGCGGCGCAGCTGCCCGTGGAGCAGGTGGGCGGCGATGTCGCGCACCTGCCAGCCGGGGCAGACGGTGGGCCGTTCCCACTCGTTCGGGCCCAGCGCGCCCAACAGGTCGAGGAGCGCGGCGCGTTCGGTCGGCAGCAGGGGGCGCAGGTCGGTGGGCGGCCCCAACCAGTCGAGGGACGTGGGGGGTCGCGACGGTGACTCCATCGCCCGAGTAGATCACGGGCCACCGACAACGTTGACGCCCGCGCGGCGCGGCCCCGGGTGCAGCGGGGCGCGCCACGCGGGCGGACGGGCGCCTCGTGTCAGTCGCCGCCACCAAAGGCGGCGTCGAACGAGGCGGTGGGCGGGGGATAGTCATAGGAACGCAGCCGGGCGAGCGCCTCGGGCGCGCCGGCCAGCCGGTCCATGCCGGCGTCCTCCCACTCCACGGAGATGGGCCCCTGGTAGTCGATCGCCCGGAGCATCCGGAAGACGTCCTCCCAGGCCACGTCGCCGTGCCCGGCGGAGACGAAGTCCCAGCCGCGCCTCGGGTCGCCCCACGGCAGGTGGGAGCCGAGGCGGCCGTTGCGGCCGTCGAGCCGGCGGCGGGCCTCCTTGCAGTCGACGTGGTAGATCCGGTCCCTGAAGTCGTAGAGGAAGCCGGTCGGGTCGAGGTCCTGCCAGACGAAGTGGCTGGGGTCGAAGTTCAGCCCGAAGGCCGGCCGGTGGTCGATCGCCTCCAGGGTGCGCTTGGTCGTCCAGTAGTCGTAGGCGATCTCGCTCGGGTGCACCTCGTGCGCGAAACGGACACCCTCGGCGTCGAAGACGTCGAGGATGGGGTTCCACCGGGCGGCGAAGTCCTCGTAGCCGCGCTCGATCATCCCGGGCGGGACCGGCGGGAACATGGCGACCAGGTGCCAGATCGAGGAGCCGGTGAAGCCGATCACGGTGTTCACACCGAAGGCGGCGGCCGCCCTGGCGGTGTCCTTGATCTCCTGCGCGGCCCGGGTACGCACGCCCTCGGGCTCCCCGTCGCCCCAGATGCGGGCCGGCAGGATGCCCTCGTGGCGCTCGTCGATGGGGTGGTCGCAGACCGCCTGGCCGACGAGGTGGTTGGAGATGGCCCAACACTCCAGGCCGTACTTCTCCAGCAACGCCCGCCGCCCGGCGACGTAGTCGGGCTCCTTGAGCGCGCGGTCCACCTCGAAGTGGTCGCCCCAGCAGGCCAGTTCGAGACCGTCGTAGCCGAAGTCACGGGCGAGCCGGCAGACCTCCTCCAGCGGGAGGTCGGCCCATTGGCCGGTGAAGAGGGTGAACTTGCGGGACATCGTGTGCGTTTCCTTCCGTTGCGCGCTGCTCACTCCGCTGCCTGGACGGGGGTGTGCACGGCGTTCTTCTCCGCGCTCTCCTCAATGGCGGCCAGCACCCGCTGGACCTGGAGGCCGTCGGCGAACGAGGGCGCCGGCTGGGTACCCGCGGCGATCCCGTGCACCAGGTCCCTCGCCTGGTGGGCGAAGGTGTGCTCGTAGCCGAGCCCGTGGCCCGGGGGCCACCAGCCCTCCAGGAAGGGGTGGTCGGGCTCGGTCACCAGGATGCGGCGGAAGCCGCCCTCGGTCGCCGGCTGGGTGTTGTCGTAGAACTCCAGCTCGTTGAGTCGTTCCAGGTCGAAGGCCAACGAGCCGTCGGAGCCGTTGAGTTCGATCCGCAGCGCGTTCTTGCGCCCGGTGGCGAACCGGCTGACCTCGAAGGAAGCCAGCGCCCCCGAGGCCAGCCGGCCGGTGAACAGGGCCGCGTCGTCGACCGTGACCTGGCCCACGCCGCTGCCGTCGGGCAGCGGACGTTCCTTGACGAAGGTCTCGGTGTAGGCCGAGACCCCGGTGATCAGCTCGCCGGTGAGGTGCTGCGCCAGGTCGACGACGTGGGCGCCCAGGTCGCCGAGCGCGCCGGAGCCGGCCAGCTCCTTGCGGAGCCGCCAGACCAGCTTCAGCTCCGGATCGGCGCCCCAGTCCTGGAGGTAGACAGCGCGGACGTGGCGCAGCTCGCCGATCCGGCCCCGGGCGACCAGTTCGCGCGCCAGGGCCAGGGCGGGAACGCGACGGTAGTTGAAGCCGACCATCGCGATCTGGCCGCGCTCGCGCGCCGCCCCGGCGGCCGCGACCATGGCCTCGGCCTCGGCCACCGTGTTGGCCAGCGGCTTCTCGCACAGGACGTGCTTGCCGGCCTCCAGCGCGGCGATGGCGATCTCCGCGTGGCTGTCCCCCGGGGAGCAGATGTCGACGAGCTGGACGTCGTCCCTGGTGATCAGCGCACGCCAGTCGGTCTCGGTCGCCGACCAGCCCAACCGGTCGGCGGCGGCGTCGACCTTCGCCTGGTCACGGCCGCACACGGCGGCCATGACCGGCGAGAGGGGCAGGTCGAAGGCCCGCCCGACGGTGCGCCAACCCTGCGAGTGCGCGGCGCCCATGAAGGCATAGCCGACCATGCCCACGCCGAGGGTTGGGCTTGTGGAGGAGTTAGGCATGGAAATCCCTGTCAGTTGAAGCCGGTTGGCAGGTACTGCTCGACGTTGTCCTTGGTCACGACGGCCGAGTAGAGCGTGATGAACGAGGGGATCTCGAACTCGGCCAGGCCGCCGATGCCCTTGGCCTGGCCGACCGCGCGGGCCAGGTCGATCGCCGATGCGGCCATCGTCGGCGGGTAGAGCACGGTCGCCTTGAGCACCGTGTTGTCGGCCTGGATGGCCTCCATCACATGGCGCGAGCCGGCGCCGCCCACCATGAAGAACTCGTCACGGCCGGCCTGGTCGATGGCGCGCTCGGCGCCGACGCCCTGGTCGTCGTCGTGGTTCCACAGGGCGTGGAACTCGGGGACCGCCTGGAGCAGACCGGACATCACGTCCTGGCCCGACTCGACGGTGAACTCGGCGGCCTGGCGGGCCACCTTCTCGATGTTGGGGTAGTTGGCCAGCGCGTCGTCGAAGCCCTGGGTGCGCTGCTGGGTGAGTTCGAGGCTGTCGAGGCCCGCCAGTTCGACAACCTTGGCGCCCTCCACGTCCTTGAGCTGCTCGCCGATGTAGTGTCCGGCGTTCAGCCCCATACCGTAGTTGTCGCCGCCGACCCAGCAGCGGTAGGCCTGGGGCGTGTCGAAGACGCGGTCGAGGTTGATCACGGGAATGCCGGCGTTCATCGCCGACAGGCCCACCTGGGTCAGGGAGCGTCCGTCGGCCGGCAGGATCACCAGCACGTCGACCTGGCTGTTGATCAGGCTCTCTATCTGCCCGATCTGCTGCGCCGTGTCGTTGGAGCCCTCGGTGATCTCCAGGGTGACGTCCTCGTACTCCTCGGCCCGGCTCCTGGCGTGCTCGTTGATCGCGTTGAGCCAGCCGTGGTCGGCCTGGGGGCCGGCGAAGCCGATGGTGACATCGGGTCCGGGCTCCTCGGACGAGGCGGCCTGGTTCCGCTCCGCGCCGTCGTTGTCGTCGTCGCTGCTCTCGTTGCTGGTACAGCCGGCGAGGAAGACGCCCGCGCCGGCGGCGGCTCCGCCGAAGAGGAGACCTCTGCGGCCCAGTCCTGAAGAAATGTTCATGAGGAGTAGGAACCTTCCATGGGAAATGTGGTCGGGATGGTGCTCGGCTGTGGGGGCCGTCTAGGTGGTGTGGGCGGCGGATCGGCGCTGGAGCAGCACGGCGGCCACGATGATGGCGCCGGTGGCGATCTGCTGGAAGGCGCTCTCCAGGTTGTTCAGCACGAAGAGGTTGGTGATCAGGGTGAAGACCAACACGCCCAGCACGGAGCCGATGATGGTGCCTCGGCCGCCGGTGAGCAGGGTGCCGCCGATGATGGCGGCGGCGATGGCGTTCAGTTCGTAGAGGTTGCCGTTGGTGTTCTGGCCGGAGCCGGACAGGACGACCAGCATGAAGGCGGCGATGCCGCAGCACAGGCCCGAGAGGGCGTAGAGCATGAGCCGTTGGCGCTTGACGGCGATGCCGGCGAGGCGGGCCGCCTCGGGGTTGCCGCCGATGGCGGCCGTGCGGCGCCCGAAGGTGGTGCGGTTGAGCAGCACCCAGCCCAGGGCGGTGATCACGGCGAACATGATGACCAGCGGGGGGATGCCGAAGACGTAGGAGGAGCGCCGGCCGAGGTCGAGCACCGGGTCCACGGTGACCATCTGCGTGGAGCCGCCGGTGATCTCCAGGGAGAGGCCGCGCGCCGAGACCATCATGGCCATGGTGGCGACGAAGGGGACCATGGGCCCGTAGGCGATCAGCACGCCGTTGACCAGGCCGCAGCCGAGGCCGACCGCCAGGGCGCAGAAGACCATGCCGGCCATGCCGTACTCCTGGGTGGCCACCGTGGTGCACCACACCGAGGCCAGGGCCACGATCCCGCCGACAGAGAGGTCGATCCCGCCGCCGATCATCACGAAGGTCACGCCGACGGTGACCACGCCGATCACGGACGCCTGGGTGAGCACCAGTTGCAGGTTGTTGGTGTCCAGGAACTGTTCGCCCGCCGTGATCGCGCCGACCACGCAGAGAATGGCGAGGACCGCCAGCAGCGAGACGGTGTGCAGGTCGAAGAGCCTGCCCAGGACCAGCCTGGGGCCGCTGGGCGGGCCCTGGTCCCGGGTGACGACACCCGACGGCGGGCCCGGTGGCGCCGGCTTGTCGAGCGAGGCGGTCGAGGACGGTTCAGAGGTGGCGCCAGTGGTCACGCCTGGCTCCCTTCCATGACGAGGTCGAGAACCCGGTGCTCGTCGAGCTCCCGGGCCGGTGCGGTGTGCACCACCTGGCCCTCCCGCAGCACCAGCACCCGGTCGGCGAGCCCGAGCACCTCGGGTATCTCGCTGGAGACCAGCAGGACGGCCACGCCGTCGTCGGCCAGGCGGCGGATCAGGGCGTACAACTCGGCCCGGGCGCCGACGTCCACCCCTCGGGTGGGCTCGTCGAGCAGCAGGACCTTGCAACGGCGCAGCAGCCAGCGGGCCAGCACGGCCTTCTGCTGGTTTCCGCCGGAGAGCGTGCGGATCAGGGCGTCGGGGTTGTCCGGGCGCAGCGACAGGTCCCTGATGTTGGTGTGGGCGGCGGAGCGTTCGCCGGAGCGGTCCAGCCAGCCGCCCCGGGAGAAGCGGGGCAGCGAGGAGATCGACACGTTGCGGGTGACGGAGTCCATCAGGAACAGCGCCTGCGCCTTGCGTTCCTCGGGTGCGAGCCCGAGGCCGGCGCGGACGGCGGAGACGACGCTGCCGGGGCGCAGCCGCTTGCCGTCGACGGTCACGCGGCCGCCGCTGGGGGTCCTGGCGCCGTAGATGGTCTCCAGGATCTCGGAGCGGCCGGAGCCGACGAGGCCGGCCAGGCCGACGATCTCGCCGGGGCGGATCTCCAGGTCGAGCGGCTCGAACTCGCCCTGGCGGGTGAGCTGTTCGGCGACCAGCACCGGCTCGTCCGCCGAGCCGTCGAACGGGGTGGCGCGCTTCGGGAAGTCGTACTCGACGTCGCGGCCGGTCATCAGGGCGACGATGTCCCTGGTTGCGGTCTCCTTGGCCGGCAGGCCCCGGGCGACGGCGCGGCCGTCCTTGAGCACGGTGACCCGGTCGCCGATCCGGCGGATCTCCTCCAGCCGGTGCGAGATGTAGACGACGGCGACGTTGTCGGCGGTGAGGTTCTCCACGATGCGGAAGAGGTTGTTGACCTCGTCCGGGTCGAGGACGGCGGACGGCTCGTCCATGACGATGAGTTGGGTGTCGTGGGAGAGCGCCCTGGCCATGCTGACGACCTGTTGGCCGGCGGAGGAGAGGTCGCCGACGATGGTGTCGGGGTGGATCTCCGGGTGGCCGAGCCGGGCCAGCAGTTCGGCGGTGCGGGCCCTGGCCTCGCCCCGGCGCACGAAGCCGGCGGTGGAGGTCTCGTGGCCGAGGTGCACGTTCTCGGCGACGGAGAGGTGCAGCACCAGGTCGAGTTCCTGGTAGATGGTGGAGATGCCCAGGCGCATCGCGGAGACCGGGTTGGAGAGGGTGACCGGCTCGCCCCGCCAGGTGATCTCGCCCGAGTCGGGCTGGTGGGCTCCGGCGACCACCTTGATGAGGGTGGACTTGCCGGCGCCGTTCTGGCCCAGCAGGCAGTGCACCTCGCCCGGCAGCACCTCCAGGTCGACCCCGTCGAGGGCGCGGACCCCGGGAAAGGACTTGGTGATGCCGGAGAGGGTGAGGATCGGTGGTGGCGCGCTTGCCATGACTGGTCTCCTGTGGCTCTCCTGCGCACGGGGGGCCGGTGCGCGGACATGCGGGGGTAGGGCGTTGGCGGTGCTGGTGGTGCGCTGGCTGCTCCGGGGGCCCGGTCAGCCCCCTTGGGTCGGCCGCGTGTTCGCGGGCCGTGCGGTTCGGTGGGACGCCGCGAGGGCGCCTCAGGTCGGGGTGTAGCTGAAGAGGTGGTCGCTGATCAGGCGCGCGGCGCCGGTGACGCCGGCGACCGGACCGAGTTCGCCGAGGACGATGGGCAGGTTGCCGGTGGCCAGCGGCAGGGACTGCCGGTAGACCTGGGTGCGGATGCTGGCGAGCAGCGTGTGGCCGAGTCCGGTCACGCCGCCGCCGATCACGACGAGCGCGGGGTTGAAGAAGCTGACCAGCGCGGCGATCACCTGTCCGGCGCGGGCGCCGCCCTGGCGGATGAGGTCGAGCGAGGCGACGTCGCCGGCGGAGGCCGCGGCGGCCACGTCGGACGCGGTGAGCGTTCCGGCCGCGTTGAGCCGGGAGGCAAGTTCCACGGAACGGCCGTCCCTGGCCGCCTGTTCGGCGTCCCTGGCCAGGGCGGCGCCGCCGAAGTACGCCTCCAGGCAGCCCCGGTTGCCGCAGGGGCACTGCCGTCCGTCGACCTCGACCTGGATGTGGCCGATGTCGCCGGCGCTGCCGGTGGCACCACGGTGCACCTTGCCGTCGGCGACCACGCCGCAGCCGATGCCGGTGCCGATCTTGACGCAGATGAAGTCGTGGACGGAGTGGGCGACTCCGGCGTGCTGTTCGCCCAGCGCCATCAGGTTCACATCGTTGTCGACCATGATCGGGCAGCCCAGCTCCTGGCTGAGCACCTCGCGGATGGGGAAGCCGTCCCAGCCGGGCATGATCGGGGGCGCCACGGGCACCCCGTCGGGGAAGCGCACCGGTCCCGGGACGCCGATCCCGGCGCCGTCGAAGTGCTCAGCCAGGCCCGCGTTCCTGAGCTTCTCCGCCATGGAGAGCACCTGTTCGCAGACCGCCACCGGCCCCTCGCGGACGTCCATCCGCTCGGTGAGGTGCCCGAGGATCTCCAACTCGGGCCCGGTGACCGCCACGTCGAGGGACGTGGCGCCGATGTCCACGCCCAGGAACCGGAGTTCGGGAGCGAGCCGCACGTTGTGTGAGCGGCGCCCGCCCCGGGAGGCCGCGAAGCCGTCGCCGACGACGAGTCCGGTCTGGAGAAGGCGGTCGATCTCCACCGCCAGCTTGGACCGGGACAGCTCGATCTGGTCGCCGAGCTGCGCCCGGGAACTGGGACCCGCGTCCCGCAGCAGGCGAAGCAGCCGCGCCTGATGCGCGTTCGCGGGCCGAGCCGTCATGCGCCTCACGCTGCCCCTCCCGCCACCGTCGGCATCGGTCCCCGGCACGAGATCCGTGTCGGGCTTGACGAGGGAATGTAGCAGCGAGGAGGCGGGCAGGGAAGAAGTTCTGCGTGAATCGCTGAAACTTTTTCCTCGCTGAGGACAAAGCCTCGTCGGGCGGGCCTCCCACCTGCGCGAAGGACGGCCGCTCCCCCGCCGCCGCTCCCGGCCGCCGCGGGCTCCCCGGGCGCCCCCTGACCCGTCCCGCACGCCCGCCTCTCACTCGACCGGGCGCCGAACCGGGCCCGTTTCCCCCGAGGCGGCCGGACCGGAGCGGGGCCCGGACGGGACGCGGGCGGAACGGGGACGGAAAGCCCTGGGGACGTTCGTTCGCGCGGAACGCGGGGGTGTGCTCCGTTCACCCAGCGGGCAGCCGAAGTGGGGAGAGCCGTAAACTCGTTCCGGGGAACTGAAGATCGAGGAGGGGAGGGGCAGGTTCCCTCGCGCTGTTTCCGTACCGCGATCACCCCCACGCCTTTTGGGAACACTGCTTATGCCACTCGTCCGAGCGTCACAGCTGGTCCGTCCCCTGCGGCGACCCCAGCGACCCGAACAGTCGCGGCGCCCGCCGCTCATCCGGGAACTGCTGCTCGTCAGCGTTCTCTATCTCGCCTACAAGCTGGGCAGACGCGCGGCCAACGGCCAGTTTCACGACGCCTATGAGAACGCCGAACGCATATGGGACCTGGAACGCGCGCTCCGGCTTCCCAGCGAGGCTGCCGTGCAGGATCTCGTGTTGCACAGCGAGGCGTTGATCCGTTTCATCAACGTCTACTACGCCACGGTGCACTTTCCGGCGACGGTGGCGTTCCTGATCTGGATGTACTGGCGCAGGCCCGGGTTCTACGTCTGGGTGCGCTGGGTGATCACCTGGCTGACCGGCGCCGCGCTGGTGCTGCACCTGCTGGTGCCGCTCGCCCCGCCCCGGCTCTTCCGGCCGCTGCGCATGGTCGACACCGGCCTGGAGTACGGGCCGGCCGTCTACGACAAGCCGGACCCGGACTCGATGGCCAACCAGTTCGCGGCCATGCCCTCGCTCCACGTCGGCTGGGCGGTGCTGATCGCCGTCGGGCTGATCGTCGCGACCCGGAGCCGCTGGCGGTGGCTGTGGCTCGCGCATCCGCTGATCACGGTGACCGCCGTGGTCGCCACCGCGCACCACTACTGGATGGACGGACTGGTCGCCTGCGCGATCCTGGGCGCGGTGCTCTTCTTCCTCCGCCCGCCCCGGCGTTCCGCCCCACAGGCGACCGGCGGCGGCCGGCGGCACAGCGCCGACGGCACCCCGACGACGGTCACCACCACGGAGGTCACCCGGCCCGACGCGGTCCCCGAGGTCGGCCCCGCCGGGCCGGGCGCGCTGCGGGAGGGACGGGCGGCGACGGAGCTGGCCGGTCCCGAGGTGCGGCTGGCGCCGAAGGACGGCTGAACGGCGGTCCGAGGGACGCGCCTTCACGAAACCCCGGGAGAGCGAAGCGATCGTTTTCGATCACTCTCTCGGGGTTTTCCAATCAAAGAGCGGCCGCTTCACGGTCCGCTTTCGCTCCCTTGCCCAGGGCATTGCCGCGCCATATCGTGGTGCCCAACTTCCCTGTCCGCGTGGGGAACTGACGCGGATCAAGGGGTTTTCTTCGGGGAGGGAACACCTCATGTCCGGACGTGGCCGCCACCGCCGCTATCGGCCCAGCGCGGTCTCCCGCGCTTCGCTGACCGTGACCGCATCGGGGGCCGGCCTGGCGCTGCCCCTGGTGAGCGCCAGCGGCGCCTCGGCAGCGCCCGTCGAGACATGGGAACTGGTCGCCGAATGCGAGAGCAGCGGCGACTGGGACATCAACACGGGGAACGGTTTCTACGGCGGTTTACAGTTCCAGCAGAGCACCTGGGAGGCCTACGGCGGCACGGCGTACGCGCCGCGCGCCGACCAGGCCACCAAGGACCAGCAGATCGCGGTCGCCGAGGCGGTGCTGCGCGGGCAGGGCCCCCAGGCGTGGCCCACCTGCTCGGTGCGGGCGGGGCTGACCAGGGACGGGGCCGCGCCGGAGATCACCCCGGACGCCGGGCCGGCCGCCGCCGAGGCCGCCCTTGACGCCCGGCCGGCCGCCGAGGCGGCGACGGACGCGCGCCCGGCGGCGGCGAGCGTGGAGGCGCCCGAGCGGTACGAGGTGGTCAGCGGCGACACCCTCTCCGGCATCGCCGAGGAGCATCGGGTCGCCGGGGGCTGGCAGTCCCTCTACGAGCTGAACCGCCGCACGGTGGGCGGGAATCCTGACCTGATCTTCCCCGGCCAACGGCTGGCGCTGCGCCCCGGCGACGAGGCCCCCGCCGATGAGCCCGAACCGGAGCCGGAACCCGAACCCGAGCCGGAACCCGAGCCGGAACCGGAGCCGGAACCGGAACCCGAGGCCGACGAGGTCCAGGGCGAGCGGGCCGAGGAGCCGGCGCCCGAGCCCGAGCCGACGCCCACCTACCACTCCCCCGTGGACGCCGGCACCGGCACCGCCTACCACGCCACCGGCGGCTCCTGGTCCCTGGGCTACCACACCGGCGTCGACTTCCCCGTCTCCACCGGCACCACCGTGAGGTCCGTGACGGAGGGCCAGGTCGTCTCCGCCGGCTGGGCCGGCTCCTTCGGCTACGAGGTGATCGTCCGTCATCCCGACGGTCACTACAGCCAGTACGCCCACCTCTCGGCGATCTCCGTCTCCGAGGGCCAACCGGTCAGCGCCGGCCAGCGGTTGGGCCGCGCCGGCTCCACCGGCAACTCCTCCGGCCCGCACCTCCACTTCGAGGTCCGCACGGGCGAGGCGTTCGGCACGGACATCGACCCGGTCGCCTACCTCCGCCAGAACGGGGTCACCCTCTGAGCCCGCCGAGCCCACGACGACCGCCCCCGACCGCCGCGCGCGAGGGCCTCGCACACCCGTTCCTCCCGGGATGTTGGCCGAACTCGCCTCCCTGGGACGCGATCTGAACGATCGTGACCTTGGACTTATCGTGTCCCGGGGACCGAAACCGCCCGCCTCGCGGCGGAGATTCGGCGGAAACCAGCCGGGCATCCGAAGGGAGTAAGGCCGAACGGTCGCGCTCGCCAATCGGGACAGATGCTCCACTAACCCCCCAGCAGGGGGAGGTTGCCCTTCCGTTTCCTTCCCTGGACTGGCAGTCGGTCAGTAGTCTCGACCGTCGGGGCCAATGAGCGCATATGCAGGGGACATTGGAGACGTCGATGGAACGACCCACCTGGGCGCCACAGGGCATTGACCTGTCGGTGCCGAGCGTGTCGCGCATGTACGACTATTACCTCGGTGGCTCACACAACTTCGAGGTGGACCGGGTCACCGCCCGCAAGGCCATGGAGGCGTTTCCGGGACTTCCCAAGATCATGCAGGCCAACCGCGCCTTCATGCGCCGCGCGGTGCGCTACGCGGTGGCCCAGGGGATCACCCAGTTCCTCGACATCGGCTCCGGCATCCCCACCTTCGGCAACGTGCACGAGGTGGCCCAACAGGCCAGCCCCGAGGCCCGGGTGCTCTATGTGGACAACGACCCGGTGGCCGTGGCGCACAGCCGCGCGGTGCTCAAGGACGTGCCGAACGCCGGGATCACCGCCGCCGACTTCCGCGAGCCCGAGGCCATCCTGAGCAGCCCCGAGGCCGGCCGGCTGCTGGACCTCGAACGGCCCGTGGTGCTGCTGCTGGTGGCGCTGCTGCACTTCCTCGACGACGAACAGAAGCCCCACCAGCGGCTGGCCACCCTGCGCGACGCGCTGGCCCCCGGCAGCCTGCTGGTGCTCACCCACGCCTCCGTGGACAACGGCCCCGTCACCGTCGAGCAGGGCAGCCGGCTCTCCGAGATCTACCGGGCCGGCGGCAGCGACCTGGTGATGCGCTCGGAGCCCGAAGTGGCCCGGTTCTTCGAGGGGTTCGAGCTGATCGACCCGGGGCTCGTGCCCATAGGGCGCTGGCGGCCCGAGGACCACATCGAGGACGAGGACCCGATGGCGTTCAGCGGCATCGCAGGGGTGGGACGCAAGGCGTGACCGACGAGACCCCCACCCCTCACCTCCCGCCCGACGGACTGCGGCGGTTCGCGACCATCTGGTGCCGCGCGGTCTACCCGGCCACCGCGACCTCCATGACCAAGCGGGAGTTCGAGAGCCTGCTGCTCGCCCTCAGCGAGCGGCTCGCGATCGCCCTGCGCGCCCAGCCGTTCGACCCCAGCCCCGGGGTCTCCGTCGGTGAGGCCCTGGTCACCGCGCACTGCACCGCGCCCGAGGCGCTGCCCCGGGTGCTCGGCGTGATCGACGCCTATCTGCTGCTCTACTGCGCCGACCTGACCGTGCTCGGCCAGGACGAGGGCCGCAGCCGCTGCGCCCGGCTCCAGCACGCCATCGCGGCCGGCTTCGCCCGCGCCCTCCAGGAGCGGACCCGCAGCGAACAGGAGTCGCTCTCGGTGGCGGCGCTCACCGCCCAGACGGAGATCGCCAACGCCCTCCACGAGAGCGAGACCCGCTTCCGCGCGGTCTTCAGGGACGCCGCGCTCGGCATCGGGATCGCCGACATCAACGGCGACATCATCGACACCAACGAGTCCTTCGCCCGCATGATGGGCGGCATCGGGCTGCCCACCAGGCGGCGCAACGTCCTGGACTGGACCCACCCCGACGACTCGCCCGAAGTGTGGCGGCTCCAGCGGGAGTTGATGCGCGGCGAGCGCGAGCACTACCAGGTCGAGAAGCCCTACAGCCGCAGCGACGGCACCGTGCTGTGGACCAACCTCACGGTCTCCCTGCTGCGCGACGCCGAGGGCGAGCCCCGCTACATGCTGGCGATGATGGAGGACGTCTCCGAGCGCCGGCTGCTCAACCTGCGGCTGCGCTACCAGGCGACCCACGACGCGCTGACCGACCTGCCCAACCGTTCCATGTTCTTCGAGCGGCTGGAGCAGGCGCTGGCCGCCGGCTCCCCGCAGAGCCGGGTCGGGCTGTGCTACCTCGACCTCGACGGGTTCAAGGCGGTCAACGACAGCCTCGGGCACGCCGTCGGCGACCAGTTGCTGATCGCGGTCGCCGAACGCCTCCAGTCCTGCGCCTCGGAGCCGGGGCAGATGCTGGCCAGGATCGGCGGCGACGAGTTCGTGGCGCTGGTCATCGACCCGCCGACCGCCGACTCGGTGGCCGAGTTGGCCCGCCGGGCGCTGGCCGCGCTGGCCACCCCGGTGACCGTGGGCGACCGGGAGCTGATGGTGCGGGCCAGCATCGGCGTCGTCGAGGGCCCCACCCGCAACCTCACCTCGGCCGAGGTGCTGCGCAGCGCCGACATCACCATGTACCGGGCCAAGGCGGAGGGGGGCAATCGTTACGCCCTCGCCGACCCGGACTCCGACGCGCGGGCCATCAGCCGGCACCACCTCACCCACCACCTGCCGGCCGCGCTCAAGGGCTGCGAGTTCTTCATCGAGTACCAGCCGTTGGTGCGGATGGAGGACGGCAGCCTGGAGGGCGCCGAGGCGCTGGTCCGGTGGAGCCATCCGCGCCACGGGGTGCTGGGCCCCGACCGGTTCATCCCGCTGGCCGAACACACCGGTCTGATCGTGCCGTTGGGGCGCTGGGTGCTCCAGGAGGCGGTGCGGCAGGCGTGCAAGTGGCAGGTGCGCGGCATCGGCGGCCCCCGGCCGCTGCGGGTGAACGTCAACCTCTCGCCGCGCCAGCTGCACCACCCTGAGCTGGTCGAGGACACCGTCGCGGTGCTGGAGGAGGCGGGGCTGCCGCCCAGCGCGCTGTGCCTTGAGGTGACCGAGACGGCGATGATCCGCGCCGACGAGAACGAGCTGCGACCGCTGCGGGAACTGGCCGAGCTGGGCGTGGGCATCGCGCTGGACGACTTCGGCACCGGCTACTCCAACCTGGCCAACCTGCGCCGACTGCCGGCCAACACCCTGAAGTTGGACCGCTCGTTCACCCAGGGGCTCCAGCGCGACCCGGCCGACCCGGTGGATCTCAAGATCGTGGAGGGCATCGTCTCGCTGGCCCACGCGCTGCGGCTGTCGGTCACCGTCGAGGGCGTGGAGACCTCCACCCAGGCCGAGCAGCTGCGGGACCTGGGCTGCGACTCGGCGCAGGGCTGGTTCTACGCCCGCCCGGGCCCGCCGGAGCGGCTGCCCGAGGCGGTCTGAGCCGGGCACGTCTCCGGGGTCTCGACGACCAGACGACGCGGGGCCGCCGCCCTCGGCGGCGGCAGCCGCAGCGGCCCGGCGCCCGGGGTGAGCGAGCCGAGCACGGCCGCCGTCCCGGCGCCGGTCGCCGCCGGCAGGCTGCCGGGCAGCCCGTGCGCGGTGAGGAAGCCCAACAGCGCGAACAGCAGCGCCTCCTTGGCGTCCGACGGCAGCCCCAGGGCGTCCGTCGGGCGCACCTCGGTCGGCGCCGCGAGCGCCCGCGTCCGGCGCAGCAGCGTCGGGTTGCGCACCCCGCCGCCGGAGACCAGCAGCTCGGTCAGCCCAAGAGCACGGCAGGCCGAGGCGACCAGCTCGGCCGTCAACTCCGTGACGGTGGCGACCAGATCGTCCGCCGGCAGGCCGCCGGCCGGCAGCCGCGCCCGCAGATAGCCGGCGTGGAACAGCTCCTTGCCCGTGGACTTCGGCGGCGGCAGCCGGTAGTACGGCTCGTCCAGCAGCCGCGCCAGCAGCGCCCGGTCGACGCGCCCCCTGGCCGCCGCCGCCCCGTCGCGGTCCATCCGGCGCGCGCCGCCGCTGGCCTCCACGACGGCCGCGTCGATCAGCGCGTTGGCCGGCCCCAGGTCGTAGGCGACCAGGCGCCCTGCGGCGTCCCTGGCGGTGATGTTGGCGATGCCGCCCAGGTTGAGCACGCCCCGGCCCGCCAACGCCGGGACCCGTTCCGCCGCGCCGCCGAGCAGCAGCAGCGCGTCCAGCAGCGGAACGAGCGGCGCGCCCTGCCCGCCCCTGGCGATGTCCCGGGTGCGGAAGTCGGAGACCACGGGCAGCCCGGTGGCCTCGGCGATCCAGGCGGCGCCGCCGAGTTGCAGGGTGCCCAGGGCGCGGGGGCCTTCGACCCAGTGGAAGACGGTCTGCCCGTGCGAGGCGACCAGGTCGGCCCGGCCGCCGGCGACCTCGGCCACCGCCCGGGCCGCCACCCGGCCGAAGAGGCGGCCGAGTTCGGTGTCCAGCCGGCAGACCCGCTCCAGCGTGGTGGCCGCCGGCGGCAGCGCCCCGGCCAGCTCGGCGCGGAGCGGGTCGGGCAGGGGGTCGCTCACCGTGCCCAACGGGCGCAGCACCACCGCCTCCCCCGCCCCGTCCGGCTCGGGCGCGAAGGAGAGTTCGGCGACGGCGGCGTCCACCGCGTCGTACGAGGTCCCGCTGAGCAGACCCACCACCCGCCAGGGCCTGACGGCGACAAACGCGGTGCGGTCGGCCCAGGCCGGCTCGGTAGGATGAATGTTGTCCATGGCGGTGCTCCGTTACGCTCCGTTTACGCCTGATGGCCCGCGCCGCCCGCTGATTCCTCTCACCATTGGAGCATCCGAGGATGGCCCGACACCTCATCACCAGTGCGTTGCCCTATATCAACGGGATCAAGCACCTGGGGAACATGGTGGGCTCGATGCTCCCCGCCGACGTCTACGCCCGCTACCTGCGGCAGCGCGGCCAGGACGTGCTCTACATCTGCGCCACCGACGAGCACGGCACCCCGGCCGAGCTGGCCGCCAAGGCGGCGGGCCTGCCGGTGGCCGCGTTCTGCGCCGAGCAGCACGCCGCGCAGAAGGCGGTCTACGACGGCTTCGGCCTCGCGTTCGACTACTTCGGGCGCACCTCGTCCCCGCAGAACATCGAGGTCACCCAGCACTTCGCGCGGCGGCTGGCGGAGCACGGCTTCATCGAGGAGCGCTCGACCCGGCAGGTGTTCTCCGTCGCCGACGACCGTTTCCTGCCGGACCGGTACATCGTCGGCACCTGCCCGTTCTGCGGCTACGAGGCCGCCAGGGGCGACCAGTGCGAGAACTGCACCCGGGTGCTCGACCCGACGGACCTCCTCGAAGCCCGCTCGGCGGTCAGCGGCAGCACCGACCTGGAGGTGCGGGAGACCAAGCACCTGTTCCTGCTCCAGTCCAGGCTGGAGCCCGAGGTCGAGGCGTTCGTCGAGCGGCACGGCAACGAGTGGCCGACGCTGGCCTCGTCCATCGCCCGCAAGTGGCTGACCGAGGGGCTGCACGACCGCTCCATCACCCGGGACCTGGAGTGGGGCGTTCCGGTGCCGGCCGACGTGTGGCCCGAACTGGCCGCCGAGGGCAAGGTGTTCTACGTCTGGTTCGACGCCCCCATCGGCTATATCGGCGCCACCAAGGAGTGGGCCGACGCGGCGCCCGACGGCGAGGAGCGCGACTGGCGCTCCTGGTGGTACGAGGCCGACGACGTCCGGTACACGGAGTTCATGGCCAAGGACAACGTGCCCTTCCACACGGTGATGTTCCCCGCCACCCAGCTGGGCACCAGGGAGCCGTGGAAGCAGGTCGACTACGTCAAGGCGCTCAACTGGCTGACGTACTACGGCGGGAAGTTCTCCACCTCGCAGAACCGCGGCGTCTTCACCGACCAGGCCCTTGAGCTGCTGCCCGCCGACTACTGGCGGTACTTCCTGATGGCCTCGGCGCCGGAGTCGGACGACTCGGCGTTCTCCTGGGAGCTGTTCGCCTCGGTGGTCAACAAGGACCTGGCGGACACCCTGGGAAACTTCGTCAACCGGGTGCTGTCCTTCTCCCGCAAGCGGTTCGGCGACGCGGTGCCGGCCGGGCACGCGCCGGGCGACGCGGAGCGGGCGCTGGGCGAGGAGATCGCGGGCCTGCTGGCCGAGTACGAGCGGCAGTTGGAGGCGCTCCAGTTCCGCAAGGCGGCGTTCGCGCTGCGCGCGCTGTGGAGCGCGGGCAACGTCTATCTGGAGTCCAAGGCGCCGTGGAAGGAGATCAAGGCCGACCCGGACGCGGCGGCGCTGACGCTCCGGACGGCGATCAACCTGATCCACCTGTACGCGGTGGTCTCCGAGCCGTTCGTGCCGTTCACCTCGGCCACGCTGCGGGAGGTGTTCGCGCCCGAGGACCCGGCGGTCACCGAGCGGCTGGGCGAGCGGTGGGTGAGCGAGGCGGCGGCGCGGGCGCTGGACGCGGTGCCGGCCGGCACCCCGTTCACCGTGCCCGGGGTGCTCTTCGCCAAGCTCACCGACGAGGACCTGGACGCCTACCGCGAGCGGTTCGGCGGCGCCGAGGAGGCGTGAGCCGGCCGGCCGCCGCCGGTCGTCCCGTTCACGGGCGACCGGCGGCGGCCGCCGCGCGCTCCCTGGTCTCGATGAGGTGGCCGACCAGGCAGACCAGCACCCGGGTCGCGGACGCCGCCTTGCGGGCGTCGCAGGTGATCACCGGCACCCCGGGGTCCAGGTCGAGGGCGGTCCGCACCTCCTCGGTCGTGTAACGCACCGCGCGGTCGAACTCGTTGACCGCGACGACGAACCCCAGGCCACGCCGCTCGAAGAAGTCGATGGCGGGGAAGCAGTGTTCGAGCCGGCGGGTGTCGGCCAGCACCACGGCGCCGAGCGCGCCCTGGCACAGCTCGTCCCAGACGAACCAGAACCGTTCCTGCCCCGGGGTGCCGAAGAGGTAGAGCACATGCTGGTTGTCCAGCGTGATCCGGCCGAAGTCCATCGCCACGGTGGTGGTGGTCTTCCGCTCGACGCCCTCCAGGCTGTCGGTGCCGGCGCTGAGCTGGGTCAGCAACTCCTCGGTGCTCAGGGGCTCGATCTCGCTGACCGCGCCGACCAGGGTGGTCTTGCCGACCCCGAAGCCGCCGGCGACCAGGATCTTCGCCGTGGTGGGGAACGGGTCCCGCGCGCCCGGGTCTTCCCCGGCTCCGTGGTCGGGCCCTGGGGCACGGCCGGCCCGGTGGTCGGAGGGCCTCTCCGGGGCGTCGGAACGCCTCTCGGGGCCGTGGGAACGCTTCTCAGAGCCGTTCGCGGAGTCCACGCAGCACCGCCTCCAGCAGGTCTCGGTCGGTCGGGGAGGCGCCGGTGGGCTCCGGCGCGTTGACGGCCACGGCGCCGCAGGCCAGCAGATCGCTCAGCAGGACCTTGGTGACGGCGGCCGGCAGCCGCAGGTGGGCGGCGAGTTCGGCGACCGAGATCGGCGCCCGGGCCAGGGCGAGCACCTGGCCGTGCTCGGGACCTGGCGGCGCGGCGCGCGCCGGCCGGCCGGTGGCGCGCACCAGGGTCGTCAGGTCGAGGCGGGCCGCCGGCCGGGTGCGTCCGTCGCTCGCTGTGTAGGGGCGCATCAGGCGCCCGGCCCGGTCGTCGAGCCAGGCGCCGAGGCACGCGCCGCGCGGTCGTTCCACGGGCGGGCCTCAGCGTCCCGCCGGCAGCCGCAGCGGGGTCTCCAGCACCGAGCGCACGCTTCTGACCAGAAGGGTCATCTCGTAGCCCAGCACGGCGACATCGGCCCTGCGGTCAGCGAGCGCGGCCAGGCAGGCGCCGGTGCCCGCCGTGCAGACGGTCAGCAGGGCCGACTCCCACTCGACGACCACCTGCCGCACCCTGCCCCCCTCAGCGAACCGGGCGCCGGCACCCCTGGCCAGCGCGTGCAGCCCGGAGGCGAGCGCGGCCAGCTGCTCGGCCGTCTCCCGGTCGAGGCCGTGGGCCGCCCTGACCAGGCCGTCGATGCTGAGCAGCAGGGCGCTGCGGGCGTGCGGCACCCGTTCCACCAGGCCGGTCAACAGCCGGCCCAGGTCGGGCCGTTGCTCGGGCGCGGGGGCGGCGGCATCGGGCGAAGGCTCGTTCGTCGCGCCGGGCGGGGGTTCGGCGGCGGGATCGTGGGCGTGGGCGGCCGGAGGGTCGGTGGTGGGATCGCTCCCGGGGTCGCTTGCGGGGTCGCTGTCCATCGTTGCTGGTCTCCTCGGGCGGGTCCTGTCGCGGGCCCGGCTTCGGGCTCCCGCGCGGGGCCCTGGGATGGGGAAGCCGGCCGGGGGCGGGCCGGGCGGCCGGCGGTCAGGAGCGGCGCGGCTCGGCCTCCTCGGCCAGGCTGGCGCCGCGCCGGAAGGCGGCCATCAGGCCGGGGTCCGGCGGCTCGGCGGCCTCGTCGA
>NZ_RFFJ01000107.1 GCF_003696235.1 Streptomyces triticirhizae
CGGCGCGCGCGGCCGTCACCGCGCGCGCCGAGGAGCTGCGGATGCCGCAGGAGAACCTGCTGACCCCGGAGTTGGTGCGGCGGGTGTGCTGGGAGCCGCCGGCGGAGGTCGGGCCCGATGCGGTCGGCGCGGCACTGCGGGCGCTGGGCGCCAGGGAGTGGCAGATCGGGCAGACCGCCGAACTGCTCGCCAAGGCGCTCTCCGAGGGCTGAGCCCCGAACGATCCCCGGCTGTGATGTGCGCCCCGTGGGAAGGGCGACTCTTGCCTGACGGTTACCCGCTAGTAGCATGGGTCCCGGATCGCAGAATCTCGGCGTGGAGAGAGAGGGCATCGTGCCGCGTACCGCTAGGGACGTCGTGTTCGTCGACGGCGTCCGTACCCCGTTCGGCAAGGCGGGTCCCAAGGGGATCTACCACGAGACCCGCGCCGACGACCTCGTCGTCAAGTGCGTCCGGGAGCTGCTGCGGCGCAATCCGCAGCTGCCGCCCGAGCGGGTCGACGACGTGGCGCTCGCCGCCACGACGCAGATCGGCGACCAGGGCCTGACGCTGGGCCGCACGGCCGCGCTGCTGGCCGGGCTGCCGCAGTCCGTTCCCGGTTACTCCATCGACCGCATGTGCGCGGGCGCGATGACCGCCGTGACCACCAGCGCGGGCGCCATCGCCTTCGGCGCCAGCGACGTCGCGATCGCCGGCGGCGTGGAGCACATGGGCCGCCACCCGATGGGCGAGCAGGTGGACCCCAACCCCCGTTTCGTCTCCGAGAAGTTGGTCGACGAGTCGGCCCTCTTCATGGGCATGACGGCGGAGAACCTGCACGACCGGTTCCCGCACCTGACCAAGGCGCGGGCCGACGAGTACGCGGTGCGCAGCCAGGAGAAGGCGGCCAAGGCGTACGCGGACGGCAAGATCCAGCGGGACCTGGTGCCGGTCTCGGTGCGGCGCACCGAGGGCGAGGGCGAGTTGGGCTGGGGCCTGGCCACGGCGGACGAGCCGATGCGCCCGGGCACCACGCTGGAGGGCCTGGCCGGCCTGAAGACCCCGTTCCGCCCGCACGGCCGGGTCACGGCCGGGAACGCGGCGGGCCTCAACGACGGCGCGACCGCCTCGCTGCTGGCCGGCGAGGACATCGCGGCCGAGCTGGGTCTGCCGGTGAAGATGCGGCTGGTCGCCTTCGCGTTCGCGGGCGTCGAGCCCGAGGTGATGGGCTTCGGCCCGATTCCGGCCACCGAGAAGGCCCTCGCGAAGGCGGGCCTGACGATCGACGACATCGGCCTGTTCGAGATCAACGAGGCGTTCGCCGTCCAGGTGTTGGCGCTGCTGGACCACTACGGCATCGCCGACGACGACCCCCGCGTCAACCAGTACGGCGGCGCGATCGCCTTCGGCCACCCGCTGGCCTCCTCCGGGGTGCGGCTGATGACCCAGCTGGCCCGGCAGTTCGAGGACCAGCCGCACGTGCGGTACGGGCTGACCAGCATGTGCGTCGGCTTCGGCATGGGCGGCACGGTCATCTGGGAGAACCCGCACTGGGAGGGCCAGTGAGCCCGCGTTCGGCACCCCGGTCCAGCGAGCAGGCGAAGGAGTCACAGTGAGTAGCGCGGAGCAGCTGCGCAAGGCGGCCGAGATCTTCCCCGACGAGGTGGTCACCCAGGCGCACGTGCGCCACCTGGAACTGCCGCACGGCGCGGGCCGGTTCGCCCTGATCACCCTGGACAACGGCTTCGACCACAAGAAGCCGACGACGTTCGGTCCCCGTTCGCTGGCGAACCTCGACGCGGCGATCGACCGGGTGGCCGCCGAGGCGGACGCCGGCGAGATCGTCGGCGTGGGACTGACGGGCAAGCCGTTCGTCTTCGCCGTGGGCGCCGACCTCAAGGGCGTCGAGGTGATCGCCGAGCGCGAGCAGGCGCTGGCGATCGGCGTCGGCGGGCACGCGATCTTCCGCCGGCTGAACAGCCTGGCGGTGCCCACCTTCGCCTACTACAACGGCGCGGCCCTGGGCGGCGGCGTCGAGGTGGGCCTGCACTGCACCTACCGCACGGTCTCCGACTCGATCGGCGCGTTCGGGCTCCCCGAGGTCTTCCTCGGCCTGGTGCCCGGCTGGGGCGGCTGCACCCTGCTGCCCAACCTGATCGGCGCCGAGCGCGCGGTGACGGTCATCGTGGAGAACGCGCTCAACCAGAACCGGATGCTCACCGGCCCCAAGGTCTACGAACTGGGCATCGCCGACGCCGTCTTCGAGGCGGCGGACTTCCTGGAGCAGTCGCTGATCTGGACCTCGGCGGTGCTGCGCGGCGAGATCGAGATCGCCCGGCAGGACCCGGACCGGGGCGAGGCCTGGGACCAGGCGGTGGCCAGGGGCCGGGAGATCGCCGACGAGAAGGTGCACGGCGCGGCCCCCGCCGCCTACCGGGCGCTGGACATCATCGCCCAGGTGCGCAACGGGGACCTGCGGGCCGGCTTCGACGCCGAGGACCGGGCGCTGGCCGACCTCATCATGAGCGACGAACTCCGCAGCGGGCTCTACGCGTTCAACCTGGTGCAGCGCCGCGCCAAGCGCCCGGTGGGCGCGCCGGACAAGTCGCTGGCCCGCCCGGTGACCAAGGTCGGGATCGTGGGCGCCGGCCTGATGGCCTCGCAGCTGGCGCTGCTCTTCGCGCGCCGGCTCCAGGTGCCGGTGGTGCTCACCGACATCGACCAGGAGCGGGTGGACAAGGGCGTCGGCTGGGTCCACGAGCAGCTGGACACGCTGCTGTTGAAGGGCCGGCTCAGCCAGGACCAGGTCAACCGGCTGAAGGCCAACGTCACCGGCTCGCTGGACAGGGCGACCGCGTTCGCCGACGCGGACTTCGTGATCGAGGCCGTCTTCGAGGAGATGGGCGTCAAGCAGCAGGTCTTCGCCGAGCTCGAGGCGGTGGTGCCGGAGCACGCCATCCTGGCCACCAACACCTCCTCGCTCTCGGTGACGGAGATGGCCTCGCGGCTGGCGCACCCGGAGCGGGTCGTCGGCTTCCACTTCTTCAACCCGGTCGCGGTGCTGCCGCTGTTGGAGATCGTGCGGGCCGAGCGCACCGACGACGCGTCGCTGGCCACCGCGTTCGCCGTGGCCAAGCAGCTGAAGAAGTCGGCGGTGCTGGTCAAGGACGCCCCGGCGTTCGTCGTCAACCGCATCCTCACCCGCTTCATGGGCGAGGTGCTGGCCTCCATCGACGAGGGCACCCCGGTCGAGGTGGCGGACAACGCGCTGGCGCCGCTGGGGCTGCCGATGTCGCCGATGGTGCTGCTGGAGCTGGTGGGCCCGGCCGTGGCGCACCATGTGGCGGGCACCCTGCACCAGGCGTTCCCCGAGCGGTTCGGCGTCTCGGAGAACCTGGGCCGGGTGGTGGCCGCCGGCAAGCGCACCCTCTACGACCACAGCGGCGGCAAGCCGCAGCTGGACCCTGAGGTCGCGGCGCTCTTCGAGGTCGGCGACCAGGTGCTCTCGGAGGAGCAGGTCAGGGCCCGCGCGGTGGACGCGATCGCCGAGGAGATCGGTCTGATGCTGGACGAGGGCGTGGTCGCCGAGGCGCAGGACATCGACCTGTGCCTGATCACCGGCGCCGGCTGGCCGTTCCACCTGGGCGGGATCACGCCCTACCTGGACCGGGCCGGGGTCTCCCAGCGGGTGCTGGGCCGGCGGCTGTTGGCGCCCGGGGTGGCGAGCCTGCCGGAGTAGGGTCCGTGGTGTGACGGACGGACAGGCGAACGGCGCGGCGCCCGGCCCGGTGGACCCGGGGCGGGCGCCGCTGCTGTTGGTTGACGGCGCCAACGTGGTGGGCTCGGTGCCCGACGGCTGGTGGCGGGACCGGCGGGGCGCCACCGAGCGGCTGCGGGACCGGCTCGCGGGCCTGGCCGGCTTCGGGGAGCCGGTGCTGGTCGTGGAGGGCGCGGCGCGCGGGGTGGCCTCGGTGCCCGGGGTGCGGGTGGTCTCGGCGTCGGGCAGCGGGGACGACGCGATGGTGGAGCTGGTGCGGGCGACCGAGCCGGGGCGGCGCTGCCTGGTGGTGACCGCGGACCGCGAGCTGCGGGGCCGGGTGCGGGAGTTGGGCGCCGAGGTGTGGGGACCGCGCGAACTTCTTTCGAGGATTCCTCCGGGCGAGCGATGAGTTTCCGGGCGGCCCCCGGTCTGTCCTCTCGAAAGCCGGCGCGGGGAGCGACGGCGGGAGCGAGAGGGAGCACACCGTGTCCACCATGATCTTCGTGAACCTGCCGGTGAAGGACCTGGAGCGGTCCAAGGAGTTCTTCACCAAGCTGGGGTACTCCTTCAACCCGCAGTTCTCGGACGAGAACGCGGCCTGTCTGGTGATCAGCGAGACGATCTACTCGATGCTGCTCACCGAGGACTTCTTCAGGACGTTCACCAAGAAGCAGATCGCCGACACCGGCACCCACCAGGAGACGCTCATCGGACTGAGCGCGGACAGCCGGGAGGCCGTGGACGAGCTGGCCGACCGGGCGCTGGCGGCCGGCGGCACGGCGGCGGGCGACCCGCTCGACATGGACGGCATGTACGGCCGCAGCTTCTACGACCTGGACGGCCACCACTGGGAGGTCATGTGGATGGACCCGGCGGCCACCCAGGGCTGAGCGTCCGACACCTTCGACGGGCGCCGCTCGCCTCGGGGGACGAGCGGCGTCGGCGCGTTCCGTGCCGTTCCCCCGCCGGGGCTCCGGCCGGGGTCAGTCGCTGCCCAGGCCGGCCGGGTCCAGTCGGCCCTCCTGGCGGGCGACGAGGCCGGTGACCTGGCGGGCGATGGCGGGGGCGGTCAGGCCGGCCTCGGCCAGCACCTCGGCGCGGCTGCCGTGCGGCAGGAATCGGGCGGGGATGCCGAAGTCGCGCAGCGGCACGTCCACGTCGGCGTCCCGCAGGGCCTGCGCGATCGCCGAACCGACGCCGCCGGCGCGGCTGTTGTCCTCGACGGTGGCGACCACGCGGTGGCGCGCGGCCAGCGCGGGCAGCTCGGGGTCGACCGGCTTGACCCAGCGGGGGTCGACGACGGTCGCGCTGATGCCCTGGCGGTCGAGCAGCGCGGCGGCCTCCAGGCAGAGCGGCGCCAGCGCGCCGACGGAGACGATCAGCACGTCGGGCCGGTCGGTCTCGGCCTCCCGCAGCACGTCCATCCCGCCGATCCGGCCGACGGCCGCGACGGGCGCGGCGACCTTGCCCTTGGAGTAACGCACCACCGTGGGCGCGTCCCTGACCTCCACGGCCTCCCGCAGCTGGGCCCGCAGCTGGTCGGCGTCGCGCGGGGCGGCCAGCCGCAGCCCCGGGACGACCTGGAGGATCGACATGTCCCACATCCCGTGGTGGGAGGCGCCGTCGGGGCCGGTGACGCCGGCGCGGTCCAGCACGAAGGTGACGCCGCAGCGGTGCAGCGCGACGTCCATCAACAGCTGGTCGAAGGCGCGGTTGAGGAACGTGGCGTAGACGGCGAAGACCGGGTGCAGCCCGCCGGTGGCCAGCCCGGCGGCCGAGACCGCGCCGTGCTGCTCGGCGATGCCGACGTCGAAGACCCGGTCGGGGAACTCCTCGGCGAAGCGCTGGAGTCCGACGGGCCTCAGCATGGCGGCGGTGATGGCGACGACGTCGGGGCGCTCGCGGCCGATCCGGACGATCTCGTCGCCGAAGACGGAGGTCCAGTCGGCGCCCGAGACGGAGACCGGCAGGCCGGTGTCGGGGTGGATCACGTTGACCGAGTGGAACTGGTCGGCCTCGTCGTCGCGTGCCGGCTGGTAGCCCCGGCCCTTCTCGGTGAGGCAGTGCACGATGACCGGGCCGCCGAAGCGCTTGGCGCGCTGGAGCGCCGACTCCAACGCCTGGATGTCGTGCCCGTCGATCGGGCCGACGTACTTCAGGCCCAGGTCCTCGAACATGCCCTGCGGGGCGATGACGTCCTTCAGGCCCTTCTTGGCGCCGTGCAGGGTGCCGTAGAGCGGGCGGCCCACCACGGGGGTGCGGTTGAGCATCTGCTTGCCGCGCTCCAGCCAGCGCTCGTAGCCCTCGGTGGTGCGCAGGGTGGCGAGGTGGTTGGCGAGGCCGCCGATGGTGGGCGCGTAGGAGCGCTCGTTGTCGTTGACGACGATCACCAGGGGGCGGTCCTTGGCGCCGGCGATGTTGTTGAGCGCCTCCCAGGCCATGCCGCCGGTCAGGGCGCCGTCGCCGGTGACGGCGACCACGTGCTTGTCGACGCCGCGCAGCTGGTTGGCCTTGGCCAGGCCGTCGGCCCAGCCCAGGACGGTGGAGGCGTGGCTGTTCTCGATGACGTCGTGCTCGGACTCCTCGCGCGAGGGGTAGCCGGACAGCCCGCCCCTGGTGCGCAGGCCGGTGAAGTCCTGGCGGCCGGTGAGCAGCTTGTGGACGTAGGACTGGTGGCCGGTGTCCCACAGGACGCGGTCGGCCGGTGAGTGGAAGACCCGGTGCAGGGCGATGGTCAGCTCGACGACTCCGAGATTGGGGCCGAGGTGCCCGCCGGTCTTGGAGACCTCCTGGATCAGGAAGGTGCGGATCTCTCCGGCCAGCTCGACGAGCTGCTCCGGGGTGAGCCGGTCCAGATCGCGCGGTCCCGAGATACCGGTCAGCAACGACACCGTTCCTCCTCGCTTCGGGGCAGTCCCATCACCCGGAGAGTCTAGTGCGCCACCTCGCGCCAGGAGGTCTCAGGATGCGAGATAGGTCACCCGAGTCGCTCGCGACCCGGGTGACCTGTCACCTCACTTTCGCAGCACCTATGTTCGGCCGGCGGTGCGCTGGGTTCTGCGGGAGACCGAGTCGAGGACGACGGCCACCAGCAGCACGGCGCCGGTGATCATGTACTGGATCTCGCTGGCCATGCCCATCAGGTTGAGCCCGGTGGTGATGGACTGGATGACCAGGGTGCCCAGCAGCGCCGACCAGACCCAGCCGCGCCCGCCGAAGAGGCTGGTGCCGCCGATGACGGCGGCGGCGATGACGTTCATCAGCAGGTTGCCCGAGCCGAGGCTCTTGGAGGCGCCGCCGGCCTGGGCCGCGTAGAAGAGGCCGCCGAGCGCGGCCAGCGCGCTGGCGATGGTGAACACCGTCAGCCGGACGCGCTCCACGTTGATGCCGGCGCGGCGGGCCGCCTCCGCGTTGCCGCCGACGGCGAAGATCTGCCGGCCGTAGGTGGTGCGGCGGACCATGAAGTCGGCGAGCAGCAGGATCGCCAGGAAGATCACCAGCGCCAGCGGCAGGCCCCGGTGCTGGTTGAGGGTGTAGGCGGTGACGAACGCGGCCACCGCCACCAGGCCGACCCGCAGGATGATCTCGCTCAGCGGCCGGGTGGGCAGCCCGGCGGCGCCGCGCCGCCGCTCCTGGAAGACGAGCGCGGCCAGGTAGCCCAGGCTGAGCGCGGCGGCCAGGCCGTAGGCGGCGGCGATGTCGGAGAAGTAGAAGTTGTTGAAGTCCCGCACCAGGCTGTCGCGGGGGATGTTGATGGTGCCCTCGTCGCCCATCACCCAGATCTGGAGGCCGCTCCAGCCGAGGAAGCCGGCGAGGGTGACCACGAAGGCGGGGACGCCGATCTTGGCGAAGAAGAAGCCGTGCAGGGTGCCGACGGCGGCGCCGGCCAGGATGGCCAGGCCGATGGCCACGAGGTCGTTGACCCCGTGGCTGACGGAGAGCACCGCCCAGATCGCGGCGGACAGGCCCGCCATGGAGCCGACCGAGAGGTCGATCTCGCCGAGCAGCAGCACCAGCACGATGCCGACGGCCATGATGCCGGGGCCGGCGATGTAGACCGTGATGTTGCTGAGGTTGCGCGGGGAGAGGAACGTCCCGGTCTGGGCCTCGAAGACGACGGCGATGATGATCATGCCGATGATCACCGGGATGGAGCCCAGCTCGCCGCCGGCGATCCGGCGGCGGAAGTCCTCCACATAGCCGGCCAGGCCGCGTTCCCGCACCAACAGGCGCGGATCGGGCGCGAGTTTGTCGCTCATCAGGCTTCCTCCTCCGCGCCCTGGGCGTCGGTGTTCTGCTCGGGCTCGGTGTTCTGCTCGGGCTCGGCGTCGCGCGGCCGCTCCCTGCGCGAGCTGCGCCGGGTCACCGCGTTGTCCGTCGCGCCGGTGATCGCGGCGATGATCTCCTCGCCGCTGGTCTCCGCGGCCCGGAAGACGCCGTTGTTGCGGCCCAGCCGCAGCACGGCGACGTCGTCGGCCACGGCGCGCACGTCGGCGACGTTGTGGCTGATGAGGACGACGCCGAGGCCCCGGTCGCGGAGCCGTTCCACGAGGTCGAGCACCTGGGCGGTCTGCTCGACGCCGAGCGCGGCGGTTGGCTCGTCGAGGATGACGACCTCGGGCGAGCCGACCAGGGCGCGGGCGATGGCGACCACCTGCCGCTGGCCGCCGGAGAGCGAGGCGACGGGGATGCGCACGCTGGGGATGCGGATGGAGAGGGTGTCCAGCAGTTCGCGGGCCTCGCGCTCCATCGCGACCTGGTCGAGGATGTGCGCGGTGCGCAGCTCCCGGCCGAGGAAGAGGTTGGCGACCACGTCGAGGTTGTCGCACAGGGCGAGGTCCTGGTAGACGGTGGCGATGCCGAGTTCCTGGGCGTCGTGGGGCTTTACGATCCTGACCTCCTGCCCCTTCCAGGTGATGCGGCCGGAGTCGATGGGGTGGACCCCGGCGATGGTCTTGATGAGGGTTGATTTTCCGGCTCCGTTGTCGCCCACCAGGGCGGTCACGTGGCCGGCGCGGATCTCCAGGTCGACGTCGGTCAGCGCCTGGACGGCGCCGAACCGCTTGGAGACGCCGTGCAACGCCAGAACGGGTGCGGCGGTCATGCGTGGGGTCAGCTCCTTGCGCTGCGTTGGCCCGGCCCCGCCCCGGGCGGATCGACGGGGGCGGGGTCCGGGCGGTGCGGCGATCAGCCGAGGCCGGCTTCCTGGCAGGCGTCGGCGAACTCGGCGGTGCAGATGTCGGTGGGCGCGTAGAACTCGTCGGCGATCACGGTGTCCGTGATGGTGTCGACGGTCACCGGCACGGGCTCCAACAGGGTGGACGGGATGCCGTCGTTGGTGGGGCTGTCCACGCTGTCGGGGGCCAGGTCGGCGAAGTCCTCGCCGTTGAGCAGGCGGACGGCGATCTCGGCGGTGATCTCGGCCTCGGGCCGCAGCGCCTTGTAGATCGTGAAGGTCTGCTCGCCGGTGACGATCCGCTGGAGGCCGGCGAGTTCGGCGTCCTGGCCGCCCACGGGCACGTCGGTGATCCCGGCGGCCTGGAGGGCGTTGATCACGCCGGCGGCCATGCCGTCGTTGGCGACGTAGACGGCGTCGAAGCCGTCGGCGCCCAGGGAGTCGATCGCGGCGTTCATCTCCTCGTTGGCCAGCGCGGCGTCCCAGCCGTCGATGTCCTGGGAGAAGACGATCTCGGCGGTGCCCTCAAGGACCGACTCGGCGCCGGCCTTGAAGTCCCCGGCGTTGGGGTCGGTGGGCGAGCCGTTGATCATCACCACGCGGGCGCCCTCGGCCTCGTCACCCAGGGCGTCCAGCAGGGCCTGGCCCTGGAGTTCGCCAACCGCCCTGTTGTCGTAGGAGACATAGGACTGGATCGGGCCCTCGGCCAGCCGGTCGTAGGCGATGACGGGAACGCCCTCGGCCTCGGCCTCCTCGACCCAGGTGGCGGTGGCGGACGCGTCCACCGGGTCCAGGATGATCACGTCGACGCCGCCGGTGAGCATCGCGTCGAACTGCTGCTTCTGGAGGTTGGTGTCCTCGCTGGCGTTGTTGTAGTCGACGGTGCAGTCAGGACACAGCTCGCCGATCTTGTCCTCTATGAACGGGCGGTCGAAGGACTCGTACCTGGTGGTGCGGTCCTCGGGGAGCAGGAGCCCGATGGTGCCGCCACCGTCCCCGCCACCACCCTCGTTGTTGTCGTCGTCATCGCCGCCGCCGGCCTCGCCGCAGGCGGCCAGCGCCACGGTCAGGGCCAGGGACGCGACGCCGATACCGACAAGTCGCAGTTGTTGACGCATCGTTAGTCAAGCCTCCCGCTCGGGCCGCCACTTCGCGGCCATTCGGTCCGGTGAGAGCTAACTCCGGCGTCTTCTTGTCGTCAATACATAAATCCAGCTTCAACCAAATCGAGACCTTCTCTTAGAGCGGAAGCGAAGGTTTGACAAAGCTATTCACGGGCATTAAAGGGGGCGCACGCCTGGGGAGTTCTGAAGCTTTGTTTTTCGTTGTGTTGTTTTTACCTCTTGAAGGTTCAACCAGGCCCCTGGGGCGTCCTCGGGGCCCGCGCGTTCAGCTCCGGCGGTCACCCCGGCTGGTCCGCGCCGAGCAGCATCCCGTCGCCCATCTCCCGCAGCACCAGCGCCAGCGCGCCCAGCACCTCGGCCCGGCCGCCCAACGCGCCGGCGGCCACGGTCAGTTGGCGGGCCGCGCTGGGGATGGCGTACCGGCCGACGGAGTCCCGGATCGGCCCCAGCGCGATCTCCCCGGCCTCGGCCACATCGCCGCCGAGCACCACGCGGTTGAGGTTGAGCACGTTGCACAGCTGCGCCACGGCGGTGCCCACATGGCGCCCGACGTCGGCGATCACCCGCCGGCAGCCGGGGTCGCCCTCGCGCGCCAGCTGGACCACCCGCCGCATGGTCAACTCGGTCCCGTGAATGGGCGCCAGCAGCGGCAGCACATGGCGCGCCGCGGTGAAGGTCTCCAGGCAGCCCCGGTTGCCGCAGCGGCAGACCGGCCCCGACTCGTCGAGCGTGATGTGCCCTATCTCACCCGCCGTGCCGCCGGAGCCCCGGTATATGCGGCCGTTGATCACCAGCCCGGCGCCCACCCCGCTGGCCACCTTGATGTAGGCGAGGTCACCCGCGCCCCGGCCGCTGCCCCAGACAAACTCGCCCAGCGCGCCCAGGTTGGCGTCGTTGTCCACGTGCACCGGGACGCCCGTCCTGGCGGCCAGTTCGTCGCGCGGGTTGGTGCCGCGCCAGCCCGGCAGTATGGCGGTGGAGCCGATGGTGCCGCTGGTCATGTCGATCGGCCCGGGAACGCCGAGGCCGATGCCGATGATCTTGGATCGGTCCACGCCGGCCACCGCCAGCAGCCGCCCCACCAGCTTCTCGGCCCGGTCGAAGCCCTGCTCGGCCGAGGCGTCCACGTCCACCGGCTCGGCCTCCTCGGCCAGCACCTGGTGCGCCAGGTTCCCCACCGCGACCCGCAGATGGGAGTGGCCGAAGTCCACGCCCACCACGATGCCCGCGTCGCTGGAGAGCGAGACGCTGCGGGCCCGCCGGCCGCCGGCCGAGGTGGAGCGCACCTCGACCGTGCCCAACTCCTTCAGCTCCCGCACGATGTTCGAGACCGTGGCCGCCGAGAGACCCGTGGTCCTGGCGATGTCGGCCTGGGTGAGCGAACCGGCGGCACGGACCGCCCTGATCACGCGCTCCAGGTTGGCCCGGTGCAGCGAGGACTGCGATCCCGGAGTCTTCACGGCTCACTCCACTTCCCACATACCGAACATCCCGTCACCCAGCGGGCGAACGTCGCCTCCGCCGGCCGCCCCACCTGCGACGGGAGACGGCACCTGGCCCACTATAGGAAGTCAACGCCCCGAACGGTGGCCTCGCACGGGAATCCACCGAAGCCGCCGGCACACGGGGTCCGGCGGGATCAGCGCACCGCCCCCGCCGTCAGCCCGCTCTGCACCTGCCGCTGGAAGGCGGCATAGACCACCAGCACCGGCATCATCGCCAGGGTCACGCCGGCGTAGAGCGCGCCCCAGTCCCCCTCGTAGCCCTGTTGCACCATCAACGCGGCCAGGCCCTGGGGCAGCACCGCGTCGTCCGGGTCGCCGACGTTGAGCACCCGGGGCAGCACGAACTGGTTCCACTGGCCGAGGAAGTTGAAGATCCCGATGCTGATCAGCCCGGGCTTGGCCATCGGCAGCATGATCTGGAAGAACGTCCTGGTGTGCGAGGCGCCGTCCAGCGTCGCCGCCTCCTGCACCCCGCCGGGCAGGGTGCGGAAGAAGGCCACCAGGAAGAAGATGGTGAACGGCAGCGAGTAGGCGATGTAGACGACGATCAGGCCCTGGCGGGTGTTGAGCAGGCCCAGGTTGTTGAGGACGAAGAACAGCGGCACCAGGGCGAGGAAGACCGGGAACATCATCCCGCCGACGAACAGCAGGTGCAGCAGCCGGTTCCCGGGGAACTCGAAGCGCGCCAGGACATAGGCGGCCATCGAGCCGAGCAGCATCGTGCCGGTCAGCGAACCGGCCAGGATGATCAACGAGTTGAGCGCGTACCGGCCGATGTTGGCCGAGGTCCAGGCGTTGCTGAAGTTGGCCCACTCCAGGTCGGTGGGCAGCCCGAACGGCTCGGAGACGATGTCGCCGTGCGGGCGGAGGCTGTTGAGGACGACCAGCAGCAGCGGCGCGGCGGCCATCACCAGCCACGCCACCAGGAAGGTGTGGGAGAAGACGTTCAGGGTGGTGCCGGTGACGCCCTGCCGCCGCTGCTCGGCGGGCCGGTCGCCGGGGGTCTTGGTGAGGCTCATCTAACGTGCTCCATCAGGCGGTTGGCGTGCGGGGACGGACGGAGGGAGGGCCGGGCCGGTGGCGGCGGCCCGGCTCCCCGCGCCTACAGCTCGATCCGGTCCCTGCGGCCGATCCGCAGCATGACCGTGGCGAACAGCAGGGTGATCACGAAGAGCGCCACCCCGATCGTGGTGGCGTAGCCGGCCTGCCCGTCCCGGAACGACTTCTCGAACAGGTAGCTGGGCAGCACGTCCATGCCGTGCTCCGGCACCATCACGTTCACCAGGGCGAAGGCGTCCAGGGCCTGGATGCCCATGTAGATCCAGCCGGTTCGGACGGTCTCCCAGGTCAGCGGGAAGGTGATCCGGAAGAACGTCACCGAGCGGCCCGCCCCGTCCAGCCGGGCGGCCTCGTAGATCTCGGTGGGGATGGCACTCATCGCCGCCGAGAACAGCACCACGTAGAAGCCGACGAACGACCAGCACAGCACCACGAGCACGCACCAGATCGCCCAGGAGCTGCCCAGCCAGTCCTCCCGCTGCCAGGAGTCGAGACCGACCGCGTCGAGACCGGCGTTGAGCGCGCCGCTGCGCGGGCTGTAGATCCGGGCCCAGATCACCGCGATGATCGCCAGGGAGAGCACCTGCGGGAAGAAGTAGACGATCTTGTAGACGCCCGAGCCGGTGACCCCGGCCACCGCCTCGTTCCGCCGCCGACCGCCGGCGGTGAGCATATAGGCGAAGAACAGCCCCATCACCAGCGTCACGACCGGGGCGACCACCAACAGCAGCAGGCTGTTCCTGGTGGCCTCCCAGAACTTGTCGTCGTTCCACATCCTTTCGTAGTTCTCGAAGCCGGTGAACTCGTAACTGGCGCTGTATCCCGTCCAGTCGGTCATCGAGTAGAAGAACGCCTGGAGGAACGGCGAGACCACGAACACGCCGTAGACCAGGACCGGCAACGAGAGAAACCAGACAATGAAGCGGTACTGATCGAGTTTTCGGTAACGCCGGTCGTATCGCACGCTCCGCGGCGTGAACCGGGGCGGCAGGAAGAACGCCACGGTCAGCCGGAGTGCCAGCCCCGGGGTCAGCCGGTCGCCGCCGCTCCGCCGGCGGCCGGCCGCGCCGGCGTCGGTCATGTTCCCGCCGGCCCGCTCCCTGGTGTCGGCCACGTCTTCCCTGCCTTCCGCGCCACTCTCCATGCCGCCCTCTCGCCGCTCAGACGTGCTGGAACTTCTGGATGGAGTCGTCGCTCGCGGTCGCGTCGGCCGCCCGCTGACATCGGGTGATCGCCTCGTCCGGGTCGATGTCGCCGGCCATCATGGCGGCGACCGCGCCCCCGACCTCCTCGTTGTTGAACTGCTTGTACCAGTCGGGCAGTCGGGGCACGAGCAGGTTGTCGCCGGCCGCCTCGAAGGTCGCCTTGGCGCTGGAGAGGCCGGGCGGCAGGTCCATCCCGTCGGCCGCGCCCCGCACACAGGTCAGCGAGGAGACCAGCTCGGTGAAGTTCCGCGCGGACTCCTGGCCGAGCATCACCCGCAGGAACTCCAGGCCGCCAATGGGGTTCCGGGCGTCGGCCGGCACGAAGAACGGCTCGCTGGCGGAGGCCCACAGCGTCTCGAACGGCATCGCGTCCGAGGAGTCCAGGCCGGTGGGCGGGCCCACCGCCATGTCGAAGTCCTCGGGGGTGTTGCGCCGCGACTCGTTCTCCACCCAGGAGCCGTTCGGGATGAACAGCGCCTGGTAGGCGTTCCACTCGTCCTGGGACTCCTCGTGGGTCATGCCGGGGCTGCCCTGGAGGACATAGCCGCGCGCGGCCAGCTCGTGGTACGCCTCGAACGCGGCCTTCACCGCGTCGTGGCGCCAGGCGTTGGGCTCCAGGTTGTCGATGGCCTGGAGAACCTCGACGCCGCCGATCTTGCCGATGAACGGGTAGAGCGTGAAGTTGAAGTAGTAGGGATACACGCCCGGGTAGGTCCAGCCGGCCATGCCCTGCCGCTTGGCGGCCTCGCAGACCGCGATCATCTCGTCCCAGGTGCGCGGGTACTCGACCTCAAGACGCTCCAGGGCGGTGCGCGAGTACCACTGGCCGTAGACGGTGAACGCGTAGTTGAGCCGCCAGACCTCCTGGGAGCCGAACTGGCCCATCTCCACCGTGCTGGGCATCAGGGTCTCGCGCACGGTGACGTTGGGGTCGTCCAACGAGGGGGCGTCCAGCAGCTCGTTGAGGTCGTAGACCTGCCCGTTGCGGATCAGCGCGGCGATGTCCATGGCGTCGGCGCCACCGTTGTTGATGACGTCCGGCGGGTCGCCCTGGACCATTCTCGGCTGGAGTCTGGTCTGGATCTCGGTCGTCTTGTCGTGGGTGACCGGACCGTAGTTCTCCTGGTAGATCGCCTCGGCGTCGAGCGCGTACTGGTCGCCGAAGCCACCGTCGAAGATGATGACCTCAAGTTCGGCCTCGGGGTCCACGCCCAGAGGGTTGTCGTCCGTGGTCTCGCCGCGTTCGACGGACTCGTCGTCGCCGCCACCGCTGGCGCAGCCGGCCAGGGCGCTCACCGCCGGCACGGAGAGCAGGCCGGCCGCGGCGGAACGGGTGAGCAGGGAGCGGCGGTTGAGCTTGGACGTCATGTGCAGCCTCGCCTTCCTGGGGGGAGCCGAACGGGATGGCCGCCGACTGCCCGACAGGTATAGTCCACTTGGCGCGCACACGGAAGATCGCGAGCCAAGATCGCCGGGAGGCTTTTCCGAGTTGAGATCTCCCCGACACACACGAAGGGCCGGCCACGTCCGGGTGAATCGCGGACAGTTGGCCGACCCTCGCGCTGAGCTGGGGATTCGCGAGTCTGGCTGACGAGACGTCAGCGGGCGCCGGGCCCGCGAGCCCGCCGGGTCGCGGTGACCCGGCGGAAACGCGGGAGCGCGCGCCCGGCGCTCACTCGCGCAGCAGCGAACGCAGCACGTACTGCATGATCCCGCCGTTGCGGTAGTAGTCCGCCTCGCCGGGGGTGTCGATCCGGACCACGGCGTCGAACTCCACGCCGCTGTCCGTGGTGACCCTGACGGTCTCGGGCGTGGTGCCGTCGTTGAGCGCGGTCACCCCGGTGATGGAGAAGGTCTCCTCGCCGGTCAGGCCCAGCGAGGCGGCGTCCTGCCCGGCCGGGAACTGGAGCGGCAGCACGCCCATCCCGATCAGGTTGGAGCGGTGGATGCGCTCGTAGGACTCGGCGATCACGGCCCGCACGCCCAGCAGCGCGGTGCCCTTGGCCGCCCAGTCGCGGGACGAGCCCGAGCCGTACTCCTTGCCGGCCAGGACGACCAGCGGGATGCCCGCCTCCTGGTAGTTGCGCGAGGCGTCGTAGATGAACGACACCGGCGCGCCGTCCTGGGTGAAGTCCCGGGTGTAGCCGCCCTCGGTGCCGGGTGCGATCTGGTTGCGCAGCCGGATGTTGGCGAAGGTGCCCCGGATCATCACCTCGTGGTTGCCGCGCCGGGAGCCGTAGGAGTTGAAGTCCCGCCGCTCGACGCCGTGTTCGGTGAGGTAGCGGCCGGCGGGGGTGTCCGCCTTGATGGCGCCGGCCGGGGAGATGTGGTCGGTGGTGACCGAGTCGCCCAGCTTGGCCAGCACCCGGGCCCCGGTGATGTCGGAGACCGGCTCCGGGTCCCGCGTCATGCCCTCGAAGTAGGGGGGCTTGCGGACGTAGGTGGACTCCGGGTCCCACTCGAAGGTCGAACCGGTGGGGATGGACAGCGCGTTCCACTGCGCGTCGCCGGCGAAGACGTCCGCGTAGCTCTGGCCGAACATCTCCTGGCCGATGGCGGAGGCCACGACCTCCTCGATCTCCCGCTCGGTGGGCCAGATGTCCCGCAGGTAGACCGGGCGGCCCTCGGCGTCGGCGCCCAGCGGCTCGCGGGTGATGTCCACCTTCATGGAGCCGGCGAGCGCGTAGGCGACCACCAGCGGCGGCGAGGCCAGGTAGTTCATCTTGACGTCGGGGTTGATCCGGCCCTCGAAGTTCCGGTTGCCGGAGAGGACGGAGACCACGGCGAGGTCGTGCTCGTTGACCGCCTGCGAGATCTCCTCGGGCAGCGGGCCCGAGTTGCCGATGCAGGTGGTGCAGCCGTAACCGACCAGGTTGAAGCCGAGCTTGTCGAGGTACGGGGTCAGGCCGGCGCGGTCGTAGTAGTCCATCACGACCTTGGAGCCGGGGGCGAGGGTCGTCTTGACCCACGGCTTGCGCGACAGGCCGCGCTCCACCGCCTTCTTGGCGAGCAGCGCCGCGCCCACCATCACCGAGGGGTTGGAGGTGTTGGTGCAGGAGGTGATGGCGGCGACGGTGACCGCGCCGTGGTCCAGCTCGAAGCTGGTGCCGTCGGCCAGGGTCACGGTGACCGGCCGGCTGGGCGTCCCGTTGCTGACGGCCGGGGAGTCGGAGGCCGGGAAGGACTCCTTGCCCGCCTCGTCGGCGTCCGCCTCCGGCACATAGGCGCGCACGTCGTCGGCGAACTTGGCGGTGGCGTCGGAGAGCGCGATCCGGTCCTGGGGGCGCTTGGGGCCGGCGATCGAGGGCACCACGGTGGCCAGGTCCAGCTCCAGGTACTCGCTGAACTCCGGCTCGCGGGCCGGGTCGTGCCACAGGCCCTGCTCCTTGGCGTAGGACTCGACCAGCGCGAGCTGCTGGGCGTCCCGGCCGGTCAGCCGCAGATAGCTGATGGTCTCGGCGTCGATCGGGAAGATCGCCGCGGTCGAGCCGAACTCCGGGGACATGTTGCCGATGGTGGCGCGGTTGGCGAGCGGGATGGCGGCGACGCCCTCG
Source organism: Streptomyces triticirhizae (assembly GCF_003696235.1). GTDB lineage: Bacteria > Actinomycetota > Actinomycetes > Streptomycetales > Streptomycetaceae > Streptomyces > Streptomyces triticirhizae. Next base: position 17,363 of record NZ_RFFJ01000107.1, read on the forward strand.
CCGTAGAACTCGACGAACTTGCCCACCACGCCGTGCTTGCGGAGCATCTCGGTGATGGTGAGCACCAGGTCGGTGGCGGTGGTGCCGGTGGGCAGCTCGCCGGTGAGCTTGAAGCCGACCACGCGCGGGATCAGCATGGAGACCGGCTGCCCCAGCATCGCGGCCTCGGCCTCGATGCCGCCGACGCCCCAGCCGAGCACGCCGAGGCCGTTGACCATGGTGGTGTGCGAGTCGGTGCCGACCAGGGTGTCCGGGTACGCCTGACCGTTCCTGACCATCACGGTCCGGGCCAGGTGCTCGATGTTCACCTGGTGCACGATTCCGGTGCCGGGCGGGACCACCTTGAACTCGTCGAAGGCGGTCTGGCCCCACCGCAGGAACTGGTAACGCTCGCGGTTGCGGCCGTACTCCAGCTCGACGTTCTGCTGGAACGCGTTGGCGGTGCCGAACTTGTCGGCGATGACGGAGTGGTCGATGACCAGCTCGGCCGGCGCCAGCGGGTTGATGCGCGCCGGGTCGCCGCCCAACTCCCGCACGGCCTCCCGCATGGTGGCCAGGTCCACCACGCAGGGCACGCCGGTGAAGTCCTGCATGATCACGCGGGCCGGCGTGAACTGGATCTCCTGGCTGGGCTGCGCGCTGGCGTCCCAACCGGCGAGGGCCCGGATGTGATCGGCGGTGATGTTCGCCCCGTCCTCGGTCCGGAGCAGGTTCTCCAGCAGCACCTTCAGGCTGTACGGCAGGCGGTCCGAGCCCGCCACCTTGTCCAGCCGGAAAATCTCGTACGACTCGTCGCCCACCCGCAGGGTGCTGCGGGCGTCGAAGCTGTTCGCCGACACGACTGTCTCCTTCACCACATGATTCGCGCGTTCTACCGCAATCCTGCCGTGCGCACCGGGCCACCACTCGCTAAGGGAACCCTAAGTGGGCCCCTCGGAAGGCGCACCGACAGACGGTTTCCCGCCGTTCCGACGACGTCGTCTCTCGACGCCAGGTATCTCGATGTCGAGATAACCCTAACGCATCGACGGCCGGGGGCGTCGAGGAGCGGTCGTCGCCGCGGCGCGGCGGGGCGCCGCCGCCTGGGACCGGGCCGTTCGACGCCGCGATCGGCCGCTGGCCACGACGGCGCGACCCGTGCCGCTCCACGGCGACCCGCACCCGGGCAACGCGCTCGACGGCGGCCCGGCGCGCGGGCTGATGGCCGTCGACCCGAAGGTGCGTCGGCGATCCGCGCTTCGACGCCGTGGACCTCGTCGTGGCGGGGGCCGGGGCCGAGGGCGCCGGGGCGCGCTGCGCGCGCGTACGCGGCGGCGTGCGGGCTCGACGGCGAGCGGCCGCACGAGTGGAGCCGGGTGATCGCGGCGTTCGCGGCCGTCACCCAACTCGCGGGCGGGGGCGAGGAGTCGACGATCGAGGAGCCGCTGGCGTTGGCCGGGTGAACACGGTGGCCGCCCGGCGGGACCCGCTCGTTCGACTTGCCTGTTGGGAAAGTCGGGAGTAACTTTCCCGACAGGAAAGTCGAACGAGGAGGGCGCGGACCATGGACGCGACGGTGGACGCCGAGCAGGCGTGGCGGGATCTCCAGCGCATCAGGGTGCCGCAGGAGCGGGTGTACGACGAGGCCGAGCGGTGCGCGTCCTCCGGGCTGGGGACGACCTGGGCCACGGCCGCGCTGATGTGGGTCTTCCTGGCCAGCATGGGCCTGGAACTGCCGTGGTACGGCGTGCTGTTGGCCGCCGTCGTCTATGTGGCGCTGCTCGGCTGGCTGGTCGTGGCGTTCAACCGCAGGAGCCGGATGCGGCTGCACCGTTCCCGCTACACCTGGCACACGGTGGCCTCCATGGCCCTCGGCGGGGTGCTGACCGGCGGGACCGTGCTGCTCTCCGGCTGGCTGGTGGACTCCCTGCACCCGGGGGTCGGCGCGCTGATCCAGGCCACGGCGACGGCGGGCGTGTTCGTGCTGTTCGCCGGGCCGGTCAACCGGTGGACCACCGGCGCGTTGCGGGGCCACGCGGAGCGGGTGGGCCGGTGAGCACGCCCGCCGGCTTCGACGAGTTGATCCATCCGGCGACGAGGCTGTCGGTGGTCGCGCTGCTCGCCACCACGGAGTGGGCGGACTTCGCGTTCGTCCGGGACAGCCTCTCGCTGAGCGACTCGGCGCTCTCCAAGCAGCTGGGCACCCTTCAGGAGGCCGGCTATCTGGACCTCAGAAAGGAGGGCGGCGGGCGGAAGCGGCGCACCAGGGTGGCGCTGACGGAGCGTGGGCGGGCCGCCTTCGAGGGGCATGTGGCGGCGCTGCGGGCGATCGTCGAGGGGGCGGGGGCCGTGGGGCCGTCGGCCGGCGGGCCGGGCGCGCCCGAGGAGGCGCCGGCCGCCCCCGAGGCCGCGCGGTGACGGCCGGCCGGGCCCCGGCCGGTCACCTCGTCGTCGAGGCGCGGGGGTTGGCCATGGCCTACGGCGGCGTCGACGTCCTCCACGGCGTCGACCTGACCGTCCGCCGGGGCGAGGTCTTCGCGCTGCTCGGGCCGAACGGCGCGGGGAAGACCACCACGGTCGAGATCCTGGAGGGCTTCCGGCGGCGCTCGGCCGGGGAGGTCACCGTGCTCGGCGCTGACCCGGAGCGGGGCGACGACGCCTGGCGCGGCCGCGTCGGGCTGGTGCTCCAGTCCTGGCGCGACCACCGCCGCTGGCGGGTCGGCGAGCTGCTGACGCACTTCGCGTCCTACCACCCCGACCCGCGCGACCCGGCCGAGCTGCTGGCGCTGGTCGGCCTCGTCGAGCAGGTCGGCCAGCGCGTCGAGCGGCTCTCCGGCGGCCAGCGGCGGCGGCTGGACGTCGCGCTGGGCATCGTCGGCCGCCCCGAACTCCTCTTCCTGGACGAGCCGACCACCGGCTTCGACCCCCGCGCTCGGCACGCGTTCCACCGGCTGGTCGAGCGGCTGGCCCGCGAGGAGGGCGTCACCGTGCTGCTCACCACGCACGACCTGGCGGAGGCCGAGCGGCTCGCCGACCGGATCGCCCTGCTGGTCGGCGGCCGGGTGCGGGCCTGCGGCACGCCGTCGGAGCTGGCCCGTCGGGCCGCCGCCCGGGCCGAGGTCCGCTGGCGGGCCGAGGACGGGACGTTCCGCGGCGAGCGCACCGACGACCCCTCGCGGCTGGTCTGGGACCTCCATCGGAACGCGCGGGGGCCGATCGCCGAACTGGAGGTGCGCCGCCCGACGTTGGAGGACACCTACCTCCGGATGGTGCACCGGGAGGAGACGGCCGTGGCGGACGAGGAGGTGCCCGCATGACGCGCCGGGCGGGCGGGGGCAACGGGCGCGGCGGGCGCCGGCACTGGCGGGCCGGCCTGCGGCGCGGCGGTATCGAGCTGCGCCAGCTGCTGCGCGGCCCGAGGGAGCTGGCCGGCCATCTGACCAACGTGCTGGTCGCGTTGCTGCTCGCCGTCTCCATCGACGGCACGGTGGACGGCACCGAGGTACCGAGCGCCCATCTGGTGGTCGTGGGCTTCGCCGCCTATCTGCTGTTCCAGATCGGGGTGATCAACCTGCCGCAGATCCTGGTGACCGAGCGCGAGGAGGGCACGCTGCTGCGGCTGCGCGCCACGCCCGGCGGCATCCCGGCGTATCTGATCGCCAAGTCCCTGCTGGTCGTCGCGATGGCGGTCGGGACGCTGGCGCTGCTCCTGGCGTCCACGGCGCTGCTGGCCACGGGGCCGACGCCGCGCGGGGCCGGCGGCTGGCTGACGCTGCTGTGGGTCACCACGCTGGGGCTGCTGGCGGTTGTTCCGCTGGGCGCCGCCATCGGCGCGGTGCTGCCGAACCCGCGCGAGGCGCTGGCGTTGCTGATGCTGCCCGCGATGGGGCTGCTGCTCACCTCGGGCGCGATGTTCCCGAGCAGCGTCCTGCCCGACCCGGTGCAGCGGGTGGCCGCCGCCTTCCCGCTCAAGTGGATGGCGCAGGGTCTGCGTTCGGCGCTGCTGCCGGACGCGGCGCGGGCCGCCGAGCCGGCCGGGTCCTGGGAGCTGCCGATGGTCGCCCTGGTGCTGACGACCTGGGCGGTGCTCGGGTTCCTGCTGGCGGTCCCGCTGCTGCGGCGCGCGGC
>NZ_RFFJ01000108.1 GCF_003696235.1 Streptomyces triticirhizae
CCCGGGGGGCGGGACCCGACGACGGGTCAACTGCCGCGAGGATGCCACGCGGCACGCCGCCCGCCGCTCCCCGAAGGCCGAGCCGGCGGGCTACCGCGCGGCGGTCGCCTGGCGGAGTTCCGCGCGGAGTTCGGGGGTCAGCAGGTGGCCGGCGCGGCCGACCAGGAGGGCCATCTGGTAGGTGACCACGCTGATGTCGGCGGTCGGCTCGGTGTAGACGCCCAGCAGGGAGCCGTCGGAGATGGCCATCACCAGCAGGTTGCCGGTCTCCATGGCGACCAGTGTCTGTTTCACCTGGCCGCCGTCCATCAGTTCGGCCGCCCCACCGGTGAGGGAGCCGAGGCCGGAGACCACGGTGGCCAGGTCGGCCGCCGCGCCGCTCGGCGTGCCGCCGGGCCAGCGCGGCGTCGGCGGGCCGGTGAGCCCGACCGGCGCGGGGGCGCCGTCGGGCCCCGACTCCGAGGAGAGCAGCGGCAGCCCGTCGGTGGAGACGACGGCGACGGAACGCACGCCCGGCACCTCGTCCACCAACCTGCCCAGCAGCCACCGCAGATCGCGCCCGCCACGGCTGGCGGTTTCCTGCTGCCGCGTTCCGGTCCCGGAGGTCATGACGGCTGTTCCTCTCCATAGCGCCCGGGTCTCTCGCCGGGTCCTTCCCCTGCCCCCTGGCCCGGTCCCTGGTCGGGGCGGGCGACCGGGTGGGCGGGGGCCTCCCCGCCGAACTCCCCGGAGGCCGCGAACTCCCCGGGGGCCCCGAACTCGCCGGAGGCCGCCAGGGTCGCGGCGTCCCGGTGCCCTTCCCTGGCCCCTCGTTGGAATCCGCCGAGCCGGCGGCGCAGTTCCTCCGGGTCGACCGTGCGGTTGCGCCCGGTGTCCGTGGCCCCGCCGCCGGCGGAGGCGACCCGGGTGCGGAGCGGCAGACCGCTGCCGGTCACCACGGGCGCGCTGTCCGGCGCGTGGGCGTGTTCGGGGCCGCGCGAGGCGAGGTCGCGCACCGGCAGCGGCCCGCTCGGCGGGCCACCGGCCCGGTCCGCGTAGCCGCTGCCGGCCGCGTCCCCGTAACCGGCCTGGTGGGCATGGCCCGCCCGCTCCCCGTACGGGCCCGGCTCCCCGTACCCGCCGCCCTGCCCGCCGTAGGCCGCCGGCGCCGGACCGCCGTCCGCCGTCGGGGCCTCGGCCGGAAGCGGCGGGCGTTCGGCGCCGAGGGCGTGGCGGCCGGTGGTCCTGGTGGTGGGTCCTATGCCCGCTCGGGCCTCCGGCACGACGGGCCGCGCCCCGCTGGCCGGCCCGGCCGGGGCCTCGTGGCCGCCGGGGGCAACTCCCGGCGCGGCCACGGGAGTCGCGCCGGTCCTGGCGGCCGGCACCGTCGGGTGCGCGCCGCTGGCCGGCCCGGCCCGGGCGTCCGTCGGGTAGCCGGCCGGCTCGGCCGCGCCCGGGTGGACCAGCGCCCCGGGAACGAGCACCTCGGCCGTGGTGCCGCCGGCCGGGCGGGCGACCAGCCGGCAGCGCAGCCCGTGCCGGGCGGCGAGCCTGGCCACGGTGTAGAGGCCCATCCCGATGTGCTGCCCGTTCCCGCCGTCGGCGCCGGGCGGCGGGGTCACCGGGTCGGCCAGCCGGGCGTTCAGCTCGGCGAGCCGGACCTCGGAGAGGCCGCGTCCCTCGTCCTCGACGGTGAGCAGCAGTTCCTCGCCCCGCCACTGGCCGGTGAGCGCCACCCGGGTGCCGGGCGGGGTGGCGACGGCGGCGTTGTCGAGCAGTTCGGCGAGGAGGTGGCTGATGTCCCTGGCGGCGTGGGCGACAACCCTCGTCGGCGGCGGCGGAACGGTCTCCACCAGGTCGTAGCGCTCTATCTCGCTGACCGCCGCCCTGGCCACGTCGATCAGCGGCATCGGCGAGGCCAGCGAGCGGACCGGCTCGGCGCCGGCGAGCAGCAGCACGTTCTCGCTGTGCCGCCGCATCCGGGCGGCGAGGTGGTCAACGGAGAAGAGGACGGCCAGCTGGTCGGGGTCGGTCTCGTGCTCCTCCAACCCCTCGATCACGGACAGCTGTTCCTCGACCAGGTCCAGCAGCCGCTGCGCGTGGTGCGCGAACATGCCGTGCACGGCGCCGTGCAACGCGGCCAGCCGGGCGGTCAGTTCGCGCTGTTCGGCGAGGAGCCGGTCGCGTTCGGCGCGCAGCCCGCCGCTGCTCTGCTCGGCCTCGGCCGCCTGCCGCTGAAGCTCCTCGGCGCGCGCCCGCAGCGCGTTGACCGAGGCGACCACCTCGGCGAACTCGTCGTTGCGGCCGATGTATCTGACCGGCTCCTGGTGCACCGGGTCGGCGGCGACCCGCCGGGTGCCCAGCCGCACGGCGGCCAGCGGCCTGGTCAGCGAGCGGGCGGTCCCCACGCTCACGCCCAGGGCCAGGGCGAGGGCGAGCAGGATCACGCCGACCGTGACCAGCAGCCGGGTCAACTCGTCGTCGCGCAGCGCCTCGACGGCCTCGGTGTGCTCGCCGACCAGCGAGGCCAGCACCCCGCGCTGGAGGCCGACGCGGGCCTGGAGCGCCTCGTCCACCGCGACCGGGTCGAGCGCGCGGTCGGCCTCGTCCAGCGTGGCGCCGTCGGTGAGTTCGGCCAGGAACTCCTCGGCGGCGTCGACGTCGCCGCCGGTCACGGTGTCCCGGTAGGTGTCGCGGCCCGGCGCGTCGGCGATGGCGAGGAAGTCGGTCAGGGCGGCGGCCTCGGAGACGTGCTCGCGCTGGGCGAGGGCGGTGAGTTCGCCCTGTTCGCCGTCGCCGGCGAGGGCCGCGAGCAGCAGGCCCCTGGTCGCGGACGCCGCGTGGACGGCGCGGGCGAGGTCGGGCAGCGCGTCGCTGGTGGGGCTGACCGCGTCGGCGGGCGAGGAGCGGCTGACGGAGCGCAACAGCCCGTCGAGGCCCTCGATCGCGGCGGTGTAGGTCTGGTGCACCTCGACCGGCGTGGACTCGCCGGCGAGCGCCCGCTCGCGCGCCTCGGGGAGCGCGGCGAGGCGTTCGCCCAGGGCCGGGTCAACGGCCTCGCGCAGTTCGGCCACCCGCCGGTCGGCGCGCGCCTCGGCGTCGTCGCTCAACGCCCCCTCGCGGTCGGCCTCTTCGCTGGCGGCCGCGACGACGAGGGCGTCGCGCTCGTCGGCCAGGATGTGGGAGAGGGACAGCGCGCGTTCCCCCAACGCCGAGGCGTCGGCCAGCTCCTGGCTGTCACTCAGGGCGCCGGCCCGGCCGACGATCGCCGGGACGCCGGCGACCAGCACGGCGGCGCCGGTGAGCAGCAGGGCGATCAGCAGGCGGGTGCGCACCCTGGCGCCGCGTCGGCGGGCGGCGTGGGACCGCAGGCCGGCGGTGGCCTGACCGGCCGTAGCCGGAAGTGTGGAAGGGGCAGAACCACCCTCGTCCCGCGATGTCGTCTTCCGCACCTGTGCTCGCATTCTCGTCACTTCGGCTCCGACCCTGCCAGCGCCGACCGGGGCGGGAGGCGGCCCGGCCGGCCCCGCCACCCGAAGGAGTGAACAACACCCCGGAGTTGGCGGACAAGCTCACGTCACCTGGTCGGGGCACCCGCACTCTGAGTTCGGCTGGTTTTCGCTGGAATTCCGACCGTGCTCCTGGCAAGATCAGCGCCCGCCCGGCACCTATCGTGCCTTTCTCCGGCAAACCCCCATCAAACGCAAGCAAGTGTCAGCCTACGGCAGACTGTTGATCATGCGCATCCAGTCGGCCACCGAGCCGGGCACCCCGGGCCAGCCCAACGAGGACTTCGCCGCCGTGGCCACGCCGACGGAAACGGGCGAGGGCGCGCTGGTCGTGCTGGACGGAGTGACCGCGCCCAGCGGTGATTTCGGTTGTGATCACGGGGTCGCGTGGTTCTCGGCGCGGCTCGGCGGGACGTTGCTGCGCGCCCTCGCCGCGAGCCCGGCGCGGCCGTTGGACGACAGTCTGGCGCACGCGATCTCCCGCACCGCCGACGCTCACCGAACCACCTGTGACCTTTCTCACCGACGCACTCCGCAGGCCACGGTGGTGTGTGCCCGCTGGGACGCGGACCGGGTCGAGTATCTGGTGCTCTCGGACTCGGTGTTGCTGGTCGAGGGGCCAACGGGGCTGGTGCGGCCGGTTCTTGACCGGCGCTTGGACCGGCTGCGGCCGCTGGCCCGTCAGTTGCCGCGCGACCGGCGCGTCGCGTTTGTCGAGGGGCTGCGCAACGCGCCCGACGGCTTCTTCACGGCGGCGGCCGACCCGTCGGTGGCCGAGCGCGCCGTGGTCGGGGAGTTGCCCAGGCACGAGGTGCGGTCGGTGGCCGCGTTCACCGACGGGGTGGGGCGGTGGGCCGAGACCTTCGGCCTCGGGGACTGGCCCGCGCTGTCGCGTGCCCTGGCGGAGCGGGGGCCGGCCGGGGTGATCGCCGAGGTGCGGGCGGCGGAGGCGGCCGACCCGGAGGGCGCGCTCTATCCCCGGGGCAAGACGCACGACGACGCGACGGCGGTGCTGGTCACGCTCTGACGTCCGCTCGGGAGGGAGGCCCTGGCGCCGCCATCCGACAGAGTGCGCGCCGTCAGGAGGGGCTCGCGGGGGGCACGTTGCTCCGGCGTGGGGCGTCGGGCTCCGGGTTTCACGCCGTTCAGCGAGCCGCTCCTGTGACGGGTCACTCGCCCCGTTCCCTCGGCCGATCTACACGCGTTACCGTCGAGTTGGGCCGTTGGCATGGCCACAGCAGGCTTCCCACGCGGCCCAACTGTCCCCCCACACCACGGTTCTCGGAAGGCACATCCATGCCCCTCTCCGACCCGGGGGCGCGCGGCGGGTTCTCCCGCCGCCGCTCCCCCCGCACACTCCGCACTCTGATCGGCGCGCTCGCCGCCGCGCTGGCCCTGCTGCTGGCCGCCCCCGGCCCGGCCTCGGCGGCCGACGACGACCCGCAGGCACACCCCGACTTCGGCTCAGCGTTCATGGGCTCCACCGTCCTCGAACACGAGGGTGGCAACCGGACCCACGTCCCGCCGGACGTGGACCCGACGGCCACCGTCGAGGGCGTGGACGTCTCCAGCCACCAGGGCAACGTGGCCTGGTCCACGCTCTGGAACAGCGGCGTCCGCTTCGCCTATGTGAAGGCGACCGAGGGCACCGGCTACCGCAACCCCTACTTCACACAGCAGTACAACGGCTCCTACGACACCGGGATGATCCGGGGCGCGTACCACTTCGCCCTGCCCAACGCCTCCAGCGGGGCGGCGCAGGCGACCTACTTCGCGACCAACGGCGGCGGCTGGTCGGCGGACGGGAAGACGCTCCCGGGCGTGCTGGACATCGAGTACAACCCGTACGGCTCGACCTGCTACGGGCTGAGCCAGTCCGCGATGGTCGACTGGATCAGGGACTTCAGCGACACCTACCGCGCCCACACCGGGCGGGACGTGGTGATCTACACCACGACGGACTGGTGGACCCAGTGCACCGGCAACAACGCGAGCTTCGGCTCGACCAACCCGCTGTGGATCGCCCGCTACGCGTCAACGCCCGGGACCCTGCCGGCCGGTTGGGGCTTCTGGACGTTCTGGCAGTACACCTCCACCGGGCCGACGGTGGGTGACCACAACCTGTTCAACGGCGCCATGGACCGGCTCCAGGCGCTGGCCAACGGCTGACCGGCCGCCGGCCCCCGGGGGTGCCCTGCGGACCCGTGCGGGAAAATCGCCGCATGGCACCCTCCTCCGCCCCCTCCCCCACTCCGCGCGGCCCCGCGCCCGACGAGCGGCCCGTCGTGCTGGACCGGCGCACCGGCCCCCACGGCGAGGTGGTGCTGCGCCGCCACGGCGGGCTGTTCCAGATCATCGCCAACGGCTGCTTCCTGATGGACACCTCGGACGGCCGCTCCGAGCGGCTGCTGGTGCGGGCGGCGATGGCGGAGTTGACGGGGTCCGCCGGGCGCGAGCCAACGCCGGCCGCGCCCCGGCTGCTGATCGGCGGCCTGGGCGTGGGCTTCTCGCTGGCCGAGGCGGCGGCCGAGCCGCGCTGGGACGCGATCGAGGTGGTCGAGCGCGAGCCGGCGGTGATCGACTGGCACCGCTCGGGCCCGCTGGCCGCCCACTCCGGCGGCGCGCTGGACGACCCCAGGGTGACCCTGGTCGAGAACGACCTGCTGGCCCAACTGCACAGCGCCCCCGGCCGCTATGACGCGCTCTGCCTGGACATCGACAACGGCCCCGACTGGACGGTGACCGAGGACAACGACGGCCTCTACGCGCCGGCCGGACTCGCCGCGTGCCGCGCCGCGTTGCGCGACGGCGGGGTGCTCGTTGTGTGGTCCGCACAAGCGTCGACCACATTTCCCGACAGGTTGCGAAACGCCGGATTCGACCGGGTAAGGACCGAGGAGGTGCCCGTTGCCCGGGGTGTTCCCGACGTGCTGTTTCTCGCCAGCCATCATTTCGCCAGCCGGTCCGCGTAGCCGGGTCTTGAGTTTCCGCTTTACGCTGCTGTTCGGTGCCCCAGGCAGGGCACCATCCGCCAACTGTCCGCCAGTACCAGCCGTCTGGCATCACGAGTTTCCCGGGGGCGGGACAGATGACTCCAACAGAAACCAGGACTGCGCCGATGGACCGAGAGCACCAGGAGAAGCCGCCGCCCGTGGGCGGTCCCACCGAGCCGGAGACGGCGGAGCGGGCCGGTCACCACAGTGCGACCGTGGCAACCCCCGGAGCCCAGCGGCGCGTTCTGGTCGTCGAGGATGACCCCACCATCGTCGAGGCCATCGCCGCCCGGCTGCGGGCCGAGGGCTTTCTGGTGCAGACGGCGGCCGACGGCCCGGCCGCCGTGGAGACCGCCAGCGCCTGGCATCCCGACCTGCTGATCCTCGACGTGATGCTGCCCGGCTTCGACGGCCTTGAGGTGTGCCGCCGGGTCCAGGCCCAACGCCCCGTGCCGGTCCTGATGTTGACCGCCAGGGACGACGAGACGGACATGCTGGTCGGGCTCGGCGTCGGCGCCGACGACTACATGACCAAGCCGTTCTCCATGCGGGAGCTGGTCGCCAGGTCCCATGTGCTGCTGCGCCGGATCGAGCGGGCCGCCGTCGCCGCCACCACGCCGAGGCCCGGCAGCGTGCGCCTCGGCGACCTGGAGATCGACCGCACCCAGCGGCGGGTGCGGGCCGCCGGCAAGGACATCCACCTGACGCCGACCGAGTTCGACCTGCTGATGTGCCTGGCGCGCTCCCCCCGCGCGGTGCTCACCAGGGAGCAGCTGCTGGCCGAGGTGTGGGACTGGGCCGACGCCTCCGGCACCAGGACCGTGGACAGCCATGTGAAGGCGCTGCGCCGGAAGATCGGCGCCGAGCGGATCAGGACCGTGCACGGCGTGGGGTACGCCCTGGAGACGCCGCCCGGGTTCGCGGGCGAGACCGGCCCGCGCGGCCAGGCCGCCGCGGAGGGCTGACCTGAGCGTGCAGCGGGAGTCGACCGCGCGGCGCTACGGCCATCTGCTGTGGCGGGTGCTGCGCCCCCTCGACCCTTTTCGTTCGGTGAAGGCCGCCCTTGGCGGCCTGGTGATCATCTCGGTCGGGATCACGACCGTGTTGTTGCTGCTGGCCTACCGTTCGGACATCGGGCTCCAGGTGATCGCGATCATCGCGATCATCGCCTCGCTGCTGGTCACCCAGTTCGTGGCCCAGGGCCTGGCGTCCCCGGTGCTGGAGATGACCTCGGCGGCCAGGGCCATGGCGCGCGGCCAGTACGAGCGCCGGGTGCGGGTGACCCGCAGGGACGAGCTGGGCGACCTGGCCCACGCCTTCAACCGGATGGCGGCCGACCTCCAGGCAGCCGACCGGCAGCGCAAGGAGCTGGTGGCCAACGTCTCCCACGAGCTGCGCACCCCGATCGCCGGCCTCCGGGCCGTCCTGGAGAACGTGGTCGACGGGGTCTCCGAGGCCGACCCGGAGACCATGACCACCGCGCTGCGCCAGACCGAGCGGCTGGGCCGGCTGGTCGAGCAGCTGCTCGACCTCTCCCGGCTGGAGAACGGGGTGGTCCCGCTCCAGGCCAGGGACTTCCGGGTCGAGCCCTATCTGACCACCGTCCTCGCCGACGCCCGGATGGCGCTGGGCCGTGGCCACGCGCGGACCGACGTCAAGCTCAGGCTCGACGTGGTGCCCGGCGGGCTGCGGGCCAGGGCCGATCCGGAGCGACTCGACCAGGTGGTCACGAACCTGGTGGACAACGCCGTCAAGCACAGCCCGCGCAACGGCCAGGTCACCGTGGTGGCCCGGCCAGGCGCCGGGCCGGGCGGGCTGGTGCTGGAGGTCCGCGACGAGGGCCCCGGCATCCCGCAGGCCCAGCGCGACCTGGTCTTCGAACGCTTCGGCCGGGGCACCATCGACGGCGTCCAGGCCCACGACGGGGGCACCGGACTCGGGCTGGCCATCGCCCGCTGGGCGGTCGATCTGCACGGCGGAACGATCGGCGTGGCGGAGTCCCGCAGGGGCTGCCGCATCCGTCTCACCCTGCCGGGTAACGCGCAGGCAAATAATTGACGTAGGGTCGCGGGCAACGCCCCTCGGGGCGCCCGTCGACCTCGGGCGCCGCCGGGCCCTCTCGGCGTGCGCCGCCCGGCGCACGGCGGAGCGACGACGCATCGCCGCAGTTGAGCGCGGGACTTCTCGCGTTCCTGTTCGACCGAGCCAGGGTCGTTGCCATTTTGTTGCCTGTTCACACCAAACCTGATGCGATTCCCGTGCTTTCTTGACGCGAAACCCGGGATTCCGTGTGGTGTAGGCCACGTCTGGCGGGTGCGGACTGCGCCATGGGCGTGGGGAGGCGTAGCCTTGATTTCCGCTGTCCATGACCTTGCGAAGCGGAAGAGGGCGGTTGCCGCCGTGTCGCCACAGTCCCCGAACACCTCAAGCGTTGACGCCGACCGAGAAGCGCAGAAGAACTCTGCCGCCGGCTTCGGAGCCAACGAATGGCTCGTTGACGAGATCTACCAGCAGTACCTCCAGGACCCGAATTCCGTTGACCGCGCCTGGTGGGACTTCTTCGCCGACTACCAGCCGGGAGGCGACTCCACCTCGGCGCCGTCGGCCGGCGACGGCTCGGCCACCGCCGAGCGGGCCCGGCCCGAGGCGAAGCCCACGACGACCGGGGCCGAGCCGCGGGGGGGCACGCCCGAGCAGCGGGCCACGGCGGCCCAGCCGAAGCCCCCGGCCGCGAAGCCGGCGGCGGAGCGGCCGGCCGCCCAGCCGGCTCAGGAGAGCCGCCCGGCCGCCAGGCCGGCCCCCGCCCCGGCGGAGAAGAAGGCGGAGGAGCCCGCCGGCCCCGAGCTGGTGACGCTGCGCGGTCCCGCCGCCGCCGTCGCCAAGAACATGAACGCCTCCCGCGACGTGCCGACGGCCACCTCGGTCCGCGCCGTCCCGGTGAAGCTGCTCTTCGACAACCGCATCGTCATCAACAACCACCTCAAGCGCGCCCGGGGCGGGAAGGTCTCCTTCACCCACCTCATCGGCTACGCGATGGTGCAGGCCCTCAAGGCGATGCCGGCCATGAACCACTCCTTCACGGAGAAGGACGGCAAGCCGACCCTGGTCAAGCCCGAGCACGTCAAGCTGGGCCTGGCCATCGACCTGGTCAGCAAGAGCGGCGACCGCCAGCTGGTGGTCGCCGGCATCGAGAAGGCCGAGACGCTCACCTTCTTCGAGTTCTGGCAGGCGTACGAGGACATCGTCCGCCGCGCCCGCACCGGCAAGCTGACCATGAAGGACTTCTCCGGGGTCACCGCCTCGCTGACCAACCCCGGCGGCATCGGCACCGTCCACTCCGTGCCCCGGCTGATGCCGGGCCAGAGCGTGATCCTCGGCGTGGGCGCCATGGAGTACCCGGCCGAGTTCCAGGGCAGCTCCCAGGAGACGCTCAACCGGCTGGGCATCTCCAAGGTCATGACGCTCACCAGCACCTACGACCACCGGGTCATCCAGGGCGCGGCCTCCGGCGAGTTCCTCCGCCAGATCAGCCAACTGCTGCTGGGCGAGCACGACTTCTACGACAACATCTTCGAGGCCCTGCGGATTCCGTACGAGCCGATCCGCTGGAACCGCGACATCGACGTCAACCACGACGACGAGGTCACCAAGGCCGCCCGGGTCTTCGACCTGATCCACTCCTACCGGGTGCGGGGCCATCTGATGGCCGACACCGACCCGTTGGAGTACAAGCAGCGCCGCCACCCCGACCTGGACATCACCGAGCACGGGCTCACCCTGTGGGACCTGGAGCGGGAGTTCGCCGTCGGCGGCTTCGCCGGCAAGTCGGTGCTCACCCTCCGGGACATCCTGGGCGTGCTGCGGGACTCGTACTGCCGCACCACCGGCATCGAGTACATGCACATCCAGGACCCCAGGGAGCGGACCTGGATCCAGGACCGGGTGGAGCGCGCGCACACCCCGCCGGAGCGCGAGGAGCAGCTGCGCATCCTGCGCCGGCTGAACGCGTCCGAGGCGTTCGAGACGTTCCTCCAGACCAAGTACGTGGGCCAGAAGCGCTTCTCGCTGGAGGGCGGCGAAACGGTCATCCCGCTGCTCGACACGGTGCTCGACGAGGCCGCCGCCGACAAGCTGGACGAGGCCGTGATCGGCATGGCCCACAGGGGCCGGCTGAACGTGCTGGCCAACGTGGTGGGCAAGTCCTACGCGCAGATCTTCCGCGAGTTCGAGGGGAACCTCGACCCCAAGTCGATGCACGGCTCGGGCGACGTGAAGTACCACCTGGGCACCGAGGGCACCTTCACCGGGCTGTCCGGCGAGCAGATCAAGGTCTCGCTGACCGCCAACCCCTCGCACCTGGAGGCCGTCGACCCGGTGGTCGAGGGCGTGGCCCGGGCCAAGCAGGACATCATCGGGCGGGGCGGCAAGGACTTCACCGTGCTGCCGATCCTGATCCACGGCGACGCGGCGTTCGCCGGCCAGGGCGTGGTCGCCGAGACGCTCAACATGTCGCAGCTGCGCGGCTACCGCACCGGCGGCACCATCCACATCGTGATCAACAACCAGGTGGGGTACACCGCGACGGCCGCCGCCGCCCGTTCCTCCACCTACTGCACCGACGTGGCGCGGATGATCGAGGCGCCGATCTTCCACGTCAACGGCGACGACCCGGAGGCCGTGTGCCGGGTGGCCCGGCTGGCGTTCGAGTACCGGCAGGCGTTCAACAAGGACGTCGTGATCGACCTGGTCTGCTACCGGCGGCGCGGCCACAACGAGACCGACAACCCGTCGTTCACCCAGCCGTTGATGTACGACCTGATCGACAAGAAGCGCTCGGTGCGCAAGCTCTACACCGAGTCGCTGATCGGGCGGGGCGACATCACGCTGGAGGAGGCCGAGCAAGCGCTCCAGGACTTCCAGGGCCAGCTGGAGAAGGTCTTCAAGGAGGTCAGGGACGCCACGGACACACCGGCCCCGGCCGAGGTGCCGGTGCCGATGCCGGAGTTCCCGGTCTCGGTGGAGACGGGCGTCTCCGCCGAGGTGGTCAAGCGGATCGCCGAGTCGCAGGTCAACATCCCGGAGCGGATCACGGTCCACCCCCGGCTGCTGCCGCAGCTGCAACGGCGCGCGGCGATGGTCGAGGAGGGCACCATCGACTGGGCGATGGGCGAACTGCTCGCCGTCGGCTCCCTGTTGATGGAGGGCACCCCGGTCCGGCTCGCCGGCCAGGACTCCCGCCGTGGCACCTTCGGCCAGCGGCACGCGGTGCTGATCGACCGGAAGACCGGCGAGGACTACACCCCGCTGCTCTACCTGGCGCCCGACCAGGCCCGGTTCAACGTCTACGACTCGCTGCTGAGCGAGTACGCGGCGATGGGCTTCGAGTACGGCTACTCGCTGGCCAGGCCCGAGGCGCTGGTGATGTGGGAGGCCCAGTTCGGCGACTTCGCCAACGGCGCCTCCACGGTGATCGACGAGTTCATCTCGTCCGCCGAGCAGAAGTGGGGCCAGACCTCCGGCGTCACGCTGCTGCTGCCGCACGGCTACGAGGGCCAGGGCCCGGACCACTCCTCGGCCCGGATCGAGCGCTTCCTCCAGCTGTGCGCGCAGAACAACATGACGGTGGCGGCGCCCACCCTGCCGTCGAACTACTTCCACCTGCTGCGCTGGCAGGTGCACAACCCGCACCACAAGCCGCTGGTGGTCTTCACCCCGAAGTCCATGCTGCGGCTGAAGGCGGCGGCCTCCCGCGCCGAGGAGTTCACCAGCGGCGGCTTCCGGCCGCTGATCGGCGACGACACGGCCGACCCGCAGCGCGTCACCAAGGTGGTGCTGACCACCGGCAAGGTCCACTACGACCTGGCGGCCGAGCGGGAGAAGCGGAACGCCGACGAGGTCGCGCTGGTCAGGCTGGAGCGGCTCTACCCGCTGCCCAGCGAGGAACTCCGCGCCGAACTGGCCCGCTTCCCGCGCCTGGAGCGCGTGGTGTGGGCCCAGGAGGAGCCGGCCAACCAGGGCGCCTGGCCGTTTGTCGCGCTCAACCTGCCGGAACGGGTGGACCTCCCGGGCCGCCTGATCCCGGTGACCCGCCCCGCCTCCTCCTCCCCTGCGGTCGGCTCGGCCAAGCGCCACCAGGCGGAGCAGCAGACACTGGTGGCCGAGGTCTTCGACCTCTGACCAGGGAGTGTGTTGTCGGGCCGGCGTGGCCTGACGGCCGAGGGGGCCACCGCCTGTGCGGTGGCCCCCTCGGCCGTTCCGGAAGCCCCGCAACTCCCGGAGCGCTACGTCAGTTGGGGCTCGAAGTCCCAGAACGGCCGGACCCGCGCGCGGGCGCTCACCGTGTGCACATGCTGCGAGCCCAGCGTGGAGATCAGCCCCGTCAGCGCCTCCTCCTCCGCCTTGTCGGCCTCCGCGCGCTGCCGCAGGTTCCGCAGGTCCGTCGCGTGCGCCACCTTGCAGGAGAGCGTCAGCGGATGCTCCCGCCCCAGCGACGAATGCGCGGCGGCCCGGCGCGCCGTGTCGCCGCTCAGCTCGGCCGCGCTCTCCACTTCGCCCGCGATGTTGCGGTCCGCGCTGAGGTTGAGCGCGATGCCGAGCCGCCACGGATGGTCGGGGCCCAGGGCGTCGGTCATCCGGGCCAGGCACTCCTCGTTCAGCTCCAGTGCCTCCTGCCGTTCGCCGGCCGCGCGCAGCAGCAGCGCGTGGTTGGCCAGCGTGCCGATGGTGAACGGGTGGTCGGGGCCCAGCGCCTCGCGGTAGCGGCGGGTGGTGCGTTCGCCGATCTCCCGGGCCAGGTCGAGCCGGCCGTGGGAGCGCAGCACGAACGCGTAGCAGGCGGCGATCCGTTGGGTGGCGGGGGACGCCTCGCCGAGGACGCGTTCGGCGCGTTCCAGCAGGTCGGCCAGCCGCTCGTGGGCGACGGTGCGCTCGCCGGAGCGCAACAGGCACAGCGCCAGGTTGAGTTCGGCGCTGAGGGTCTGTGGATGGTCGTGGCCCATGACCGTCCGCTGGACCTCGATGTTGGGCTCCTGGATGGACTGGGCCTCCGCGTAACGGCCCAACAGGCGCAGGTCGAGCGCGTAGTTGGTCTCCGAGGAGAGCGTGGAGCTGTTGCGGGCGCGCAGCACCTCGCGGCGGGTCTGGAGGGTGCGGCGGTCCTCGACGAGGGCGTCCCGGTAGCGGCCGAGCAGCCGCAGCGTGACGGCCAGGTTGTTGCGGGAGTTGAGGGTGCGGAAGTCCTCCTCGCCGATCATGCCACGGCGGCCGGCCAGCACCCGTTCGCTGGTGTCGAGCGCCTCCTCGTAGCGGCCCAGGCCGCGCAGGTCGGCGCCGAGGCCCTCCAGCACCCGGAGCACGTCGAGCGAGTCGTCGCCCTTGCCCTCCTCCTCAAGGCGCTTCAGCAGGCCCCGGTTGATCCGCTCGGTGCGGGTGTACTCGCCGGTGGCGCGGAGCAGCATGGCCTGCTGGGAGGCCAGCTCCCGCAGCAGCGGGTGCCCCTCGCCGAACGTCTCGCGCCAGGCGCGCTCGACGCGGTCGGTCAGCTGGATGCCGGCCACATACTCGCCGGCCAGATACAGGTAGCGCAGGCAGTTGCGGATCAGCGTGTGCATCTCCGCGTGTTTGCTGTAGAGCGCGCCGGAGGCGTCCAGGTGCGGAACGATCCGGGCGTAGCGGGGCCAGAGGCGGGTGTCGGTCGGTACGCCGGGGTCGGCGTTGGCCAGGCCACGGCGCACGGCGCGGGAGAACACCTCGCGGTCCACCTCGGACATCCCGGAGCGGACCGTCCGCTGCACCATGCCGTGCAGCTGGATGGTGCCGGCGGCCTCCGGGTCCTCGTCGGTGTTCGGCGGGTCCCACTGGATCACCGAGTACTGGACGAGCTTCTTGGTCGCGGTGTTCCAGCGCAGCGGGTCGGACATCAGGCCGGCGAGCTGCTCGGGCAGGTGCTCGGCCGGGATCTCGCGCAGCAGTTGGACGGGGATGGCGCCGGGCGCGAAGAAGGCGCACAGCCGCAGCAGTTCGACGGCCTCGGGGACGGTCTCCCGCAGCCGGTTGAGCAGTATGGAGAACGCCGTCGGGTAGGAGGTGTCGAAGTCGACGGCGACCCGCAGGCCGGCCTCGATGTCCTCGTCGTCGCGGAGCAGGCCGACGTACTCCTGGACGGTCATGGTGGAGTCGCTGAGCCAGCCGGCGGTCTGGTCGAGCGCCAGCGGCAGGTCGCCCAGGGTGTGGGCCAGGAGGTCCGCGTCGTCCCGGCCGATCCTGGGGGCGCGGCGGCGGACGAACGCCACGGACTCCTCGCGCTCGTAGACGGGGACGGAGAGCAGGTGGGTGTTGTTGTAGTCGCCCCAGGCGCCGTTCTGCGAGGTGATCAGGACGTGGCCGTTCCCGGTGGGCACCAGGTCGGCGATGGTCTCGGGGCTGTCGGCGCCGTCCAGCACCACCAGCCAGCGGGCGTAGGGCTGGCCCCGGCGGAGCGCGTCGCCGACGGCGCGCAGCCGTTCGCCGTACTCGGGTCCCGTGGTGAGGCTCAGCGAGGGGGCCAGCTCGGCCAACCGCTGGCGGAGCGTGCCGCGTTGGTCGGCCGGGACCCACCAGACCAGGTCGTAGGAGGAGGAGAAGCGCCAGGCGTACTCGGCGGCGACCTGGGTCTTGCCGACCCCGGAGAGCCCGAGCAGGGCGACCACGCCGGCGCCCGGCTCGGCGTTCTGCACGTGGTCGTGGATGCTCTGGAGGAGGCGTTCGCGACCGGTGAAGCGGCTGTTGCGGCGGGGCACACCGCCCCAGACGCGGGGCAGTTCCATGGGGAAGCGCGGGCTTCTGCCTCCGCCGAGGGTGTCGCGGGCCGGGTCGCGTTCCTCGAAGGCCCCGACGAGCTGGATCAGCCGCCGCTCGGCCTCCCGGGCGCCGAGGCCCCACAGCTCGGTGGTGCCGCCGAACGCGGCGGTGGCGGAGGGCATCGGCGCGGTGGAGACGGAGACGGCGTGGAAGCGGGCGGAGTTGGGCGCGATCACGGCGCGCAGCGCCTCGTTCCACTCCTGGTCGGTGCGCGGGCCGAGCTTGAAGTACCAGTCGCTGAGCACCACGAGGATGCGGCCCCTGACCAACAGCAGGTCGGTCAGCGCCTCCCGGAGCTGGACGCCGGCCGGCAGGTCGAACCGTTGGAAGGCGACCTGCCAGCCGTAGCGCTCCAGCCGGTCGGCGATCCACACCGCCCAGGCGCGGTTGTAACCCGCGTAGCTGATGGTGATGCGGCGGGCCCCGACCGTCGGGGCCGTGGTGTGTGCCAAACCTTGCACGGAGCCTCCCTCGGCGGTCACCCGACCGACCCCCTTCGCTTGCCGAACCATGTGCCGGACCACCTGCTGCCGGACCACCTGCTGGCGGCCTGCCGACCCGACGGCGTCCCCGGGGACGTCCGACGCCCCGTCAGCTTCCCCCTGGGAAACATACACCGCGCGACTGTCAGGTAACCGTGCCACGGGCGTGCCGCCGCAGCCACAGGGCTCGCGCGGTCTCCACATACGCCCGGGCGCGCACCAGATGGCCCGCCGGCGGCGCGGGCGAGCCGAGCCCACGGTGCTGTTCGACCATCGCCTCGACGAACACCCGTCCGTCGTCGGTGAGTCGACGGGCGGCGCGCAACGTCGGCAGCACGGCGCCCACCTGCGCGTGACAACGGCAGTGCGCCGCCCACGCCTGGTCGCGCGCCCCCGGATCGTCCAGGCCCAGCGCGAGTCGCTGCCAGAAGCCGGCGAGGGCGAGGTGGGCGTAGGCGCCGTGCAGCAGCCCGTCGAACGGGCGCGGGTCCGGGCGCCAGGGGGCCCAGTAGCGGGCGGCCGGGCCCTGCTGGTGCAGCGGGTTGAGGGCGCCGACGGCGGCGAGCTTGGCGTGTTGCAGCTCGTGGGTGAGGCCGGCGGCCAGCAGCGCGGCGCTGGGCGGGGTGCTGGCGAGGACGGCGCCGAAGGCGCCCGGGCTGGTGGAGCTGGTGTGCCGGCCCTGGCCGCCGGTGGGGCGCAGCAGCGGAACGATGCAGTTGAGCAGGGTGAGTTCGGCGGCGCGCGCGGCGCCGCCGAGGCGGAGCAGCGGCAGCGCGTCGTGCCACAGCCGTGACCAGTGGGCGCGTTCGGTGGGCCGCAGCGCGTGGCGCGGCGGGCCGTCCTCGGGGCGGGTGGCGCGGCCGGGCGTGGGGCGCCCGGGGTCGAGGTCGTCGAGGAGAACGGGCCTCGGGCCGCCGTCCAGGGTGTGCAGGGTCAGCCAGCGGGGGGTGGTCGAGCGCCAGTGCCCGGCCGGGTCGCGGCCGAGGGTGACCGGCGCCTCGCCGGGCAGCCGGACCGTCAACCGGCCGTCGCGGGCGGCCAGTTCGGCGGGGGTTCCGTCGGGGGCCTGGGTGTTGAGGGCGCCCAGCGTGGGCAGCGCCAGACGGCCGTCGGCGACGGCGACCCGCACGCGGAAGTCGAGGCCGGCGCGGAGCGCGGAGGCGGCGGCGAGGCCGCCGAGGTGGGCGAGGTCGCGGGCGGCGTCCCGGCCGGCGCCGATGGCCAGCAGGTGGGCGCAGCGCTCGGCCCAGGTGCCGGTCAGCGGGTAGAACAGCACCCGGCGCGCGGCCTCGGGGCCGGCGCGCTCGGCGCTCTCCAGCAGCGCGGCGTGCTCCCTGGCGAGGGCGGCGGCGGGCGCGGGCGCGGCGGGGAGCGCGTCGAGCAGCACGCGCAACAGCAGCAGCCGGTGGGTGTGTTGGCCGGCCGCGAGGGTGGCGAGGGTGGCGGGCTCGCCCTCGGTGCGGCCGAGTTGGGCGAGTTGGTCGCGGCTGAGGGCTCCGGGGGCCCTGCGGGGGGCGCCGCCGGGGTCGGGGGCGGTCACGGGGCCACCGTCCGGCGCAGGGCGTGGGCGACATGGTGGATCAGGCGGGCCAGGTCGGCGCAGTAGACGGAGGGGTTGGCGAAGCCGTGGCCGGCGCGGTAGCGGTGCACGTAGTTTCCGCCGCCGCAGACCTCCAGCAGCGGGCAGGCGCGGCAGGCGGGGGCCAGGGCCGCCGCGCCGGCCTGGCGGGCGGCGACGCCGGGGTGGTCGAGGGCCGCGTCGAAGGGGTGGTCGGCGACGTGGAGCCCGGTGGCGGCGGCGCCGGGGTAGGCGGTCTTGAGCGCGTCGATCTGTTCGATGGCGCCGTCGGTCTCGACGACGACCGCGCTGAACGGGTGCAGCCCGAACAGGCCGCCGGCGGTGGGCTGGTGGAGCAGGGCGGCGAGGCACTCCTCGAAGATCCTGATCCGCACCCGACGGCGGTCGGCGGTCCACCACCGGTCGAAGACGGCGGTCAGCCAGTCCGCGTAGGGCGTGGGGCGGTCGGCCCGTCCCGGCGCGGCCTCCTCGGGTCGGGCGTCCTCAAGGCCGGGCGGTCGGGCCGTCCAGTTGCCCTGCGGCAGGCGGAGGTCGAGGGCCGGCGGATCGAGTTCCAGGAGGGACTGGTAGACCTCGACCGGATCGCTTTGGGGATCGATCACGCAGAGCACCCCGGCGTAGCTGTCCCGGTGGGAGGGCTCGGCCAGCAGCCGGGCGGCGCGGCGGATCGCCGGCCAGGCGGGGCGGCCGGCGTGGTCGACGCGGAGCCGGTTGTGCGCGGCGCGCCCGCCGTCCAGGCTGAGGCCGATCTCGATGCCGTGGGCGGCCAGCGTCCGCAGCCGGTCGGGCGTCAGGCGGGTGCCGTTGGTCTGCGCGGTGGCGCGCACCCGGCAGCCGGCCGGCGCCTCGGCCCGCACCAGGTCGACGAAGCCGCCCAGCACATCGGGGTCGGTGAGCAGCGGCTCCCCGCCGTGCAACACCACGGAGACGGCCGGGAGTTGGTGGGTCGCCGCGTGCTCGGCGATCCGGCGGGCGATCCACCGGAACGTCTCGGGGGAGGCGCTGACCGGCTGCCGGCGCCAGCCGTCGTCGGCCGCGAAGTACATGTAGCAGTAGCGGCAGGCGAGGTTGCAGCGGCTGTTCACCTTGACCACGAACTGGCGGAACGGCTCCGGCGCGGTGTCCGCCCGGCCGGAGCCCCTCGTCGTCGTCTTCACACGCGTCCGTCCCCTCTGAGCCGCGCCCGTCCCGGCTGCCGCCCTCCCCCCTGAACGAGGACCCTTCCGACGGACGCGAGAAGGAAAACCCCACCGGTCGTTTCCGGTCGGGCAATCACTCCAAGTGGACCGAAAGCGAACGAAGTTGCACTCCCGGGGACGCCAACGGCCCCGGCGGGCGGAGGGGAGACGTCAGTCGGGGGCCTCGTCGAAGTCCCAGCGCGTCTCGCCTGGCCGGGCGAGCCGTTCCCGCAGATCGGCGAGGACCGCCTCCAACACCGGGTGGTCCATCCGCCGCACCTCCGCCAGACTCAACGCCAGCAGGTCGGGCAACTCCGGCAACTCGGGCAGAAGCCCCGAGGCCACCGCCTCCCGTGGACCCGTCGACATGCCGTCACCTCGCGCTTCTCCGCGGCTTCCGCCGCGACGTCTCCGCGGCCGGTTCGCCGTCTTCCTCGCGACCGTTCCCGCCCCTTGTCCCCCGCGCACGCCCCCTCGCGCGCCCGCGCGGCCGCCCGGGCGCTCGCTCGGCGCCCGCGCGCGTCCCCGCGAGACGATCCCGACGACCGCGTTCCCGCGCTCTCTCGCGGCGACGACTCAGCGCCTCATCGGAGATTCCCCCGCGCCCCGCCCCGGAAACAGAACGGGAACGCCCATGCCGCACACGCACCGGGGGCGCGGCCCGCGCGCACGCGCCGGAGCGCGCGCCGGGTCAACGGTCGCGCAGCAGCGCCTCCAGGCGCGCGACCGTCTCCGCGCCGGACTTCTCCTCGTCCGGCAGCCGGCGCCACTGCTGGAGCGCGGCGCGGTACGCGTCCCCCGCCGCCAACGGCCGGCGCGCCGCCTCGAAGACCGCGCCCCGCTGGTGGAGCGCGATGGCCGCCAGCCGCACCGCCTCCGCCGGGTCCCCGGCCTCCGCCTCGGCGGCCCGGGCGGCGGACGCGGCCCTGCGGTACGCCTCCGCCGCCTGGTCGAGCCGCTCCAGGCCCTGCGTGTGCCGGAAGACCCGCCGGTGGGTGTCGCCCAGCTCCAGGTAGGCCCGCGCCCTGGTCAACGGGTGCTCGGCGGTGCGGGCCGCCCGCTGGAAGAGGTGCTCGGCCTCCCGCAGGTCCACCATGTCCACCGAGTCCCGGTAGCGCGCGGTCAGCGCCTGCCCCAGCAGCAACAGCCGCCCCGGCAGCCGGGGATCGCCGGCCGCCGTCTCCATCCGGCAGTCCCGCAGCACCCGCACCGCGCGGGAGACGAACGGCCCGCCGTCCTCGCGGTCCGCCCGGCGCAGCAGCGCGGCGCCCCACTCCTCGATCAGCGCGCTGTACTCGGGCCGGTCCCGGGAGACCAGCCGGCTGGCCTCCTCGAACCTGGCCGCCGCCGTCTCCAGCTCCCCCACCTCGCCGTCCACCTCGAAGACGCGGACCGCCAGCCGGCCCGCCCTGCTCAGGCAGGCCGAACGCGCCGCCGGCTCCTCCGCCAGCCGGCTCGCCGCCTCGATCACCTCACCCGCCCGCCGCCACTCCCGCTCGGTGCGCAGCAGCGCGTCCACCAGATCGAGCAGCGCGCGCACCCGGACGCGCGCCGGCGCGCCCTCGCTCTCCAACGCCCAACAGCCCTGCCGCAGCGAGTCGGCGGCCTGCCCCGCGTGCACCTCGACGCGCTCCACGTCCTGCGCGGCGTCCGCGAGCAGCAGCAGCGCGCGGCCGTGCGCCAGCCACAGGCCGCTGGGCTGCGGCTCGTCCGTCGGCCAGGCGTCCGCGACCGCCTCCACGATGCCCACGCTCTCCTGCAACAGGGCGCTGTCCCCGCCCAGCCGCCACTGCGCGGTCAGCACCTCGACGCGGTCCAGCGTGACCCCGAGCGCGGCCGCCCGGTCCAGCCCCGGCGTGGCCTGCACGGCGGCGAACTCCCGGTCCGCCAGCCGCCACAGCTCCAACGCGCCCCGCGTGTCCCCGGCCGCCCGCCGCTCCCCCGCCGCAGCGTGCAACACCCGCGCCAGCACCGTGCGCCCCCGGGGCGCGCCGGCGTGCGCCGCCGCCTGCGCCGCCTGCCGCGCCTCGACCAGCAGTTCGCCGTCCCGCTGCGCCCGCCACAGCCGCAGCAGCCCCTCGGCCAGCTCGCTCCACAGCTCCGGGTCGGCCCGTTGCCCCGCCGCCGGCCGCTCGGCCGTGGCCTGCCGCAACAGCTCGACGGCGGCCAGCAGATGGCGTACCTGACCGTCCTCCTCGAAGGCGGCGGCCAGCGCCCTGGCCCGGCCGACGGCGCGGGACTGCGCGGGCGTTCCGCGCCGGTCGCCGTGCTCCCGCGACGAGAGCGGGGCGACCGGCAGAAAGCGCCGGAGCACCTTCGCCGCCACCTCGGCGAACGGGCGGGGCAGCGCCGGGGCGTGCTCCTCGCCCGGCGCGCGCAGGACCTCGGCCTCGGCGGCCTCGGCGCCGGAGAGCTGGGCCAGCGCGAGGGCGGGGAAGTTCGGCCCGGCGCCGCCGAACCGCCGGGTCACATAGCCGGAGCAGTGCTTGAGCACCAACTGGGCCTCGTCCTGGCCGAGTTCGGCGAGGAGTTCCTCGTGCACGCCGTCCACGAAGGTGAACCACAGCCCGTCGGCCGGCGAGCCGGTCGGCGCCCCGTCCAGCCGCCGCAGCAGCCCGCTGAGCAGCACCTCGGACAGCTCGGCCGGGCCGGAGTCCGGCAGCATCGTGCGCTGGATCAGCTGCATCACCGGCAGCGAGAGCGGCGCAGCGGCGAGATAGACGGCGAGCCGGACCGCGCTCGGCGAGGCCGAGGCGCGGAACCTGGCCAGCAGTTCGGTCCCCGAGCGCCCGGCGCCCGCCCTGGCGCGGGCCGGCTCGGCCGGCGGCTGGTCGGACCTGACCCAGCCGACGGCGGCCGGCACGCCGCCCGGCCCCGTGCCGGCCAGCAGCCCGGCCCAGGCGCCGAG
>NZ_RFFJ01000109.1 GCF_003696235.1 Streptomyces triticirhizae
CGGCGCGGCGGCGGGGCTCGCGGCCGTCGGCGGGGGCGCGTGGTGGTGGTCCTCGCGCCCCACGGCCGGTGGCGCACCGCCGCCCGCGCCCGAACGGCCGGCGGTGACGGTCGGGTTGCAGGGCGACTTCAGCGGCCCGCTGGCCGAGGTCGCCGCCGCGTACCGGAGCGGCGCCGAGTTGGCGATCGCCCACCACAACGAGGACACCAAGCAGCCGTTCCGCCTCGCGCTCCGGGTCGAGGACGACGCCGGCTCCGCCGAGGAGGCCGAGCGCCGCGCGCGGCTGCTCGCCGACGACGACGCCGTGGTGGCGGTGATCGCCGCCACCGGGCCCGAGGCGACCGGCGCGCTGATGACGCCCTGCGCCGAGGCGCGCAAGCCGGTGCTCAACGTGACCGACGGCTCGTCCGCCCACCTGAACGCCGTGCACACCATGGCCCGCCCGCTGGACGCGCTCCAACTCCGGCCCGTGGTCACCCTGTTGACCTCGGTCGAGCTGGCCGGCCCGGTGGTGATCGTGGACGACACCACGCTCTACAGCTGGGACATCACCCGCAACGCCAGGGCCGCGCTGGGCGACGCCGAGCTGGCCGTGGTGCCCGAGGTGGTGCCGGCCGACGAGGTGGACAAGTCGGCCTCGGTGGCCAGGGTGCTCGGGCACGCGCCGGGCGCCGTGCTCTACGGCGGCGGGTGGGAGGCGGCCGCCCCGTTCGCCGCCGAGCTGGCCGAGGCCGGCTACCGGGGGCCAGCGATCGGGACCCGGGGGATGCACGATCCGGGCTTCCTCGACGCGGCCGGCCCGGCCGCCGAGGGCTGGCTGCTGGTCTCCACGGTCACCGACCCGCTGGCGGCGCCGGGCGCCGAGGCGTTCGTCGAGGCGTACACCGAGCGCTTCGACGCGCCCCCGCCGCCGGGCGCCGCCGAGGGGTATGACGCGGTGGGCGTTCTGGCGCGCTGCCTGGCCGAGTTGGACCCCGCCTCGGTGACCCACCGGGACGTGGTCGAGGTGCTGCGGCTGACCCGCCACCGGGGCGTGGCCAAGGAGTACGCCTTCGAGGAGGAGAACGGTCTCTTCGTCGGCGGCGGCACCTTCTTCTACCGGGTCGAGGACGGCGACTTCGCCTTCCTGGGCACCGAGCCGCCGAACTCCCTGTGAACGCCCGCCCGTTGGCCGCCCGCCCGAGCCGCGCGGCCACGACGCCCAACGCATCCGGAACGCCCCAGACAGGTACCCGCGTGACGAACACACCGTCGACCACCCGCCGTTGGTTTCTGGCGACCGCCGCCCTGGGCCTGCTCGCCGCCGGATGCGGCGCTGAGGCCGAGCCCGAGGCCGGCCCGGAGGCCGAGCCCGGCACCCCGCTCTGGTCCCTCGCCCGGGGCCCAGCGACCTGTCCCGCCGTTCCCGTCGGGGACCTGCTGCTGGTCGGCCGGAGCCCGGGCGCCCTCCACGCCGTGGCGGCCGACACCGGCGAGGAGCGCTGGCAGGTCGAGACGGGCACCGGGCCCAGCCGCCCGGTGGTGCTCGACGGGACGGTGGTCACCGGGCTGCGCGGCGGCGGGCTGCTGGGCGTCGACCAGGCGACCGGCGAGGAGCGCTGGTCGCTGCCCACCGGCGAGTGGGGCGTGGTCGGTGGGCCGGTGGCGGCGGGGGGCCTCGCCGTGGTCGGCGGCCTGGACGGCGTGGTCCGCGCGGTGGACGCGGCCACCGGGGAGGAACGCTGGGCGGTGGGCGAACCCGGCGCGGGGCGGCAGTACTTCGCCGACCCGGTGGTGGCGGAGGGCACGCTCTATCTGGGCGACAGCCGGGGAACCCTGCACGCCCTGGACGCGGCGACCGGCGAGGAGCGGTGGGCCGTGGAGACCGACGGCACCACCGTCTCGACCGCCGCCGTCACCGCCGAGGCGGTCTGCGTGGGCACCAGCCGGGGCGCCCTGCACGCCCTGGACCCCGCCACCGGGGAGGAACGGTGGGCCGCCTCGGTCTCGGGTGCGGTGGTCAACCCGGTGGCCGCCGGCGACCTGTTGCTCGTTCCCGATTCCCGGGGGAAGCGACTGCGCGCCCTGGACGTGGCCGACGGCGCCCAGCGCTGGGAGGCGACCTCCGCCGTCGAGGTGCTGCCCGTCGCCGTGGCGGACGACGCGGTGTACTTCCCCGCCGAGCCCGGTGTGCTGGTCTGCGCGGCGCTCGCCGACGGCGCCACCCGCTGGGAGTGCGCCCTCGGCGGCTTTGATGCGCCCGGCGACACGCTGCTGGCCCTCGCCGCGACGCCCGGCCTGGTCGTCGCCGGCACCGACCTCGCCGCCGCCGTCGCCGTGCGCGGCTGAACCGCGAAACCCCACGGCGATCGCTCGGCTGCCAGGCCCCGTGTCCCCGCCGGACCGGGGTGGCACGGCGCTCAGCCCATCGCCCGGTCCAGGTTGGCCGCCGCGCTGATCAGCGCCAGATGCGTGAACGCCTGCGGGAAGTTGCCCAGATGCTCGCCCGTGAGGCTGATCTGCTCGGCGTACTGCCCGACGTGGTTGGCGTAGGTGAACATCTTCTCCAGCGCCAACCTGGCCTGCTCGACCCGGCCGGCCCTGGTCAGCGCCTCCACCCACCAGAACGAGCAGAGCGAGAACGTCCCCTCGGTGCCGCCCAGGCCGTCGGGCGCGAGCGTCGGGTCGTAGCGGAAGACCAGGGTGTCGGCGACCAGGCTGTCGGTGATGGCCTCCAGCGTGGAGAGGAAACGCGGGTCCGTCGGCGAGATCAGCTTCACCATCGGCATCAGCAGCAGCGAGGCGTCCAACACCGGCCGCCCGGACCGCCGTTGACCGTCGCGCAGCCGCTGGACGAACGTGCCGGCCTCCGGGTCCCAGCCGCGCTCCATGATCTGGGCGTAGATCCGGTCCCGCGCCGCCATCCAGCGCGGCAGGTCGCCCGGCAGGCCGCGCTGCCGCGCCATCCGCACCATGCGTTCGACGGCGACCCAGCACATCACCCGCGAGTAGGTGTGGTTCTGCCGGCCGGCGCGGGTCTCCCAGATGCTCTCGTCGGGCTGGTCCCAGTGCGTCAGCATCCACTCCAGCTTGGTGCACAGCCCGGACCAGCTGTCGTGCGAGATGCCCGTCCCGTACTTGTTGAACAGGTAGATGGAATCGACGAGTTCGCCGTAGATGTCGAGCTGGAACTGGTCGGACGCGCTGTTCCCGGTGCGCACCGGGCGGGAGCCGCAGTAGCCGGCGAGGTGGTCCAGCCGCTCCTCGGGCAGGCGCGGGTCCCCGTCGATGCTGTACATCACCCGCAGCGGCCCGTCCGGCCCCGGCTCTCCGTCGACGGTGTGCAGATGGGTGGTCAGCCAGTTGATGAAGCCTTCCGCCTCATTGGTGAAGCCCAGCCGCAGCAGCGCGTACAGCGAGAACGCGGCGTCCCTGATCCACACGTGCCGGTAGTCCCAGTTCCGCTCGCCGCCCAGCCGCTCCGGCAGGCCGAGCGTGGGCGCGGCGATCAGCGCGCCGGACGGCTCGTGGGTGAGCAGCTTCAGGGTGAGCGCGGAGCGGTGCACCGCCTCGCGCCACCGCCCGGCGTAGACGGACTGGCCGACCCAGCGCCGCCAGAACGCGACCGTCGCGTCGAACAGCCGCTCCGCCTCGGCCGCGTCCAGCCCGCCTTGCGCCGTGCCGCCCGCCGTGTCCAGGACGAACAGCGCCGACTCGCCCTCCGCCAGGCGGAACCCGCCCCCGGCCTCCCGGCCCTCGACCTTCAGCGGGACGCTCGACAGCAGCGAGAGCGTCAGCCCCTCGCCCGTGCCCTCGCCGACGAACCGGACGCCGCCGGGGGCCGGTTCGACCCGGTGGCCGCCCCGCCCGTAGTCGAAGCGGGGCGCCACCTCGGTCCACATCCGCATCGCGCCCCGCACGGCCACCACGCGCCGCACCAGCCGCTGCCGGTGGTCCGGGTCGCGCTCCCTCAGCACCGGCATGAAGTCCTGGACCTCGACCATGCCGTCCTCGGTGAGCATCCTCGTGATCAGGATGTTGGTGTCCGGGAAGTAGAACTGCTGCCGCCGCGCCACCCGGCAGCCCGGCGCGATCAGCCAGTGGCCGCCCTTCTCCGGGTCGAGCAGCGCCCCGAAGACGCTGGGCGAGTCGA
Source organism: Streptomyces triticirhizae (assembly GCF_003696235.1). Lineage (GTDB taxonomy): Bacteria > Actinomycetota > Actinomycetes > Streptomycetales > Streptomycetaceae > Streptomyces > Streptomyces triticirhizae. The sequence goes on from NZ_RFFJ01000109.1 coordinate 4,133, forward strand.
AGCGCGGCGCGCAGAACCAGTCGATCCGGCCGTCGGTGCCGACCAGCGCCGCCGTGCGCAGGTCGCCGATCAGGCCGTGCTCGGCGATCGGCAGATAGGGCGGGTCGAGCGGCCTCATGCCTCCGGCACCGCCCAGCCGTGCGGGTCGGCCAGCCGCAGCGCCGCCTCGGGCCCCCACGAGCCCCGGGCGTAGGGCAACGGGTCCGGCGGGTCGCGGAGCACCGGTTCGCACACCTCCCACAGCCGCTCGACCTCGTCCGAGCCCGTGAACAGCGTCTGGTCGCCGCGCAGCGCGTCCAGCAGCAGCCGGGTGTACGCCTCCAGCGGCTCGTCCTCGGCGAAGAACTCCGCCGGCCGGAAGGTGAAGTCCCCACGCCCCAGGCGTGGTTGGGCCCCCGGGCGGCGGGCCGCCAGCCGCAGCCGCACCAGCGGGTGGTCGCTCAGCTCCAGCGTCAGCGCGTCCGGGAGGCGCGCCCCGTTCCCGTCGTCGAGGTCGCCGTCGTCGAGGTCGTCGGCGTCGAAGAGGTCCAGCGGCGGCTCGCGGAAGGTCACGGTGAGCAGCCGTTGCGAGCTGCCCATCGCCTTGCCGGTGCGGAGCAGGAACGGGACGCCGCGCCAGCGCCGGTTGTCCACCCGGGCGCGCAGCGCCACGAAGGTCTCCACGGTCGAGTCCTCGGCGACGCCCTCCTCCGCGCGGTAGCCGTCGAACTGGCCGAAGACCGTCTCGGCCGGGTCGAACGGGCGCAACGCCCGGAACACCCGCAGCTTCTCGGCGCGCAGCGCGTCGGCGGTCAGCCGGGCCGGCGGTTCGAGGGCGACCACGCCGAGGATCTGGCAGAGGTGGGTGGTGACCATGTCGCGGAACGTCCCGGTGGACTCCATGAAGCCGGCGCGGCCCTCCAGGCCCAGGTCCTCCGGCACGTCGATCACCACCGAGGCGATGTGCTCGCGGTTCCAGAAGGACTCGAAGATCCCGTTGCCGAAGCGGAGGGCGAGCAGCGTGCGCACGGCCTCCAGGCCCAGGAAGTGGTCGATGCGGAAGACCCGTTCCTCCGGGACGACGCCGGCGATGGTGGCGTCCAGCGCGCGGGCGCTGGCCAGGTCGGTGCCGAAGGGCTTCTCCATCACCAGCGTGGCGTCGTCGGCCAGGCCGGTGGCGCCCACCATTTCCACCATCGCGCCGGCGATGGACGGCGGAACGGAGAGGTAGAGCAGCAGGCGGGCCCGTTCCCCTCCGCCGGTGTCCCGCCGCGCGCGGTCGACGGCTGCGGCCAGCTCCGCGCCGTCGTCGGTCGACGAGGCGACGAAGCCGAGCCGGGCGGCGAACGCCTTCCAGCGCCGCTCGTCGAAGACCTCCCCGGCGAACTCCCGCACCGCCTCGCCCAGTTGGTCGCGGAACTCCTCGTCGCTGCCCGGCGCGTGCCGCCCGGAGCCGATGACGCGGAAGTCCTCCGGCAGCAGCCCGGCCGCGTACAGGCGGAACAGCCCGGGGAAGAGGTTGCGCCGGGCCAGGTCGCCGGTGGCGCCGAAGATGACGAGGACCTGGGGGTCGGCAGGGGCCTCGGCGGGCGCGGGGTGATCGGCGGCGTTCACGTGGCGGTCGTCTCCCTTAAGCGCGCCGGACAGTTCCTCTCACTCTGCGTCCCTGTGCGGTCTCGGCCAACGGAACCCGCCGGGCGGGCGGCGGAGGTCACCGGACTGCGGCGCGGGGGAGGGCGCGGGGCGGGCGCCGCCACCCCGGGGGAGCACGGCATGGGAAAGGGCCCGGCGCGAGCCGGGCCCCGCTGGGGTGTGTGGTGTGCCTCAGGGCGCGAGGTCGAGCGCCAGGCACGCGGTGTGTGTCCACTGCCACGGCGTGAAGCCGGTGGCGCGGGTGCTGCCGGAGGGCGAGCCCTCCCGCTCCTCGACCAGCTCGTCGAGCGGAACGCGCTCGGGCAGCCGGCCGTACCGCGCCTGTCGGGCGGCCGTGGCGCCGTCGCCGGCCGCGCCGGGAGCCGGCACGGTGGTCGCGGTCGCGGTGGTGCTCGTCTCGGTGTTCACGGCGGAACCTCCGATCCTCGCCGGCGGATGGTTCACCCGCCTGGTCTCCCCAGGGTGCCCCGTGCGCCGTTACCCGTCAAACAGGTGATGTGTCCGTGGCCGTGGTCGGTTCCGCCGCCCCGCGCCGGTCGCGCACGGGCCCGCGGCCGGCCCCAACCGCCGGCTCAGCCGGCGGAGTTGACGTCGCCACAGGAGCGGCTACAGGAGCAGCCGCAGAAGGCGTGCGCCCGGTCCGCGTGCGCGGCCCGCACACCCTGTGGACGCTGTGGCGCCCGCCGCGACCGGGCGCGTCAACGGGGGAGCCGGTGGTCCGGCCGGCCGGGTTCGCCCAGGCCGGCGCCGACCCCGCGCAGCACCTGGCGCAGCAGGTCCGGGTAGGAACGGTCCCCGCCGGCGTCCAGCCAGTGGCGCAGCGCCGCGCGGATCGCGCCGACCGCGACCGAGGCGGCCAGCCCGGGAAAGAGGGCCGCGCGCGGATCGGTCCCGGTGCGCGCGGCGATGACCACGGCCAGCGAACTCTCGATGCCCGCATAGGCCCTGAGCTGCTCGGCCTCCAACGCGGGGGTGTCCCTGATCAGCAGGGCGCCGAGCCGCCACTGCTCGGACTCCTCCGGCCGCACGTGCCGGATCGCCGCCTCGGCGATCGCCTCCCACAGCGGCATCTCGGGCGGCTGCGCGGCCACCGCGTCGCACAGCCCCGCCGCCCTGGCGACCACCAGGCTGACGATCGCCTCCTGCTTGCTGGAGAAGTAGTTGTTGAACGTCCGGGGGGAGACGCCGACGGCGGCGGCGATGTCCTCGACGAGGACGTTCTCCAGCCCGCGCTCGGCGGCGAGGCGCAGCGCGGCCTCGCTCAACGCGCGCCGGGTGGCCAGCTTCTTCCGGCCGCGCAGGCCCAGTTCCGTCCCTGGTTGATCGCCCATGACCGCACCGTAGCGAGCCTGGTGCGTGCCGCGCACCTTTCCGTCCTCGCGGGCCCGTTCACGCTCCGTGGGGTGCCCCGCATGGGCGGGCGGGGCACCCCACGGGCCGGGGAGGGGGAGGGCTCAGCGGGCGCGGGGGCCGATCACCCAGTTCTGCCGGAAGAGCAGCGCGTGGCGGTAGCGCGGGTTGACGAAGTTGTCGAAGTCCGCGAGCACCTGGGCCTGTTGGGCGCTCTCCTCCGCCGCGTCCACCGCGCTGGGGTCGTCGAACCACAGGTGGTAGGCCGCGTCGAACGGCGGCTCGCTGATGGCGTACCAGGAGTCCAGCGTGTACGACTGGTCATAGCGCCGGATGCCGGGCAGCGCCGTGACCAGCGGGGCGTGCAGGTCGCGGCTGTACCTGCGGAACTCCTCCACCGTCATGCCCTCGCGGCGCTTGGCCAGCACCACCAGCTTGACGCCCGGCTGGGGTTGGCCGTCGGGCACCCCGGGAAGGACCGTCTCGGTCTCGGTGTCGAGCACCACCGTGCGCCAGAACGCCGCCCAGCGGGGCTCGTCGAGGCGCGCGCCCTCCAGGAACTCCGGGGTCTGGAGCGAGGCGACCTGCTCCTCCGCGTTGGCCAGCCAGATCTCGGCCAGGCCGCTCCACAGCGGTTCGGACGTCTCGCCCCTGCGGGGCACCCGGGTGTCGACGGAGTACCGGCGGATCTGCGGGATCTTGCTGGCGTAGCGCACGGCGTGCTCTTCGAGCCAGTACTGCTGGAACGCCTCCTCGCTCATGCCCGGGCGGGGAAAGGCGAAGATGAGCTGGTGGATCATGGGGTCTCCTTGGCGTGTTGGGGCGGCCGGCGGGACGGGCGCGGGCCTGTTCCCGCCCGGCGCCGGCTCCCCTGCTCTTCAAACGCGGTAGCGGGCCTTGACGTCCTCGGCGAACCCCAGGTAGTCCCGGAGCGGCCAGACCTCCTCGAACTCCAGGTACTCCCGCATCGGGAGGCGACCCAGCGCGGTGCGGTCCAGCTCCTCGGCGTCCGGGGAGTCGATGATGGCGATGACCCGCTTCTGCGCGGCCACCTTCCAGATGCCGACGCAGAACCCCGAGTCCAGGGTCTCCTGGGCGTGTTCGGCCTCCTCGCGCTCGATCTCCCACAGCTCGTCGAGCGAGATGCGCCCCTCGTGCTTCCACTTCATCTGGACGTAGAACAACATGGCCGTGCTCCGTTTCTCGGTCTTCGCCGTCTCTCGGTGTTCGCCGCGTGTGGTGTGGGCGGCCCCTCGCGCGGGCCGCCGGGGATGTCAGGCGCCGCGCTCGGCGACCGCCCGCACCAGGGGGTGCTGGTCGCCGAAGGTCTCGCGGGCCACGTCGAGCGCCGTCTTGTCGTCGTGCCCCCGCAGGTCGGTGCGCGCGCCGGCGCTCAACAGGACGCGGGCGCAGTCCTCGTAGCCGTGCCAGAGCGCGTCGTGCAGCGGGGTGTAGCCGTTGGTCGCGCCCTGGTAGTCGAGGTCGACGCCGGGCGCGTCCACGAGGAGCCGGGTGATGTCGGCGTGGCCGTTGTAGACGGCCTTGTGCAGCGGCGACGCCCCGAAGGTCGGCTCCGTCGCGTTGACGTCGGCGCCCGCCGCCACCAGGGCCTGGACGATCTGGGTGTGTCCGTCCCTGCTGGCCACCAGCAGCGGGGTGTGGCGGTCGTTGAACCCGTTGACCACCGGGAAGCGGGCCTCCAGGTCGGCGCCCGAGGCGATCAGGCTCCGCACCCGGGCGGTGTCGCCGCTGACGACGGCGGCCATCAGGCGCTGCTCGGCGATCAGACGCTCGTCCCGGCGCCGGCGCTCCCTGAGCAACTCCTCGGCCTGGAGCAGCCGTTCCTTGCCGTGCACGTTGACGTTCAGCTCGTACTCGAAGTGCTCCTGGAGCGAGAACCCGTAGTGGGTGTGCAGGCCGAGGCCCGCGCCCTGGTCCAGCAGATAGCTGACGATCTCGGGCCACTTGAACCACAGGGCGTCCATCAGCGGGGTGTGGCCGGTGGTGGGCGCCACGGCGTCCACGAAGGCCCCGGCCTCCACCAGCACCCGCACGGTCTCCAGGTCGCCGCGCTGGATCGCCTTGTGCAGGGCGGTGGTTCCGGCGCGGCTGTCGGCGCCGTACACGTCGCCGCCCGCCTCGATCAGCTGGCGCACCATCGCGGCGTCCCCCCGTCCCGCCGCCGTCTGCACCACCGTCAGGCCGCTGTCGGGGTCGCGGTGGTTGGGGTCGGCGCCCTCCCGCAGCAGCGCGGTCACGCCCCGCCGGTCGCCGTTCGTCACGGCGGCCAACAGCCGCTGGTTCGCGTCGGAGCGGAACATGGCGACCTCGCCGGAGGCGTCGAAGAACGCCTTCCAGTGGTGGACGAGTTCGTCGTCGCCAACGGTGAGGATCATCGCGAACTCGAAGTCGACCTCGAATCCGGTGACCCGGTGGTGAATCTTCTGGTAGTTGATGACAAAGGCCCGGTTGCCCTCGACCACCATGTCGCGCTGCTCGAACTCGGTGACCTCGCTCCGTTCGCTGCGGAGCCGGAACGCCTCGATGACACCTTCCTTTCCGAGCCAGCGGCCGGTGTTGGGAACGGCGAGATTGTGGTCGGTGCGCGGAAGGTCGAAGACGATGTTGTTGGCGAGGGCGGCGAGAACTCCCTCGACGTTTCCCGAGGCGACGTCGGCGAACAGCTTGCTGACGATCTCCCGGGTGCGTGCCGCGTCCACCATTGCGTTACTCCTAGGAATGTGGAATGGCGATCTGTTCTGGAAAGCGATCTGTTCGGAAAGGGAGGTCCGGCCGGGCGACGGCCCGGCCGGACCGGGCCAGGTCAGTCGCGCGGCACCGGGTGGAAGGCGTCGTCGGCCACCCCGCGCCGCACGGTGGTGCGGCGGTCCTCGATGTCCCGCCACTGCGGCCCGTACATGTCGTGCAGGGTGATCGGGTCCCGCATCAGGTCGTGCGGGTAGCCCAGGGTGATGGCGGAGACCGCCTCCAGCCGCTCCAACTGGTCGGCCGTCAGCCGGACCTCGGTCGCGCCGAGGGTCTCCTGGAGCTGGTACTCCTTGGTGGCGCCCAACAGCGGGATCACGGTGCCGGGCCGGGACATGAGCCAGGCGAGGGCGACCTGGGCGGCGGTCCAGCCGCCCTCGGCCGCGATGGCGACGACCTCCCTGACCAGGGTGTCGCTGCCCTGCGAGCTGTGGTCGCGCGGCTGCACGGTCAGCCGTCCGGTGCCGCCCTCCAGGTACTTGCCGGTGAGGCGGCCCTCCGCCAGCGCGCCCCAGCAGAACACCGGCAGGTCGAACTGCCGCGCCATGGGCAGCAGATCGCGCTCGGGCCCCCGCTCCAGCAGGTTGTAGCGGATCTGCGTTCCGACGAACGGGGACCAGCCCCGCAGCTCGGCCAGGGTGTTGGCCTGCGCGACCTCCCACGCCGGCCAGTTGGAGACGCCGACGTAGCGCACCTTCCCCGCGCGCACCTGGTCGTCCAGGGCCCGCATCAGCTCGGGCACCGGGGTCAGCGTGTCGTGGGCGTGCACCCACAGCAGGTCGAGGTAGTCGGTGCGCAGCCGGCGCAGGCTCGCCTCGATGGAGGAGACGAGGTTCTTGCGGTGGTTGCCGGCGGAGTTCACGTCCGCCAGGTCGGTCTGGAGGGTGAACTTGGTGGACAGGACGAACCGGTCCCGCCGGGCGCCGAGCAGCTCCCCGAGCATGGTCTCGGAGGTGCCGCCGGTGTAGTGGTCGGCGGTGTCGATGAAGTTGCCGCCGGCGTCGGCGTAGGCGTCGAGGATGCGGGCGCTGGTCTCCCGGGGCGCCCCCCATCCCCAGTCCTCGCCGAACGTGACGGTGCCCAGGGCCAGTTCGGAGACCCGGACGCCGGTCTTGCCGAGCACGGTGTAGCGCATGATTCTCCCGAGGGGGTCGTTTCGTGTGGTCAGGTGCGGGGCGGTGCTGTGCGGGGTCGCGGTGCCGGCCGGCGTCGGGTCAGCGGGCCACGATCGGGGAGTGCTGCTCGTACAGCTCGACGAGTTCGCCGGCCGGGCCCCGGACGAAGGCCACCCGCACGTCCACCTCGGGCGAGCCGTTGAGGGTCAGGGACATCGGCTCGCCGGTCCAGTCGCCCAGGCCGTGCGGCTGGCCGCCGGCCCGCAGGCTGGAGCGGTACGCCTCGTCCACGTCGGGCACGATCAGCGCGATGTGCGCCAGCGGCCCGTCCTCGGAGGTGACGCCGGGGCGCCCGCCGGGGAACAGCTCGACGTAGGCGTGGCCGGCCAACTCGACGTAGATGCCGCGCCCCTGGTAGACGGTCCGGCCCTCGCGGGTGGCGCTCTCGGTGAACTCGTAGCGGCGGGTGAAGCCGAGGCCCTCCTGGTAGAAGCGGAGGGACGCCTCGATGTCGGGGCACATGACGGCGACGTGCATCAGCGTGGTGGCGCCCGGCGGGCGGGTGTAGGTCAGGGCCATGGGAACTCCCGGTGATCGGATGCGGGCACGCCGACGTCGGCCGTGGCGGCGGGGGCGTGCCCGGAACTGGGCGAACGGGGACGGGGAAGGGGAGAGGCGGCGGGGGAGGCCGGCGCGGAGCCGTTCCGCTCAGGCGTCCGCCGGCCAGGGCCGGTTGAGCCAGCCGCGCAGCGCCTCGGGCAGCGTGGCGGCCTCGGGCCCGGGCGCGGTCAGCGCGACATGGCCGTCGGGCCGCACCAGCACGGCGTGCGGCAGGTCAGCGACCTCCGCCACGGCGAGCCGGGTCGGGCTGGCGGCGGCGGCCTCCTCGACGGCGCGCGCCGTCGGGGCGTCGAGCCCGGGCGGCAGCAGCAGCGACCAGCCGATGCCCTCGGCCATGCCGGGGCGCGGCGGCATCCGCTCGCCGACGCGCGGGTGCGGCGTGCCGGGCTCGGCGCCCGGGTAGGCCGTGGCGATCTGCGCGAGGCGGCGGGCCAACCAGGTCTGGAACTCGGGGATGTGGCTGGCGGCGGCCAGCACCTCGTTCCGCAGGTGGATGCTCTCCGCGTCGCTCAGCGTCGAGGCGTCGTGCAGCTGGGCGGTGAAGCCGAGCACGCCCTGGGCGATCGCGCGGCGCTCGGCGTTGTAGGTGTGGAGCAGCTCGGGCGAGGCGGTGCCGTCGAGCACGGCGCCCAGCTTCCAGGCGAGGTTGAACGCGTCCTGGATGCCGGTGTTCATGCCCTGCGCGCCGACCGGGCTGTGCACATGGGCCGCGTCGCCGACGAGGAACACCGGGCCCTTCGAGAACGCGTCGGCCAGCCGGTGGGTGACCCGCCAGGTGGAGGCCATCTCCAGCCGCTTGACCCGCGCCCCGGCGGCCGTGGGGCCCCGGGTGTCGAGCATGTGCTGGATGTCCTCCAGGGTCGGCGTGCCGGCGTCGTCGTCGACCAGCGCGACGATCCGGTAGAGGTCGCCCGGCAGATGGGAGACGGCCAGCAGCCCGGCCGGCGAGAAGAAGAAGGTGATCTCGCCCTCCGGGCCCGACCACTCCATCTCGAACTCGATCAGCGCGAAGTTGTGCGGCCGGTCGTGCCCGACGAACGGGATGCCGGTGCGCTGCCTGACGGTGCTGTGGATGCCGTCGCAGCCCACCACGTAGCGGGCCCGCACCGAGGTGAGTTCGCCCGTCTCGTCGTTGACGACCAGGGCGTTCATCCCCGGGTACAGCTCGGTGAGGTCCAGCAGCGTGTGCCGGCGGTGCACGGTGCCGCCCAGCTCCTCCAGCCGGGCCTGGAGCACCTCCTCGGTGGTCTGCTGGGGCACGGCGAGCACGAAGGGGTAGGGCGTGTCCAACTCGTCGAACGGCGTGGAGACGACCTGGCGTTCCCCGTCGCGCGCGACGAAGGCCCGCCCGGGGCGGCCCCTGGCCACCAGCGGCTCGGCGGCGCCGATGGTCGCGAGCGACTCCAGGGTGCGGGCGTGCGCTGCGGCGGCCCGGGAGTGCACGGCGGGCGCGGCGGCCCGGTCGATCAACACGTGGTCCACGCCCATGGTGCGCAGCGCCGAGGCCAGCGCGAGGCCGGTCGGGCCGGCACCGACGATCAGCACGTCGGTGGAGTGGGGCAGCGCGCGGCCGGCACGGTCGCCGGGGGCCGGGGCGGCTGAGGGGGTCGGCGACACGGGGCTCACCTCTCGTCGGCCGGGTCGGAACGGCCGGTCAGGCCGAGGGGGTTGAAGAACTCGGTGAAGCGGCGGATGCGCCCGTCCGCGTCGAACTCGAAGATGCCGATGTTCTCGTTCTGGTAGCGCGTGCCGTCGGTCAGCTCGCCGCGCGGGTACCAGTGGACGACGACGCGGTCCGGGTCGTCCGTCGCGATGATGTCGGTGTCGGGGAAGCTGAGCCGCGCGTATCCGTCGGCCTCGTCCCGGTAGAACGCGTAGACGTCGGCCCGGCCGCTGAGGAGGCTCGGGACGCGCCCACCGGCGTAGGGCGCGACCACGGAACAGCCGTCCGCCCAGAGTTCGATCCAGGAGTCGATGTCCCGGTCCTCGAGAAGCCGGAAATAGGTGCGTAACGAGGCGATGTTCCGCGCCCGGCGGGCGGAGTCGGAATTCTCCCCGCCCGCCGCGTCGGGAAAGGGTGAGGGAAGGTCTTCTGTCACGGTGTTGCTCCGTTCGCTGGAATGCCTCCATTGAACGGTTCGGCCACGACGGCCCTCAACGATTCCGGGCGAGCGCACGCGCATTGTGGGGACTTCACGCAGTAGGCCGCTGCCGGGATCGGCAGCGGCCCGAAAAACCGGAACGCACGGGAGAACCGGGGAGGACCCGGCGGGGAAACGCGGAAATGGCACGGCGGCCCACCCTCCGGGGGAAAGGGTGAGCCGCCGTGGTCCTCAGCGAGCCGCTACCTCCGCGGGGCCGGAGCCCTCGGAACCGAGTGGGGGCTCGTTCACGTCCGCCGAGGGACCTTCGCCCGGCGGGGTGACCGGACGGCGTAGGAACAGGACTGTGATCAGCACGCCGGCCAGGCAGACCAGGCCGGCGGCGAGCATCCCGGCGTGCAGGCCGCCGAGTTGGGCGTCGAGCGCGGAGCGCGTCGACTCCAGAGCGCTGGTGCGGCTGCTGGCGATGGCGGCGAGCGCCGCGGTGCCGATGGCGCCGACGAACTGCGGCATCTGCGCGAGGCCGCCGACCACGCCCTGCTCGTCGTCGCCGAGCCCGGAGGTCATCGCGGTGATGAACGCGACCACCGCCAGGACGTGCCCGAAGCCCATCGCGCCCGAGGTGACGAGCAGCAGCGTGAGGTTCCCGTCGTTGGGCAGCACGACCATGGCGCCGGTCCCGACGGCCTGGATGCCGAGGCCCACGACCAGGGTCCTGGTGCCGCCCCAGGAGGTGATCAGCCGGGAGACGACGAGGCCGGAGACCAGGGCGGCCAGCCCCTCGGCGAGGAACCCGAAGCCGGTCTCCAGGGCGCTCCAGCCCAGGATCTCCTGCATGTAGAGGCTGAGCAGCACGGTGGTGCCGCCGCACATGCCGAAGGTGATCAGGCCGACGACCCAACCCCACTTGATCGAGGGCCGGTTGAGCAGCGGCAGCGGCACGAGCGGCGACGGGTGCCGGCTCTCGACCAGCAGGAACGCGCCGAGCAGCAGCACCGCGAGCACCAGGGCGGCCACGGTGGGGCCGCTGCCCCAGCCGCTGTCGGCGCCGGTGCTCACCCAGTAGACCAGGGCGAAGAGGCCGCCGCTGACCAGGACCGCGCCGGGCACGTCCAGGGCCCGCCGGGTGCGCTCCCGGTCGGCAGGCAGCACGGCCAGGCCGCTGATCAGCACGGCGCCGCCCACGATGGCCATGATCAGCATCGTCCAGCGCCAGTTGAAGGCGCTGGTGATCACGCCGCCGCCGATGGTGCCCACGACGAAGCCGAGCGACAGCAGGGCGCCGTTGATCCCCAACGCCTTGGCGCGCTTGGGGCCTTCGGGGAAGACCGTGGTCAGCAGGGCGAGCGCGGTCGGGCTGATCATCGCCCCGGCGATGCCCTGGCCGGCGCGGGCGGCGACCAGCGTTCCCGGGTTGTTGGCCAGTCCGGCGACCAGCGAGGTGGCGACCAGCAGCAGCAGGCCGAGCAGGAACAGGTTGCGCCGGCCCGCCCGGTCCGACAGCCGCCCGAAGAGGAGGAGCAGGCTCGCCGTGGGGAGCAGGCAGGCGGTGACCACCCACTGGAGGTCACCGGTGGTGGCGAAGCCCAGCGCGGTGCCGATCTCGGGGAGCGCCACGGCGACGATGGAGAAGTCCAGGCCGACCACGAAGGTCGCGCTGCACAGGGTGACCAGGATCATCCAGTCCCTGGCACCCAGGCTCGACTCGTCGTCAACCGGTGCGCTCTGCGGAGGGGACGGGCTGTTCGTCACGGCTCTGCCTTTCGGGGGAGTCATTGCCGGTCGAGAAACAGCCTGCGCCCGTCCGTCGTGTCTACCCAGCCCTCTGATCAGCCTACGCAGTCGTTGCCTACCACTCCCAGGGGTAGGCTCCCTGACGGACGGTCAGGGAGAATCGTTCCCATGCATCCACAGCGATCCGAGTTGGGCGAGTTCCTCCGCTCGCGGCGGTCCCGACTGCTGCCGGAGGATGTCGGGTTGACGCACTACGGCGGGCGTCGCCGGGTGCCGGGGCTGCGCCGCGAGGAGCTGTCGCAGCTGGCCGGGGTGAGCGTCGCCTACTACACGCGGCTGGAGCAGGGCCAGAGCGGCAAGGCGTCGGACGCCGTACTCGACGCGCTGGCCCGGGTGTTGCGCCTCGACGAGCACGAGCGGGACCACCTCTTCAGCCTCGCCGGCCAGTCGGGCCGGAAGGGCGGCGCCCGCCGGCCGCGCCCGGAGCGGCTGCGCGACGGGGTGCGGCTGCTGGTGCGGACCGCCACCATGCCGGCGCTGGCCATCGGGCGCGGCACCGACATCCTGGCCTGGAACCGGCCGGCCCACGCGCTGCTGGCCGGGCACCTGGACTACGCGGCCCCCGACCGGCCGGCCAGCCGCCCCAACCTGGCCCGGATGGTCTTCCTCGACCCGCACTGCCGGGAGCTGTACGTCGACTGGAAGGCCAAGGCGCGGGACGCCGTCGCCGACCTGCGCATCGTCGCCGGGCGCTACCCCGACGACCAGGCGCTGACCGCGCTCATCGGCGAACTGAGCGTCAAGAGCCAGGAGTTCGCCACGCTCTGGAGCGCGCACCCGATCCGCAGCTGCTCCCACTTCGTGCGCCACTTCCAGCATCCGGTCGTGGGCTCGATGTCCCTGGTCAACGAGGTGGTGGCGCTGCCGGACGACGAGGGGCAGCGGCTCGCGATGTTCATGGCCGAGCCCGGCTCGCCCTCGGAGGCGGCGCTGCGCCTGCTGACCGACCTGAGCAACGAGGGCGTGGCGGCGAAGACCGCCCAGCGGAGCGAAACCGGCGCGTGACGGCCGCCGTCGCGTGAGGCTCCCCAGCGCGGGGCCCGCCGGGCGCCGGACGGTGGTCGCCTCCGGGCAGCACCCGGACGCGACGCCCCCGCAGGGGCGTCGCGCGGGCGGAGCGCCGGGGGCCCGGCCCCCGGGCACGACCTAGGTGAGGGAGTCCAGCTCGCGCAGCTGCGTCTCGTCGAAGCGGACGTTCAACGCGCCCATGTTCTCGACGAGATGCTCCTCGGACGAGGTGCCGGGGATCGGCAGCACGGTGGGGGAGCGGTGCAGCAGCCAGGCCAGTGCCGCCTGGGCCGGGGTGGCGCCCACCCGTTCGGCGACGCGGCCCAGCCGGCCGCCGGGGCGGGCGTGGTCGCCCAGCGCCATGGGGAAGAACGGCAGGAAGGCGATGCCGTGCCGCGCGCAGTGGTCGACCACGGCGTCGTGGCGGCGGTCGGCCACGTTGTACTGGTTCTGCACCGCCGCGATGGGCACGATGGCCGAGGCCTCCTCGATCTGCCGCACGGAGACCTCGGAGAGGCCGATGTGTTCGACCTTCCCCTCGTCGCGGAGCCGCTTGAGCGCCCCCACTTGGTCGGCCAGTGGCACCTGCGGGTCCAGCCGGTGCAGCTGGAGCAGGCCGAGGGTGTCGACGCGCAGCCTGCGCAGGCTGAGTTCGGCCTGCTGGCGCAGGTACTCGGGGCGGCCCAGCGGCACCCACTCGTCGCGCGAGGGGCGCGCCACGCCGCACTTGGTGGCGATCAACAGTCGCTCGGGATAGGGGTGGAGGGCCTCGGCGACGAGTTCCTCGTTGCCGCCGAGCGCGTAGGCGTCGGCCGTGTCGACGAGTTCGACGCCCAGCTCCACGGCCCGGCGCAGCACGCGCAGGGCGTTGTCCCGCCGCGCCGGGGGCCGCCACACCGGGGACGGGTGGGGCACCGGGACCGGGCCGTCGGCCAGCCGCATCGCGCCGAAGCCGAGGCGGCGCACCGGCGTGCGCCCGCCCAGGGCGAAGGTCGGCCGGGGCGCCAGGGCGTCGGGCAGGTCGGGGGCCTGGGTGTGGGGTGCTGTCATGACGGGTCGTTCGCCCCTCGGGTCGGGTCGGGTCGGCAGGCGGCCGGGGGGCGAACCCCCCGGCCGCACAGTATGGATGCCAGGACCCGACGTATCCCGTCCCTGTCAGTGGTAGGAAACGTCAGCGTAGGTTGTTCACAGCAGGGCGGGAGTGGGCGTACCCAGGGCATGATTGGCGCCCAGAAGCTCTTGACTGAACGCCCAGGCAACCGACACCATCGTCATGTGGTGGTGCCACCCTCGAAAGGAGCGCCCCTCGAAGTCATTCAGTCCGAAGCCGGACCTGAGTTGGTGGAGCGTTCCCTTTCCACGCTTGGTGAGTCCGGCCAGGCGCATCACGTCGTCCAGGGGGCGCTGGGCGAGGCTGGTGATCCAGGTGCCGCCGGAGAACCGGTCGGTGGTGCGCTGTAGCACCAGGCGGACGACGGTTCCCGAGCGGTCTCGGGTGCGGGTGGGCAGATGTACCTGGGCGGAGACGAACGAGACGCCCTGGGCGCGTGGTTCGCCGTACGTGACGCGTTCGTTGGCCGCGCGTCGGGCCCGGCGGTTGCTCAGGCGCGAGCGGCCCCTGGGGAGTGGGCCGGCCTCGGCCAGCAGCGGTTCGGGCGCCAGGGTGCGCAGCGAGTCGTCCGTCCTGAGCACGAAGTCGACGCCCCGTTCGGTTAAGGCGCTCGCCAGGGCGACGGCGTCCCGGGAGTCGGCGATGTCGGTGACGAGTGGCGCCGGCGGGATGCCCCAGCGCATCGTCTCGTCGACCATGGACAGGATCTCGGCCCACTCGGGCTGGCCCGTGACGTCGTCCGGCAGATAGACCTTCTCCCGGGCGTTCTTGTCGTGGGCCCACTTCCCGCTCAGCAGCAGGCGCCAGTTCACCGGCACGTCGGTGCTGTCGTCGGCGAGCGAAAGGGCCAGTCCCACCTGACAGTTGAGGCGCCGCCCGGCCTCGGGCACGAACTGCTGCACCACCCCGACGGAATGGCTGCCGCGCTTGGGTATCGTCGCGCGGCTCACCAGCCAGGCCCGGGAGGGGGAGGACAGCGCGCGGCGCTGGGCGACCTCGGCCCGGATCGGCACCCAGTCCCAGGGGCTCTGGTTGATGAACTGCTGGAGCGACTGGTTGACGGGGAGACAGAGCACGTTCTCCGCCATCTTCCTCACCGTCTTTCTGCCTTCGAGGAAGAGCAGCCCCCGCAGATACACCTCGGCCCACCGGCGCTGGTCCACACGCGGCATGGAATCGAAGACACGCTGACAGAACGCGCTGACCAGAGCATCGATCTCGTCCCCATACATGACCGGATATGTCGGAGCGGAACTCACGTTTCCCCCTAGATTGCAAACATCCTGATACATGGCTGTTCGGTCCCCCGTCGGCGCCGAGCGGACCGTCTAGCCTCCTTCGGCGACGCGGCTGTCCACGAGGGTCAGCGCGTCCTCGATGCCCGCCTGTGCCAAGGTGCGGCGCACCGGCTCGCACGCCCCCCTGACCACGATGTGGCCCGGCTCGGGGAGGCGCTGCTGCGCGAAGGCCAGGCAGCGGGCGCCGCCGGCCACGAGGGACCTCAACTCGTCCGCCTCCAGGACGAGTTGTCGTGCGCCCCGGCCGAGGGCCTGGTCGATCAGCGACCGCAGCACGGGAACGTCGACCTCCCTGAGGTCGCCCGAGAGGTGCACGGCGGCCGAGTCACCGGTGAAACCCAGATACGCTTCGAAGGACATGCTCTCTCCTTGGGTGTGGGTCGGCGGCGACGTCGTCACCGCCGGTGAACTTCGCCGTCAGCTCCCGAGGGGCGTCGGGGTACGGACGGGCACGGTGGGCACGGCGGTCAGCACCAGCGTTGAGTGCGCCGCCAGTTTCAGTACGGGAGGCTCGTCCCCGTGGCTGGCTCGGGGCCATCGGGGCTCGCGCCCCGGCCGGTGGGCGCGCGGCCCCCTCGCGTGCCCCGTGTCGACGAAGAGGTGCCAGTGCGTCCCGCGCGGGGCGGGGGGCGGCGTGACCGTGCGCGGTCGGGTGTCCGCGTTGACGGCGACCAGGACGGTGTCGCGCTCGCCCTCCGGCGGCTCCTGGTGGAACACCCCGACGACCAGCCGCGACGACGGCGACCAGTCGGGCTCGTGGGGGCGTTCGCCGTGCCAGCTGACCGGTGGGTACGCCCAGCCTTCGGGGCGTTCCTCGGACGGCGCGTGGCTCCGGCGGAGCGCCGGGTGGCGTCGCCTGAAGTCCCACAGGCGCCGGACGAACTCCAGCTGCCGGACGTGCCGTTCGGCGAGCGTCCAGTCGACCCAGCTGACCTCGTTGTCCTGACCATACGCATTGTTGTTGCCCCGCTGGGTGCGTCCGAACTCGTCTCCGGCGGTCATCATCGGAACGCCGGTGCTGACCGCGAGCAACGTGAGGGCACCGTGCACCAGTCGGGCCCGGCGGCACAGAACGTCGGGGCGTTCCGTGGGGCCCTCCCAGCCGCAGTTCCAGCTGTGGTTGACCGCGATGCCGTCCGTGCCGCCCTCGCCGTTGGCCTCGTTGTGCGGCCGGTCGTAGGAGGCCCAGTCCGCCAGCGTGAAACCGTCGTGGCTGGTCACGTAGTTGACGGAGGAGCCGGCGCCGCGTTCGCCGTAGAGGTCGGGCGACCCGGCCAGCCGCAGCGCCAGCTCCCGGGCGGTGTCGTCGTGGCCGGTGAGGAACCGCCGGACGGCGTCGCGGTAGCGGTCGTTCCACTCGGACCAGCGCTGCCCGAGGGCGGCGGTGGGGGAGGGGAACGCGCCAACCAGGTCGAGGCCGGTCGCGTCGTTGGCCTCGGCGATCAGCCGCCGGCCCGCCAGCACCGGGTCCTCGGCGATCTCGCGCGGCAGCGGCGGGTCGGCCAGCGGCGTGCCGTCGGCGCCCCGGGTCAGGATGCCCGCCATGTCGAAGCGGAAGCCGTCCACGTCGTAGGCGCGCACCCAGTGGCGCAGGCAGTCCAGGATCAGGGCGCGGGTGACGGGGTGGTTGGCGTTGACGGTGTTCCCGGTGGCCGTCAGGTTGCGGTGGCCGCCGTCGGGGGCGAGCAGGTAGTAGCTCTCCTCGTCCAGGCCGCGCAGCGAGAGGGTGGGCCCCCGGTGGTCGCCCTCCGCCGTGTGGTTGAGGACCACATCGAGGATCACCTCGATGCCGGCGGCGTGCAACGCGTCGACCAGCGCGCGCAGTTCGCGCACCGCGCCGGCGCGGTGCGGGCGGGCGGCGTAGGCGGCCTTCGGGGCCGCCCAGGCCACCGGGTCGTAGCCCCAGAAGTTGGCGAGCGGCCGGTCGGTGCCCGGCTCCCGGTAGGTGTTGTCGGTCTCGTCGAACTCGGAGATCGGCAGCAGCTCCACGCAGGTGACGCCGAGCCGGACCAGGTGGTCGACCTTCTCCCGCAGGCCGGCGAAGGTGCCCGGGTGCGCGACGCCGGACGAGGGGTGGCGGGTGAAGCCGCGCACATGCAGCTCGTAGACGACCAGGTCCTCGACCGGGAGCGCGGGGCGCGGCGGCCGGCGGCGACGCGCGCCCGTGGCCGTGACCACGCACCGCCAGCGCGGCCGGACGCCCCACTCCTCGCCGCCGGCCAGCGCCCTGGCGTGCGGGTCGAGCAGCAGCTCGCCCTCGGGCCCGACCAGCAGGTAGTCCGCCTCGCCGGCGGCGAGGCCGGGGATGGTGAGGTCCCAACGCCCGCCGGAGCGCCCCTCGTCGGGGAACGGCACCTCGGCCAGCGGGTCGCCGTGCTCCGGGTCGAGCAGCAGCAGGGCGAGCCGCTCGGCGTGCGGGGCGTGCACGGCGAAGTGCACGCCCCCGGGCACGACCGTCGCGCCCAGCGGGAGGGCGGCCGGCGCGGCGGCGGGCCGGGGCGCCGCGACGGG
>NZ_RFFJ01000011.1 GCF_003696235.1 Streptomyces triticirhizae
CGGCCGCCACCGCGCCGCCCGCCGCCGCCAGCGGCAGCAGCGGCGGCACCGCCAGGCTCGCCCCGGCGCCCGCCGCCACCGTCGCCCAGACCCCCAGCGCACAGAGCGGGTTGGCGCACGCCAGGAGCGTGGCGTTGCGCAGCAGGGGCAGCGCCGGGTCCGTGGTCAACGCCAGCAGCGGGAACGCGAACGCCCCCGCCAGCGCCACCGCAGCCGCGAGCGCGACCCCGCAGATCAACACCGCGCCCCGGAGCGGCGCGCCCTCGGCACGCAGCCCGAACGCGACGTCCGTCGCCACCAGCACCGCCCCCAGGCCCAACACCCCGCCCACGGCGAGCCCTCGGGCGAACCGGCGGCGGAACCCGTCGACGAACGTCCGCCACACCGGCGGCGACCCGCCCACGGCCCAGCCGTCCGCCACCGCGCACAGCCCGGTCGTGGCCGCCGGCAGCGTCAGCAGCGGCAGCGCGGCCACCGTCCACAGCAGCCCCACGACCACCAGGTCGGCCAGTCGGGTCAGCCCTCGAACGAACGGGTTCTCCTGGTGCATGGCACCTCCTCGGGCGGCGGGCGCCCTCGCGACGGCCCACCGCGTTCGGGTTCACGTTCGGTCGGTCGACCGCCTCCCACCGGCGGTGCCCCCGCCCGACGACGCCGACGGGACATCGCCCCCGGTCGGCGTCGTCGGCGTCGTCGGGCTGGTCCCCGTCGACTCGCGGACCACCAGCCGGCTGGGCACGAACTCCACGCCGCGCGAAGGGCGTCCGTCGATCGCCTCCATCAGCCGCAGCGCGGCCGTGCGCCCCACCTCGGTCAGGTTCATGTCCACGGTGGTCAGCGGCGGGCGGGTAGCCGCAGCCATGACCTCCCAGTTGTCGTAGCCGGCCAGCGCGATGTCCTCCGGCACCCGGTACCCCGACTCCCGCAGCGCGTCCGCCGCGCCCCGGGCGATCTGGTCGCTGCCGCAGAAGACCGCGTCCACCTCGGGGTCGGCGCGCAGCGCGGCGTGCACGCCCTGCCGCCCCCACGCCTCCGACCACTCCCCGAACAGCGCCCGCCCGCCGGCCGGTTCGCGCCCGGCCTCGGCCAGCGCCCGGGAGGCGTGCTCGGCCCGCACGGTCGCCGCCGCGTGGTGCCTCGGCCCCGTGATGTGGGCGATCCGCCGCCGGCCCGTGGCCAGCAGGTGCTCGATCGCCAGCCGCGCCCCGCCCGCGTCGTCGGGCACCACCGAGGCGTCGCCCGCGTCGGTCGAGGGGCCGAACGCGTAGACCACCGGCACCGGGGCGGGCAACGCCAGCGGTGGGCGGGCGTCGGTGCGCCGCCCGGCGACGATCAGCCCGTCGATGCGGCGGGACAACAGGGTGCTCACATAGTGCTGTTCGCGGATGGCGTCGCCCCTGGTGTCGCAGAGGAACACCGAGATCCGGCCGGCCCCCAGGGCGTCCTCGGCCCCCAGCAGCACCGGCAGGCTGAACCGGCCCACGCTGTCGGTGGTGATCAGCCCGACGGTGTAGGTGCGGCCCGACAGCAGGCTGCGGGCCGCCTCGTTGGGGTGGAAGCCCAGCTTCCTGGCCGCTTCGGTCACCCGTTCCCTGGTCTCGGGGCGCAGGTTCCCCCGCCCGTTGAGCGCCTTGGAGGCGGTGCCGGGGGAGACCCCGGCCAGGGCCGCCACATCGCTGAGTGTCGCGGCGCGTCGTTCCTCGCTCCGACGCGGCGTCTCCGACATGCGACTCCCCTCGCGTGAAACGCGTTTCCTCGTGCTGCCCGCACCGTTGTCTCCGCGGTGGCCGGCGCGCGCCGGGCCATGATGGCACGGCGCATCCGAACTCACCATGGGCGTGCGTGACTTTGATCGATCGCGTGCACAACCGTTGACCAACGAGGGTGGCGCTCCTAGAGTCCCGGCCCAGGCAATGGGTTTCCTGAACGTTGCCTTCCCGGCACATCCCCCGACCGCCGCGCGACAACACCCGTGACCCCACCGTCCGCCCCGTCCCGCCGGAGCCGCAGATGCCCGCCCGCCCGTCCACCCGTCCCGCGACCCCCACGCCCGTCCGGCCCACCGCCGAGGCCCACGCCGCCCAGTCGCCCACGGTCAACGCCACCATCACGGCCGGGTTCTGGGCCGAACGGCGCGACGTCAACGCCCGGGTCAGCATCGCCCAGGGCCCCGACCGGCTGACCGAGGCCGGCAACCTCCGCAACCTGCGCCGCGCCGCCGACGGCGAGACCAGCGGCTACGAGGGCGGGGTGCCGTTCATGGACACCGACGTCCACAAGTGGCTGGAGGCCGCCGGCTGGCAGCTGGGCGACCCGACCACCGACCCCGGGCAGGCCGCCGAACTCGCCGAGCGCGTCCGGGAGATCGCGGGCCTGCTGGCGGCCGCGCAGCAGCCCTCGGGCTACCTCAACTCCTACTACCAGGTCGCCAAGCCCGAGGCCGAGCACTTCACCGAGCTGCGCTGGGGCCACGAGCTGTACACCGCCGGCCACCTCATCCAGGCCGCCGTCGCCCACCACCGCGCCACCGGCGAACGCGAACTCCTCGACGTCGCCGTGCGATTCGCCGACCACCTCGTCGAGACCTTCGGACCCGAGGGCTCGGGCAAGCCGGTGGACAGCGTCGACGGCCACCCCGAGATCGAGACCGCCCTCGTCGAACTCGCCCGCGAGACCGGCGACGCCCGCTACACCGAGCTGGCCGGCTACTTCGTCGGCCGCTACGGCGGCGTCTTCCCCTCCCGTTCCACCAAGGGCCCCGGCCGCGCCGGCTACTGCCAGGACCATCTGCCCGTCCGCGAGGCTCCCGCCGTCACCGGACACTCCGTGCGGCAGCTCTACCTGCTGGCCGGCGTCGCCGACCTGGCCGCCGAGACCGGCGAACCCGAACTCCGCGCCACCGCCGAGCGGCTGTGGCGGGACATGGCCGCCCGGCAGAGCTACCTCACCGGCGGCATCGGCGCCCACCACTCCGACGAGGGCTTCGGCCACCCCTACGAGCTGCCCAACGAGCGCGCCTACGCCGAGACCTGCGCCGCCATCGCCGCCGTCCAGTTCGGCTGGCGGATGGCGCTGCTCACCGGCGAGGCCCGCTACTCCGACCTGGCCGAGCGCACCCTCTACAACGCGGTGCTCTGCGGCGTCTCGCTCCGGGGCGACACCTACCTCTACGACAACCCGCTGCACGTCAGGGACGGCCACGCCGACCAGGAGGGCGCGCGCCCGCACCGCACGCCCTGGTTCTCCTGTGCCTGCTGCCCGCCCAACATCATGCGGCTCCTCGCCTCCCTGCCCGGCTACCTCGCCGCCACCTCCACCGACGGCGGCACCCTCCACGTCCACCAGTACGCCGCCGGCACCCTCGCCGCCCCCGTGGCCGGCGCCCGGGCCGCGCTGCGGGTGACCACCGACTACCCGTGGGACGGGCGCATCGCGCTGACCGTCGAGGAGACCGGCGGCTCCGCGTGGACCCTGGCGCTGCGCGTTCCCCACTGGTCGGCCACCGGCTGGCGGCTGGCCGTCAACGGGGCGTCCGCGCCGACCGGTTCGTTCGAGCACCGGGACGGCTGGCTGCGGCTGACCAGGACCTGGGCGGCCGGCGACACCGTCGAGCTGACCCTCGACCTCGCGCCCCGCTTCACCCTGGCCGACCCCAGGGTCGACGCCGCGCGCGGCTGTGTGGCCGTCGAACGGGGCCCGCTGGTCTACTGCGTGGAGGCGATCGACCAGCCGAAGCTCCCGGCCGGCCTCGGCCTGGACGACCTCGTGGTGGACACCGCCGCCGGGATCGGCCGCGCCGAGCGCGACGACCTGCCCGGCGGCGTCACCGGCCTCACCCTCACCGCGCGCCCCCGCCCCCGGCCCGAGCCGGACGACGCCGCCCCCTGGTGGCCCTACCGCTCCCTCGACGACGCGCCCGGCGCACCCGGCGGCGAGCCCCTGACGCTCACCGCGATCCCCTACCACGCCTGGGCCAACCGCGAGGTCTCGGCGATGCGCGTCTGGCTGCCCGCCGACGCCTAGGCACCCCGCCAACCCGCCCCGAACGCCCCGCCGTTCCCGCCCCGCCCCGACCGCCCCCGACTCCCCGAGACCAGACCGACCGTGAGCGAGGTACACCGTGGTGCCGCTCCCACCCCTCGGCAACCCGACCCACCCGCCGCCCGGCCGAGCCGGCCCCGGCCGCCGCGCCCTGCTGCGCGGCCTGGGCGCGGCGGCGCTCGCCGCGCCCCTGGCCTCCTGCGGCTTCGTGCCCGCGAGCCGTGATGACCGGCTGAGCTTCATGTTCTGGGGCAGCACCCAGGAGGAGGCCAGCGTCAACGAGGTGAGCCGCCGCTACTCCGAGCG
Source organism: Streptomyces triticirhizae (assembly GCF_003696235.1). Classification (GTDB taxonomy): domain Bacteria; phylum Actinomycetota; class Actinomycetes; order Streptomycetales; family Streptomycetaceae; genus Streptomyces; species Streptomyces triticirhizae. The sequence goes on from NZ_RFFJ01000011.1 coordinate 4,348, forward strand.
CCCCGACCGGCTGGCCATCGACACCGAACTGGTCAGCTACAACGGCTACGCGACCAAGATGCACACCCTCGTCGCCGCCCGCCAGGAGCCGGACATCGCCTACGCGCCCCAGGACATGGCGATGCGCCTGGGCGAGGGCGGCTACCTGGTCAACTTCCTCGACTACCGCGACCGCTTCGAGGCGCTGGACGACTTCCTGCCCCAGACCATCCACTACTGGGACGACGAGGGCGCCGTCTTCCAGACCGCCATCGAGACGATGGTGACCTGGTACAACGCCGACCTGTTCGAGACGGCCGGCGCGCCCCTGCCACCCACCCGCACCGAGGACGCCTGGACCTGGGACGAGCTGGTGGCCACCGCCGAACGCCTCACCTTCGACGTCGAGGGCCGCCGCCCCTCGGAGCGCGGCTTCGACGCCGAACGCGTCGAGCAGTACGGCCTGATGGCGCCCGCCTGGTGGTTCTCGCCCGCGCTCTACGCGCTGCTGCGCTCCAACGACGCCGACGCGTTCGACGAGGACGGCACCCGCTGCGTCATCGACTCCGACGCGGCCGTCGAGGTCATCAGCGCGGTCGCCGACCTCATCCACGAGCACCGCGTCGCGCCCAGCCCCACCCAACTGGCCACGTTCAACAACGGCCTGGCCCTGATGATGCGCTCCGGCAAGATCGCGATGGGCCTCGACGGGTACTGGCACCTGCTCGACCTGGCCGCCGCCGACTTCCCCTATGGCGTGGGCGTCATGCCCCGCTTCCAGGACGAGGCCCTGACCTGCGTCACCTCGGGCGCCACCTGCGTCTTCAACCGAAGTCTCCACCCGGAGCAGGCCGTCGAGTTCTATCTGGAGATGGCCGACCCGGAACGCTGCACCCTCTACGCGGACGGCCTGTGGATGCCGCTGCGCCGTTCCTACTACACCGACCCACGGCTGCTGGCCAGTTGGTGCGACACCGAGATCCACCCGGCCGGCTTCGTCGACAGCTTCGTCGAACCGCTGCTGCACCACGCGGTGCAGGAGCCGGTGTACCGGGTGCGGGAGGGCGGGCTGGTCAACTCCCGGCTCACCCCGGGCCTCGACCCGATCTGGCTCGGCGAGGTGCGTGGCAGGGACGCCGTCGCCCGCCACCTGCGGGGCGTCGCCGACCGGGTCGACTCCTACCTCACCGGCGTCTACCCCGATGTGCGGGGGACCTGATGAGCACCGTCTCGACGCCGCGCCCGCGCCGCACGCGCCGCCCCACCGGCGGACTGGCGCGCATGGAACAGCGCTGGGGCGTGCTGCTCGCGCTGCCCGTGGTGCTGGGCTTCCTGGTGTTCACCATCGGGCCGATGCTGGCCTCGTTCGTGATCAGCCTCACCGACTGGACCATCGGCGGCGAGGTCAACTGGGTCGGCCTCGACAACTACCGCCAGATGTTCGGCGACGACGCCCTCTTCGGCACCTCCCTGCGGGTCACCCTCTCCTACACGCTGATGGCCGTGCCGCTCACCCTGGCCGTCGGGTTCGGCGTGGCCATGCTCCTCAACCGCGACGTGCGCGGGCGCGGCCTGTTCCGGGTCCTCTACTACCTGCCGGTGCTGGTGCCGAGCGTGGCCAGCGCGGTGCTGTGGACCTGGGTCTACAACCCGGAGTTCGGCCTGCTCAACCAGCTGCTGCGCGGCGCCGGGCTGCCCACCTCGCGGTGGATCTACGACGCCGACACCGCCCTGCCCTCGCTGGCGATCATGGCCGCCTGGGGCTTCGGCAACGCGGCCGTCATCTTCCTCGCCGGCCTCCAGGGCGTGCCGCGCCACCTCTACGAGGCGATCGAGATGGACGGCGGCGGCCCCTGGGCGCGGTTCCGCTACGTCACGCTGCCGATGATGACGCCGACCATCTTCTACAACCTGGTGATGGGCCTGATCGCGACGTTCCAGGTGTTCAACGAGGCCTATGTGATGACCCAGGGCGGCCCGGACAACGCGACCCTCTTCTACAACTTCTACCTCTACCGCACCGCGTTCACCGAGGGCCGCCTCGGCTACGCCTCCGCGCTGGCCTGGGTGCTGTTCGTGGTGATGGTCGCCGTGACCGCCCTGGTGTTCCGCTCGGCCAGGCGCTGGGTCTACTACGAGACGGGGGACGGCCGATGACCACGACGACCGGCACCGGGACCACCCGGCGGCCGCGCCTCCGGCCGGCGCGCGCCCTGCTCCACCTCACGCTCTGCGCCGGCGCCCTGGTCACGCTCTTCCCCTTCCTGTGGCTGGTGCGCAGCGCGCTGATGGAGGACGGGCAGATCTTTGCCGCGCCCCCGGAGTGGGTGCCGGCGCCGTTCGCCTGGCACAACTTCTCCGACGCGCTGACCGCGCGCCCCTTCGGCCGCTACTTCCTCAACACGCTCGCCATCGAGGCCGTGGTGGTGCCCGGCGTGCTGCTGGTCGGCGCGCTCTCCGCGTTCACCTTCGCCCGACTGCGCTGGCGCGGCCGCGACGTCGTCTTCGCCGTGCTGCTCAGCTCGTTGATGCTCCCGTACGCGGTGACGCTGGTGCCGACCTTCGTCGGCTGGCAGCACCTGGGCCTGGTCGGGACCTGGGTGCCACTGACCCTGCCGGCCTGGTTCGGCGCGGGACAGATGGGCGCGATCTTCCTGATGCGGCAGTTCTTCCTCGGCATCCCCCGGGAGTTGGACGACGCCGCCTACGTCGACGGCGCCAGCCCGTTCACGGTCTTCTGGCGGATCGTGCTGCCGCTGTCGAAGCCGGTGCTCATCGTGGTCGGCATCTTCACCTTCATCGCGGTCTGGAACGACTTCCTCAACCCGCTGATCTACCTCGCCGACACCGACCGCTTCACCCTGGCCCTCGGCCTGGCCGGCTTCCAGGGCTCCTACACCGCGCAGTGGGGCTATCTGATGGCGGCCTCCACCGTCGTGATCGCCCCGATCATCCTGCTGTTCTTCTTCGCCCAGCGGCACATTCTGGAGGGCATCACCCTCACCGGCCTCAAGGGCTGACCGGCCGGCGCGGCGCCACACTTCGGGTCCGTGCGGCCCAGCCGGTCGGGACCAACGGCCCCTCCCGGGTGCCCGGCGCGCGGACCACGATCGGGGGTGAGACCCACCGGCACCGAGGAGGACCGCCATGGTCACCACCCACGCCCTGACCGCCGCCACCCTCACCACCCTGGTGGAGGCGGCCTCCGCCGCGCCCTCCCCGCACAACGCGCAACCCTGGCGGTTCCGGCTCGACCCGGCCACCGCCACGCTGCACCTGAGGGCCGCGCCCGAGCGGGGCCTGTCCCGCATCGACCCGCTCGGCCGCGCCCTCCATCTCTCCGTCGGCGCCGCCCTGTTCAACGTGCGGACCGCCGCCGCCCACCTCGGCTGGCGCACCGAGGTCACCCTGCTGCCCGAGCCGCGCGAGCCCCGCGCGATGGCGACGATCGCGCTGAGCGCCGGCCGCGACGGGCCCGCGCTGCCCGACCCCGACCTGCACGCCGCGCTCTGGCGCCGCCACACCAGCCGGCTGCCGTTCACCCGCCGCCCCGCCGCGCCCAGGGTCGCCGAACTCGCCCGCGCCGCCGACGCGGAGGGCGCCACCCTCGTCGTGCCCGACGCCGTCGGCACCGCCCGGGTGCTGCGGCTGACCGCCGAGGCCGAACGCCGCGACGCCCGCGACCGGGCGCGCCGCGCCGAGACCGCCTCCTGGGTCCGCCGGGGAACGGGCGACGGCGTGCCGCCCGACGCGCTCGGCCCGGGCGACGCCAACGGGCGTGTCCCGACACGGGACTTCGCGGGCCCGGACGCCCGACAGCCGCGCCCCACCGCCGCGTTCGAGGAACGTCCGCTGATCGCGCTGCTCACCACCCGGCACGACCGCCGGGTGGACTGGCTGCGCGCGGGGCAGGCGTTGGAGCGGGTCTGGCTGACCGCCACCGCCCGCGCGCTGCGGCTCGCGCCGCTCCACCAGGCGCTGGAGTGGCCGGACCTCCGGGCCGCCCTGGTCGACCCGGCCGCGTCCGACACCGCCGGCTTCGTTCAACTGGTGGTCCGAATCGGCTACGGCCCGGCCGGCGTCCCCAGCCCGCGCCGCTCGACCTGGCAGGTTGTGGAACGGCAGCCCTGACCAGCCGGAGACCCCCGACACCCGTGACGGAGACCACCATGAACGACCACAGGGAACCGGCACCGCCCGAAGCCCGACAGCCCGAAGCCCAGCCGCCCGCCGCCACGGAGATCGTCGCCTACGGCGTCACCGCCGACGAACGCCCGCTGCTGACCGCCGCGTTCCCCGCCCCGCACCGGCTGCGCTGCCTGGAACTGGTCCTGGACCGCGACACCGCCTCCACCGCCGCCGGCCACGAGGTGATCTGCACCGGCGTCAACGACGTCCTCGACGCCGAGGTGCTGCGCCGCCTCGCCGAGGGCGGCACCCGCATGATCACCCAACGTTCCACCGGCTACAACAACATCGACCTCGACGCCGCCCGCGAGCTGGGTCTTGGCGTCGCCCGGGTCTCCGGCTACTCGCCGCACTCGGTCGCCGAGTTCGCCTGGGCGCTGGCCCTGGCCGTCAACCGCCGGGTGGTGCGGGCCGTGACCCGCACCCGCGAGTTCGACTTCCGGCTCAACGGGCTGATGGGCCGCGACCTGCACGGCCGCACCGCCGGCGTGCTGGGCACCGGCCGGATCGGCGAGGCGTTCGCCCGGATCGCCGCCGGCTTCGGGATGCGGCTGCTCGGCTACGACATCGCGCCCAACCCCGCCTGCGAGCGGCTCGGCATGGAGTATGTCCCGCCGGAACGGGTCTTCGCCGAGTCCGACCTGATCAGCCTGCATCTGCCGCTGCTGCCCGAGACCCACCACGTGGTGGACCGCGCCGCGCTGGCGCGGATGAAGGACGACGCGATCCTGGTCAACACCAGCCGGGGCGGCCTGATCGACGCCCAGGCCCTGGTGGAGACGCTGCGCGCCGGCCGGCTCGACGGGGTCGGCCTCGACGTCTATGAGGAGGAGGCCGGAATCTTTTTCTTCGACCGCTCGCTCGACGTGATGACCGACGATGTGCTGGCCCGGCTGATGACCTTCCGCAACGTGCTGGTCAGCTCGCACCAGGCGTACTTCACGCGCGACGCGGTCGGCGAGATCGTCGCCACCACGGCCGGCAACGTCGCCGACTACCTCGCCGGCCGCACCGGCGACAACACCCTGGTGGCGCCCGCCCGTTGACCCGGTCCCCGCGCCTCACCCCACGGGCAGCGGCACCCGCCAGCGCAGCCGGGTGCCGCCCGTCTCCCGGCGTTCCACGGTCAGCGCGCCGCCCAGCCGCTCGGCCCGTTCGGCGAGGTTGCGCAGCCCGCCGTGGTGGCCCGGGTCGCTCAGGCCGACCCCGTTGTCCGCCACCGTCAGCGTCAACGCCCGGTCCCGCACCACGACCGCGACCTCGACCGCGCCGGCCCGCGCGTGCCGGGCCACGTTGGACAGCGCCTCCCTCAGCACCGGCACCGCGTGTTCGGCCACCTCGCCCGGCACATCCGTGTCGACGAGGCCCTCCATCCGCAGCGAGGGCCGGAACCCCAACGAGGGCACCGTCTCCTCCACGATCCGCGTCAGCCGCGCCCGCAGGCCCCGCGCGCCAGGACCCGTCTCGTGCGCCCGCAGCCCGAAGATCGTGGAACGTATGATCCGGATCGTCTCATCAAGGTCGTCCACCGCCCGCAACAGCCGCTCCTCGGCCTGCGGATGCGCCACGAACCGCACCGCGCTCTGGAGTGTCATCCCCGTCGCGAAGAGCCGTTGGATCGCCAGGTCGTGCAGGTCGCGGGCGATCCGGTCGCGGTCCTCAAGAAGCGCCACCTGCTCGGCGGAGCGCCGTCGTTCGGCCAGCTCCATGGCCAGGGCCGCCTGTCCGGCGAACGCCAGCAACGGCTCGGTCTCGTCCGCGCCGAACTTCGCGCGCCCCCGGGCGCGCGCCAACAGCAGCGCGCCCCAGGCGTGTTCACCGGTGCGCATCGGAACCGCGAGCGCCGGCCCCAAACCGGCCACTCCCGTTCCGCCCCCGTCGCCCGTTCCGCCCCCGTCGGCGCCGTCCCCTTCGGCCGTTCCCTCCCCGCCGTCGAGGTCCGCCTCGACCACCGGCCCGCCCTCCGCCATGGCCCGGCCCACCGCGGCCGCCAACCCCCGCCCGGCCGCGCGCCGCGCCTCGGCGGCGCCGGGACCGTCGGCGACGCTGATCCGCACCCCCGCCTCCTCCTCGGGCGCCGGCACGCACAACACCCCCAGATCGGCGTCCAGAATCCGCCGGGCGTGCGCCACCAGCAACTCCAACACCTCGCGCTCCTCCGCGCCGGACAGCAGGCTGCCCACCACCTCCGCGTTGGCCTCCAGCCACCGCTGTCGGTTCCGCGACTCCTCGTACAGCCGCGCGTTCTCGATCGCCACCCCGGCCGCGACCGCCAACGTCGCCAGCACCGACTCGTCCTCGGCGTCGAAGTCCTGCCCGCCGCGCTTCTCGGTCAGATAGAGGTTTCCGAAGACCTCGTCCCGCACCCGGATCGGCACCCCGAGGAACGAGCGCATCGGCGGATGGTTCGCCGGGAAGCCGTGCGAGGCCGGGTGCGCCGCCAGGTCGGGGAGCCGCAGCGGCTCCGGGTGCCGGATCAGCTCGCCCAGGATGCCGTGCCCGGACGGCAACGGGCCGATGGCGGCGGCCTGTTCGGCGTCCACGCCGACGGTCAGGAACGCGCTCAGCCGCTCGTCGGGGCCGATCACGCCCAACGCCCCGTACTCGGCGTCGACCAGCACCGTCGCCGCCTCCACCACCCGCCGCAGCACCTGCGGCAGGTCCAGCTCGCGGCCGACCGCGAGCACCGCCTCCAGCAGGCCGTGCACCCGATCCCTGGTGCCGCGCATCGCGTCGATGCGGAGCTGGAGTTCCTCCAGCAGCTCGTCCAGCCGCAGGCCCGGCAGGCGCTGCCCGTTCTCGCTCCCCGTGTCCGCCACCATGATTCCCTCCCACCCCCGCCACCGGAACCGGCCCGCGAGCCTACCCGCCCCCGCCACCTGCGGCCACGCCCCCGCCGCACCCGATACGGAACGCGCGTGCCAAAACGCGCCCCCGGCCGCCAGGGGGCCCGGGACGTTCCGGGCCCAACGGCTGGCCGGGCCGACCCCGTTCCGCCACGATGGGCCCATGACCGCCCAGCCCGCGCCGCCCCCGCCCGACCCCCCGTTGCGCCTCCTCGCCGACCGGATGGCGCTCTGGGGCGTCGGCGAGCTGTCCTCCGAGGACCTGGTGGACGCCGCCGTCGCCGCCCTGCTCGCCGGCCTGGACGCTCCCGCGCTCCGGGAGTTGGCCGGCGTCGCCCGCCGGGAAGCGCCCTATGAGGTGCCCCTCCTCATCCCCGAGGTCGCGACCCAGCTCGGCCTGGACCGGCCGGAACCCGGCCCGGCGACCGAGGCCGCCGCGCTCGCCGCCCTGGCCGCGATGACCGTGCGCGGCGAACTGGCCCCGGCCGCGTTCGTCTTCCGCGCCGTGGACCTCGCCGCCCGTGACTCGGCCCTGGACCGGCGGCTGGTCCACCTCGCCGCCGACTACGGCTACGCCGAGGACTTCGACGTACCCGTCGACGCACTCGACGCCGCCGCCCTCGCCGAGGCGCGCCGGCTGGCGGCGGCCCCGCCGCCGGACCCGGTCAGTCGCCCGGCACCACCTCTCTGAAGAGCGCCGGCCGCCGCCCCCGCGCCAGGTCCGCGTGCTCCGCCGGACCCCGCTGCGCGGCGGCGCCCGCCAGCGGCGCCACCACCGGCTCCGGCAGCCACGCCCCGACATAGGTCTCCCGCCGCACCCGCGCCGACCGCGGATGGTTGATGCTCAACCGCGTGACCGCCCGCGCCAGATACGCCTTCGGCTCCTCGACCGCCGTCCCCCGCCGCCGGGCCCACACCAGCCCCACCAGCGCGTCCTGCACGATGTCCTCGGCGTCCCTGACAGAACCGGTCATCCCGTAGGCAATGGAGAACAACAACGGCCGGAACGCGGCCCCACTCGACGACCACGACCGCGTACCCCTCTTACCGCCCCGGCCCTTCCGGACGACGGAGAACGACGGCCGTCTGTGACATCCGCACCGAACTTGGTTGGATGAGACCGTGATTGCCCGGCCTGGCCCGGCCCGGCCCGGCGACCGGACCGGGACCGGCTACGGGGGAGGAGGAACGAGCGTGCGCGAAGCTGCCCGGCGCTCTCCCCACCACCCCCTCATCCGCCGCACCCGCGCCCGCCACCTGGCATCCCTGGAACGGTTCGAGCGGACGCCCACCACAGCGACGCCGGGGTGGCGGCGGGTCGGGATGAGCGTGAGCGACTCATCGACCGGTTCGCCGAGAACTTCCTGCTTCCTCCCCCGGGCGTCTGGGGCTCGCTGCGCGTCATAGCCACAGCGAGTCAGTGAGGGGCACACGACGGAGTATGTCGCCGCCACCCTGGTCGACGCGCTCCTCGAATCCGGTGCGCGGTACCCCTGCGCGAGAGGGCGGTTCCTCGACTGGGCCAAGCACAACGGGCTTCTGTAGCCGCTTCCGACGTTCTCAACAGGGGTTGCGAACCCTCCCGTCGACCGCGAGCGGTCCGTCGTGGGCGAAGGCGTGGCGGGCGAAGCGTTCGCCGATGCGGTGGTGGGTGGCGGGGTCGGGGTGGAGGTTGTCGGGGAGGGGGAGTTCGGCGGCGTCGGCCTCGCCGTAGAGGGTGCGGCCGTCGAGATGGTGGAGGTGCGGGTCGGTGGCGGCGCGCTCCGCGACGATGCGGGCGAGTTCGTTCCTGATCACGGCCAGGGTGAGCTTGCCGGCGGCGGTCTCGGCCGGGTCACCGGTCGCGCGGAACGTGAGACGGCCGGCGGCCAGCGCCTCCGTGTCGAACGCGCACGGCCCCGGCGTCTCCTCGTGGATCGGGCAGTACAGCGGCGAGACCACCAGCAGGGGCGTCGTTGGATGACCGTCCCTGATCGTGTCGAGAAAGCCATGGACCGCAGGGCCAAAGGCGCGTAGCCGCATCAGATCGGCGTTGACCACGTTGATTCCGATCTTGACGCTGATGCGATCGGCGGGGGCGTCGCGGAGCGCGCGGGCGGTGAACGGGTCGAGCAGCGCGCCGCCGCCCAGGCCCACGTTGACCAGCTCCACGCCGCCGAGAGCGGCGGCCACCGCCGGCCAGGTGCCGGTGGGCCGGGTCGCGTTGGACCCCTGGCTGATCGAACTCCCGTGGTGCAGCCACACCGGCCGGTCGCCGTCGTCGGCCGGCGCCAGGGGCGCGTCGGCGCGCAGCGCGACCAGCTCCGTCGTCTCGTTGTGCGGAAGCCAGATCTCGACGCGTTTCGGCCGCGCCGGGAGCTCCGCGAAGCGGAGCGTGACGGGGGCGCCGGGCCGGTGCTCGGTCGCGCCGGTCGCGAGGTCGAGGACGAGGGTGTGACCGCCGGCGGCCGTGGCGCGGGCGGCGAGGCGGCCGTCGACCAGCAGCTCGTAGACGCCGTCGGGGCGCGGCGGGGTGCCGGGGTAGCGGCGCTTGGTGGGAAGGGTGTCGAGTTCGACGACCGTGGCGGCGGTGTGGAACGCCAGCCGCACGCCGGCGGGTTGGGACTCGACCATCGCCAGCTGCGGGTCACCGCACTGGGCGCGCGCCCGCGCGGGCAGCCGGTGCGGCAGCACGCCGTGCGCCGTGCGCTCCAGTTCGAGCGCCCCGCGCAGCAGGGGGGCGAGGTCGGGGACGGACGTGGTGGTCAGCGGTGTGGTCATGGGCGGTGCTTGCTCTCGTCTGCGGAACGGAACGGAAAGGACGGCGGTGCCGAGGGGCGCCGGGCGCGGCAGGGCCGTCAGGTGGTGGGCGGGGGCGCGGGCCAGTTGCGGAGGAGCGCGTCGAGCGCGTCGAGGGTCCTGGCCCACGTCGTGTCGGTGTCGGGCGCGCTATGGCTGAAACCGCCCCCCAACTCCAGGCTGACGTAGCCGTGGAAGACGCTGCCCAGCAGCCGGACCGCATGGGTCTGGTCGGGTTCGTCCAGGTCGTAGCCGCGCAGGATGGCGCGGGTCAGCCGCGCGTGCCGAACGCCCGCGCTGGCGGCGGCCGTCGCGGGGTCGAGCCGCAGCTGGGCGGCGGCGTAGCGTCCCGGGTGTTCGCGGGCGTAGTCGCGGTAGACGTTGGCCAACGCCGCCAACGCGTCCCGCCCCGACCGCCCGGCCACGGCCTCGCCCGCGCGGTCCGCCATCTCCTCCAGCGCGAACAGCGCGATCCTGGTCCTGAGGTCCTGGGAACTCCGCACATGCGAGTAGAGACTGGCGACCTTCACCCCGAACCGGCGCGCCAGCGCCGAGGCCGTCACCGCCTCGAACCCGACCTCGTCGGCCAACTCCGCCCCCGCCCTGGTCAACCGCTCCGCGCTCAGCCCCACACGCCCCACGGCCAGCCCTCTCTTCCTCCGACGGGTCTCACGTGCCTAAAGGTTATAGGTGCAAACCCTAATCCTATAGGTGGAGCTTGAAAAGCCGGTCGTTCCGGTGACTCTCCGGGGTGGGGACCGGTCACCGGGTGACGACTTTCGGCCTCATGTCACTCATTCCGCCTGAGTTGTTGCTCTGCGTGACGACGGGGGGTAGGTTCGCATCGCGCACGGTGTGACGGATGCGATGTGGGGGGCCACATGAGGACAGAGGGCATGAATGCGGCGGCCGGGGGCGTGCCGGGGGGACGACGGCGGGGATGACGCGCCCACCGGCCGCGCCGTCGCACTACCAACTGATCACTCCCAAGGACTGGTTCCGCGTTCCCCTGCGCGACGAGGCGCGGCGCGAACGCTCGGTGCGGGCCCCGGTCGCCCAGACCGTTCCCGCAGGCGACGAACGGGCGGCCCAGGATGCCCGTGGAGTGGATGGCCAACGCCGTCCGGGAGAGGCAGGGCCCCACGGCAGACGTCTCCGTGGTCACGCTCCCCGCCGGCGAGGCGGTGCGCTGCCGACGGCAGGAGACCTCGGACGACACCCGGGAGCTGGGACAACGTCCCGAACGGCCCAACACCCTCGTTGACTTCCACCTCCCCATCCCCAACTCCGGCGGATGGCTCGTGCTGACGTTCAGCACACCGATCCCCGAACTGGTCGATCCTCTGGCCGACATGTTCGACGCCATCGCCGACTCCCTGCGCTGGACCGAGGCGACGAGGCCCGACGGGGGCCGGGACCGCATCGCGGAGAGCTTCACCGCCAGACGGGTCGGATCGGCTGGCGCCTCGGATCGTGAGGGAGGAAGCTGATGGCGAGCGTGGTGCCGGTCCTGACCTGTCCCACGGACGACTGGATCGGCCTGGACACGCACGACCCCGACGGTGTGAGGGTCGTGACGCGACAGGTCGCCGCCCGGGGTGGATGGCGGAACCGCCGTTACACGAAGGCGGTCGCCCCCTTCGTGTGGCGGACCCATGGGGCCATGGAGTCCCCCGTGCGGGGCCCTCCGCAGTGTGCGTTCCTCATGAGCGCCCCCGATTCCTGGGGGTGGTGGTGCCAAGCGTGCATACCGTGTGGGCCCCCTTCGGCAAGAGCCGCGGTTCCCTGCGCGAGATCAACCAGATCATGGGACGTCCCGGCCGGCTGGACACCCTGGTGGCGGAGACCACGCTTCTGGAGCTGCCGGCGGGGCCCGCGTGCCGGCTGTACGAGGAGGTCGAGTACGAGCCCTTCCCGGACGTGTTCGTCCAACTGACCTGCGTGGTCTCCTACTTCACCGCCCAGGGGGGCTCACGGAGCGTGCTGCGCCTCACCTCGCGTTGGGGCAGCGACACGCCCGTGACGGGGCTGGCGGAGGCGATCGACCAGTTCGCGGCCGGCCTGACCCTGCGTCCCCGGACGCTGGAGCATTTTTATGGGTGGGGGGTTCCGGCCACGGGCTCGGGGGTGGAGTCGGGTGGGTGAACGGGTCGTGTTCGCGGCGGGGCGGGTGGCCGACGCGTTGGCGGCGTACGGCGGGGCGCGCGGAGTCGCGGTCCGCCCGTGGGTGGTGTCGCTGCGGGCGGGGCCGGACGCGAGCCTCACGGGCCACGTGGCCAGTACCGGCCACTGGCTGCGTGTCTATCGGCGGCGCCTGCGCGGCGCGACCCGCCGCCGCGCCGCCGCCGCGCCGCAACTGGAGCGGCTGGTCGGGGCGTTGGTCGCGTACCGGGCAGCGTCGCTCGCGCTGGTGATCGTGCGACGCCCGCCGCTCGTCTGTCACCTGTGGGTGACGCCCGACGGCGAGCGGGTGGTGGCGCACTTCGAGGGCGTGGACCGGCGTCTGGTCGGTGAGGCCACGGGCCGTTCGCCAGGCCAGGACTGAAACTGGCCGAAAAGCATCGCTTTCGCGGTGGCAACGGCCGGAAGCGGAGCTTACGGACGGCTGGAAGCCGGGCTACCTTCCGCTACGGGAGCGCTCCCATGCGCGGCAGCAACACCGACGACGGGCCGTCGGTGCACCGGCTCGACCCCGGAATCCGGGTGGAGTTGGTGCCCCCGGTTGCCCTTCTCGGGAGACGACTCTTCATCTAAGGAGTACCCGTGTCCAACGAATCGACCGGTCGGAGACCCAGGGCGACCGCGAAGTTCCGCTTTCTCAGCGTGCTGGGAGCGGGGCTGTTCGCTCTTCTGATCGCCTCCCTTCCCTCCCCGGCCTCGGCCCACGGCTCCACCACCCTCCCCGGAGCCCGGACCTACCTGTGCTACCTGGACCTCCAGGAGAACAGCGGCACCCAGATGCCGTCCAACCCGGCCTGCGCGGCGGCCGTCCAGCAGAGCGGCACCGGCCCGCTGTACAACTGGTTCGCGGTGCTGGACTCCAACGGCGGCGGCCGGACGACCGGTTACATCCCCGACGGCACGCTGTGCAGCGGCGGCAACCGTGGCCCGTTCGACTTCTCGGCGTACAACGCCGTGCGCAGCGACTGGCCCACCACGCACCTGTCCTCCGGGGCCAACATCGAGTTGCAGCACAGCAACTGGGCGCACCACCCGGGGCAGTTCAACGTCTACATCACCAAGAGCGGCTGGTCGCCGAACCAGCCCCTGGGCTGGGGTGACCTGGAGCAGATCAGCTCCGTGACCAACCCGCCCCAGCGCGGTGGCGTCGGCACCGACGGCGGGCACTACTACTGGAACGTCCAGCTGCCGAACCGTTCCGGCCAGCACATCATCTTCGTGCACTGGATTCGCTCCGACAGCCAGGAGAACTTCTACTCCTGCTCCGATGTCGTCTTCGACGGCGGCAACGGCCAGGTCACCTTCGGCGACGAGACCCTGAGCGCGGAGGAGGTCGCGGCAGCGTACGAGGCGGACGCCGCCGAGGTCAGCCACGCCAGCCACGCCAGCCACGCCGGGCACGCGACCGAGGCCAGGACCTCGGCCGTGGCCAGCGTCTCCACCCAGGCCGTGTCCCTGGTGCGAGCCGTCGGCTCGGACCTCGCCGGCTTTCTCTCCTAGCCGGGACGGGTGACGCGGGCCGGAACGGGCGCCGTGGCCCGGCCGGGGAAGCCCGGTCGGGCGCGGTGAGCCGAGGCCGGTGCCGAACTCCGGGCCCCGACCGGCCCGTTCGCCCCCGTTCCACCCCGTTCCCCCCGTTCCACCCCGTTCCACCCCGACAGCCCGGGGACCGGAGGCGTCCCCCGGTCCCCGGGCCCCGGTGGTTTGGGCCTCCGGGCTACGATCCTGGTCGGATGCCGGCGACGGCATCCGACCAGGACGAAGCGACGGCCGGCGGTGGGAGCAGCGATGACGACCGCGAGCGGGACGACCCTCCGGCTCTATGGCGAACTGGCCCCCTGGTGGCCGCTGATCTCGCCGGTCGAGGTCTACGAGGAGGACGCGGCGACCGCCGCCGAGCTGTTCGCGCTCGCCGCCCGCCCGGTGCGCGAGGTGCTGGAGCTGGGCAGCGGCGGCGGCCATCTGGCGCGCCATCTGCGGGACGGCTTCACCCTGACGCTGGTCGACCTCTCGCCCGCGATGTTGTCCGTCTCCCGCGCGGTCAACCCGGACGTCGAGCATCTGGCGGGCGACATGCGGGAGTTGCGGCTCGGGCGGGCGTTCGACGCGGTGCTGGTGCACGACGCCATCGACTACATGACCACGGCCGAGGACCTGGCGGCGACGTTCCGCACGGCCTGGGCGCATCTGCGGCCCGGCGGGGTCGCGGTCTTCTTTCCCGACCATGTCGCCGACACCTATGAGCCGGTCACGGACTGCGGCGGGAGCGACGCCCCCGACGGCAGCGGCGTGCGGTATCTGGAGTGGAGCCTGCCGCCCGCGCCGGGCGCGACGACCGTGCGCACCGACTACAGCTTCACCCTGCGGGCCGCCGACGGCTCGGTGCGGCTGGTGCACGAGGCGCACCACACCGGCCTCTTTCCGGTGGCGGAGTGGCAACGGCTCTTGGCGGAGGCCGGGTTCGCGGCGACCACCGTCACCGAACAGGGCGGGGCCGAACGCACCCTCTTCGTCGGATCGCGCCCGCCGGCCTGAAGCTCCACACGAACCCGGGAAAGGGCCCCGCGCGCCCGGACGGAACGTGCGGACGCGCGGGGAAGAGCCGGACCCCGGCCGGTCCGGGGGCTGGTCGGACGCGACCGGCGTTGGGCTCCGCTGGGGCGAGGTCCCTCGGGGGAACGCGCCCCTGGGTGGGCCGCGTTCCGATCATTCTCCGAAAGATCTCGGTTGTTGCTTTACTTTTCTCGTCCCGGGGCTGGGGCGGGGAAAGCCACTGATAAGCAAGCGCTTACTTAACCGGTAAACTAATCCCCGGGTGGCGCTCATGTCAAGGCGAAGTCGCGCGCGCTGGCCATGTTTTACACGACGATGGGAATGGCCCCGTGGAAAACGTTCCTCCACAGCAGAATTGATGTGGAGAATGGCGCGCACCGTGTGGACTAAACCGATCCTCCCCGTGGTTCTCGATGTTCCCGTGGTTTGTCAGATGGCGGTTTCGGGGCCGAGTCGGTGATAGGTGCGATCGACGAAGACCAGGGGACTGGCATCGGGGCGCACTTCCGCTTGGAGCGCGAGCAGCGATATCAGAAAGCTGCCGCCCACCGGCGTGCGCTCCAGCACGCGGGCGCGAATCCAGGAGTGCGCGCCCTCGATCACGGGCTCCCCGGTGGGCAGCGTGAACCAGCCGCCGGCCGCGAAGCGGTCAACGCCCCGGGTGGCGAAGCGGGCCGAGACGTCGTCCTGGTGGTCGGCGAGCAGGCTCACGGTCAGGGTGTCGACGGCGGCGATCGCCGGGGCGGACGAGGAGGTGGCCGCCAACGAGAAGGCGAGCAGCGGCGGTTCGGCCGAGACGGAGATGACCGAGGTGGCGGTGAAGCCGACCGGCCGCCCCTCGTGCGACATGGCGATCACGGCCACCCCTGCCGGGTGCCGACGGAAGACCGACTTGAACGCCTCGCCGGTCAGGTGCCGCGCGTCGAGCTGTTCGCCGGCGGTCATCGGGCACCTCCCGCCCGCGTCGCCCGGGCCCTCGCGGTGAGGGTGTTCCCCCTCGAGGACGCGGGTGCGGGTGCGGTGGCGCGAGGGGGTGTGACGGAGAGCGAGACGAACGGCTCGACGGACAGCACGACGGAGTGATCGGCGGACAAGAGGGTTCCTCTCGGTCGGGGTCGGTCGGGGTCGGTCGGGGTCGGTCGGGGCGGGTGGCGGGGAGTCGGGGAGCGGATCGGGCGGGCTCGGGGCTCGGTGCGGTGCGGGGAGCGTGTTGGTCGTATCAGTTCACCAGAGTGAGGGTGGCCACTAGAGCGCCAGTCCAGGGCGCGCCTCGGCGTGCGGTGTTCCGGGGCGGCCCCCCGGAGTGAGGATGCCCCCGGCGGGCGCGGCGCCACCGCGCGCCGCGCGCGGTCAGGCTCGTCGTTCGGCGCCGCGCGGACGGTAATTCCCTACCGGCTCGGCCGGGCGGGGCGGAGACTCGTCCCATGGCTGATATGGACGCGTTCCGGGAAGCGGTCGTCGCATGGGTGGCCGGCGGCCCCGGCGAGCCGGTGCACGAGCTGGCCGCGCGGCTGCCCGTGCGGGCGGTCGTCCTGGTCGAGGGCCCGAGCGATGTCGAGGCGGTCGGCGCTTTGGCCGAACGCCGGGGTCGGAACCTGGCGGACGAGGGGATCTGCCTGCTGTCGATGGGCGGGGCGATGAGCGTCGGACGGTTCGCCGGCCTGCTCGGCGCACCCGGTCTGGGCCTCCGCCTGCTGGGGCTGTGCGACGAGGCGGAACGCCCCTACTACGCCCGCGCCCTGGGGCCGGTCGACGGGGCGCGGCAGTCGTTCTTCGTCTGCGCGGCGGACCTGGAGGACGAGCTGATCCGGGCGCTGGGCGTGACGCGTGTCGAGGAGTTGGTCAGGGAGGAGGGCGAACTGCGGGCACTCCAGATCTTTCTCCGCCAGCCGGCGCAGCGGGATCGCGACGCCGGGCAGCGGCTGCGGCGCTTCATCGGCACGAAGTCGGGTCGCAAGATCCGCTATGGCCGGGTCCTGGTCGAGGCGCTCGACCAGGACCGGGTGCCCGCTCCGCTGGACGAACTGCTCACCAGCCTCTGACGTCTCCCCGGCCGCCGCCGTCGCTCACCCGCGCGCCGATCCCCGTTCCCGTGCGGCCGCGCCCGGTTCCCGTGCCGCCGGTGCTCGTTCCCATGCGGCCGGGGCTCGTTCCCGTGCGGCCTCGCGGGTGAGGAAGGCCAACCGGGCGCGTTTGTCGGGGAGTTCGATGACCGGGCCGAGGAGGAGGCCGGTGCGCAGGGCGCGTTCGACCGCCGGGCCGTTGCCCAGGTCGGGCTCGGCCACGATGCGCCGCACGCGCGGATCGGCGAAGACGAACTCGATCAGGCACGGGATCAGCCCGCCCGTGAAGCCCCGGCGCAGCGGGCCCCTGGGCGGGGCCAGCAGCAGGTGGACGCCCAGGTCGCCGGGGGCCACCGGGTAGTGGGCGCCCACCTCGTCGGCCGCCGGGTCGTAGGTCTGGAAGAGGCCGACCGGCACGCCGTCGCGGTGCACCAGGTAGGAGTGGTGGCTGGGCAGCGCGTCGAGGTACTCGTAGATCTCCAGCACCTCGATCGGCTCGGCGCCGACCATGCCCCAGAACGCGGCGCGTTCCTCCGTCACCCAGCCGTGCAGCAGCGCCAGGTCGGCGACGGGATCGACGGGGACGAGGCGCACCGTGCCGAAGCCGGGAACGTCGCGTTCGTAGGCGGGAGTTCGGGGAACGGCGGTGTCCCGGCCGACGGCGAGGCTCGCCTCGTGGGTGAGGCGCGCCGGCTCCGTCTCGACGGGGAGGAGGCGGCCTGCGGCCCAGAGCGGCGTCTGGTCGTGGTGGTGGGGGTGGTCGGCGGTGCCGTGCGCGCCGAGTGGAACGATCCAGCGGCTGCGCGTGCGGTCGCCCAGGTCCCAGACGTAGCGGGCGACCGGGCAGCGGGCGCTGGTGTCGGTGACCCCGGGGACGCTGCCGGTGGCCAACACGCAGTCGTGGTCACCGGCCAGCGGCACGTCCAGGGCCGGACCGTTCGTCGAGGGCAGCGGGCGCCACAGGGCGAGGCGGTGGCGTTCGCCCCACGTTCCGTGGTCCGCCCCCTCGTTGGCGACCGCCTCCAGCGCCTCGCGGACGAGGGCGGCGGGGTCGAGGTCGGGCACCACGCCCGGGGTGAGCAGGGTCTCCAGGGCGAACGCGATCCGGGGCCCCAGCTCCAGCCAGGGCCGCAGCGGCGCGGGGCAGCGCGGCCCGGGCCGGCCGGAGGAGGGACCGGGGGCTTCGGGACGGGTGCCGAGCGGTTCGGTGCTCAGGGTCGCCAGGGGCGCGAACGTGGGGTGCGCGGCGAGCCGGCGCGCGCAGGTGGCGCGCAACGCGGCGTAGGCGGCGGCGTCGTGGGAGTCGGCGTCCATCCGCCGGTCCCAGGCGAGCAGCCGCCCGGCCAGGGCCTCGGCCGCCGGGCTCAGCCCGTCGAGGTCGGCCAGCCGGTCGAGCATGGCGGGGGCGCCGCCGGAGAGGGTGTCGCCGTGCACTCGGGCCGTCTCGTCGGCCGTCCAGTCCCGTCGTGGCCGCAACAGCTCGGTGATGCGTCGGTGTTGGTGGCCCGGCAGGAACTCGACGCCCAGCGGGGCGGCGAGCCCACGCTCGTTGGCCATCACCGCGAGGCCCCCGGCGACCTCGGCGCGCGGCGCGGGCTCGTAGGCGTCGGGGCGCCAGGCGTGGCGGGCGTCCCAGGCGGGCACCGGGCGCAGCCGGTTCTCGGGGTCGCGGACGGGAACGCGGCCGGCGACCCGGTGCAGCGTGCCGCCCTCGGTGTCGGCGGCCAGCAGCACATTGACCGGTTCCACCCAGTCCTCGCAGGCCGCGTCCACATCGGCCACCGTTCTGGCCCGCAGCAGCCTGGGCAACGTGGCGAAGCCCAACCGGGCGGTGACGCGGGGAACATGGCGCAGGCTGAACGCCTCGGCGTCCTCGGGGCCGCCGAAGAGCACCGGGCCGCGCTCGGTCTCCCACACGTCGATGGTCACGGGCGCCGCGCCGGCCACGGTCACCGTCTCCAGGCCGTGGAGTGCGGGCTCCCAGCCGTTGGGGCCGAGCGCCTCGGCGCCGTCGTCGGTGCGGCGGAGCCGTTCCCGGTAGAGGTCCTGGTAGTCGGCCATGGCGTGGGTGATGGCCCAGGCGACGGTGCCCGCGTGGCCGAAGTGCGGCAGGCCGGGGACGCCGGGGACGGCGAGGCCGAGCACGTCGAACTCCGGGCAGACCAGGCGTATCTGCTGGTAGCAGCCCGGGTCCTCGGCGTAGCGGTGGGGGTCGCCGGCGAGGAGCGCGGCGCCGGTCGCGGTGCGGTCGCCGGTGAGCAGCCAGCCGTTGCTGCCGGCGGTGCCCGGGGTGCCGGCGGTGAACCAGGCGACGGCCTCGGGGCCCAGGCGGCGGGTGACCTCGGCGCGCCAGAGCTTGGCGGGCAGGCCGGCGAAGAACAGGTGGGTGGCGAGCCAGACGCCCAGCGGGACCCAGGGCTGCCAGCGGCCGGGGGGCGTCCCGGTGGCGACGAACTCCGGCGCGCGGCGCGCCGCTTCGGGCAGCGCGGAGTTGACCCCGTCGGTGTAGGCGGTGACCCAGTCGCGGGTGGCGTCGTCGAGGGCGAGCAGGCAACGGCGTGCGGTCTGGGCGAGTTGGGCGCGGCGCACCAGCACGTCCCAGTCCAGGGCGGGCGGACCCAGGACGGCGGCGCACGTTCCGCGCAGCCTGCGGTGTTCCATCTCCAGTTGCCAGGCACGGTCCTGGGCGGCCAACCGGCCCTGGGCGTAGGCCAGTTCTCGGGCGCTGTCCGCGCTGAGCGAGGGGATGCCCCAGCTGTCGCGGTGGATGTGGACGGTCACGGGGCCCTCGGCTCTCTCGCGGACCACAGGGGATAGTTAGGGGAGGCTAACCTAACTTATGGTCGTTCGGGGAGGGTGTGGAGATCGAACGGTCGTGGAGCCGTGAAGGGTTCGGTCCGTGGGGGCCGGAGACCCTGGCCGGACAGGGCCTCCGGCCCTGGTCAGCCGGGGCGCGGGGCGCGCGCCAAACCGGTCAGGCGGCCGCCGGAGACGCCGGCGCCCCCTGAACATGGGCGGCGATCTCGTCGCTTGTCGTCAGCCAGACGTCCGGATGGCCGGCGACGAGGGCGAGCGCCTCGTCGAGATAGCGCGAGCGGAACGCCTGGCCGATCACGAACGGGTGCAGCGCCAGCGGAAACACCCGGCCGCCGCCCGCCGACTCGGCGAGCAGCCGCTCCAGTTGGTCGCGGACGATCCGCACGAACTCCGGGCCGCTGACCCGGCCGCCGACGAAGAGGGTGATGTCGTTCAGCTCGACCGAGTACGGGACGCCCCACATCCCCGGCACCCGCAGCGGGTACGGCTGGTCGTCGTTGGTCCAGTCGAGCAGGTAATCCAGGCCCAGTTCGGCCAGCAGCTCCGGGGTGTGGAACGTCTCGGTCAGCGCCGGCCCCAGCCAGCCACGCGGCCGCCGACCGGTGGCCCGTTCGATGTCCGCCACCACCCCGGCGAGATAGCGGCGCTCCTCCTCGCGCTCCATGCCGGCCTGGAACGTCGAGTTGTTCCTGCCGTGCGCCACCCAGGCCCAGTCGCGCTCCCGGCCGGCCCGCACGATCGCGGGATAGCGCTGGCCCGCCTCGGAGTTGAGCATCACGCTGGCCCGCACCCCGTGCCGGTCCAGGATCTCCAGCACCCGCCAGAAGCCGACGCGCGGACCGTAGTCGCGCCAGCCGTAGTTGAGCGGGTCGGGCACCAGGGGCGCGGTGTCGGGGAAGATGCTGGTGGCGGGGCGGTCCACGCGGTAGTGCTCCACGTTCAGCGCCACATGGAACGCCACCCTGGCCCCGCCGGGCCAGCGCAGCGGCGGCCGCTCGACGATGGGGCTGTAGTCGTAGAGTCGCTGGTGGCCGTGGCCCTCGGGCCCCTCGGGCTCCGGGGGCGCGGGGTCGGCGGCCCGGGGCTCGGCGGCGCGAGGTTCGGCGGCGGGGGAGATGTCGGACACGGGAGCCGTCCCTTCGTGGTCTGCGTCTGCGGCGGCTTGCCCGGCCCATCGTCGAACCCTCACACTCGTGTGAAGGTAAAGCCCGACGGCGGTGAGCCGCGTCACATGCGGGAGAACCCATGCGGATAGGGGAGTTGGCGGAGCGCACCGGGACCTCCCGGCGGCTGCTGCGGTACTACGAGGAGCAGGGCCTGATCACCCCCCAGCGCTGCGCCAACGGCTACCGCGCCTACGGGGAGGAGTTCGTCGACCGCGTCCAGCAGATCCGTGGACTGCTCGACGCGGGGCTGCCCACCCGGATCATCCGGGAGATCCTGCCCTGCCTGAACCGGCCACGGGACATCCACTTCACCGACGCCACCCCGGAGATGCTCGCCCTGCTGGAGCGCGAGCGCGACGCGATGACCCGTCGCATCGAGCTGTTGACCCGCAACCGCGACGCGATCGGCGCGTACCTCGCGGCGGTCCGCGACCGCTGACGGCGCCGGCACCGCCCCGACCCGTAGGGAAGGCCCGATGGACGGCGGTGACCTCGCCTAACATCACTGACGGTGGCCCCCGCCGGCACCTGACGCGGGGGGCGCCAGGCTTCCACAACCGTGCGACAGACGTGAGGAATCCACGACCATGCCGACCGAGACGTTCGAGTTCCAGGTAGAGGCGCGCCAGCTCCTCCAGATGATGATCCACTCGATCTACTCGAACAAGGACGTTTTCCTGCGCGAGCTGATCTCCAACGCCTCCGACGCGCTGGACAAGCTCCGCATCGAGTCGCTGCGCGACGACTCGCTCAACGCCGAGGTGGACGATCTCCACATCGAGATCGAGCCCGACCGGGAGGCTCGCACCCTCACCGTGCGGGACAACGGCATCGGGATGTCGCGGGACGAGGTGGTCCAACTCATCGGCACCATCGCCAAGTCGGGCACGGCCGAGCTGCTGGCGCGGCTGAAGGAGGCCAAGGACGAGACCGCGGCCGAGGGGCTGATCGGACAGTTCGGCGTCGGCTTCTACTCCAGCTTCATGGTCGCCGACGAGGTCAGTCTGGTCACCCGCAAGGCGGGGGAGAGCCAGGGCACCCGCTGGTCCTCCACGGGCGAGGGCGGCTACACCGTCGAGACCGTCGAGGACGCGCCCCAAGGCACCGCCGTCACCCTGCGGCTCAAGCCGGAGGACGCCGAGGACCAGCTCTTCGACTACACCTCGCCCTGGAAGGTCAGGGAGATCGTCAAGCGGTACTCCGACTTCATCACCTGGCCCATCCGGATGGTCACCGAGGCGCCCAAGGCCGAGAAGGCGTCGGAGACGGAGGACGCCGAGGACGCCGAGGGCGGCGAGAAGGCCCCGGAGCCCGAGACGCTCAACTCCATGAAGGCCCTGTGGGCCAGGTCGCGCAGCGAGGTCAGCGACGAGGAGTACCACGAGCTGTACAAGCACATCAGCCACGACTGGACCGACCCGCTGGAGACGATCCAGCTGCGGGCCGAGGGCACCTTCGAGTACCAGTCGCTGCTGTTCCTGCCCGCGCACGCGCCACACGACCTGTTCTCGCAGGCCAACAAGCGCGGGGTGCAGCTCTATGTGAAGCGCGTCTTCATCATGGACGACTGCGAGGCGCTCGTCCCCGAGTACCTGCGCTTCGTCAAGGGCGTGGTGGACGCCCAGGACCTGTCGCTCAACGTCTCCCGGGAGATCCTCCAGCAGGACCGCCAGATCCAGCTGATGCGCCGCCGGCTGGTGAAGAAGGTGCTCTCCACCATCAAGGAGATGATGGCGAACCGGGAGGAGAACTACACCACCTTCTGGCGGGAGTTCGGGCGCGTCGTCAAGGAGGGCCTGCTCAACGACCCCGACAACCGCGACGCGATCCTCAGGATCTGCTCCTTCGTCTCCACCCACGACAAGGAGCGACTGACCACGCTCGCGCGGTATGTCGAGCGGATGAAGGAGGGCCAGAAGCACATCTACTACATGACCGGCGAGTCCAGGACCGCCGTGGAGAACTCGCCGCACCTGGAGGCCTTCCAGGCCAAGGGCCTTGAGGTGCTGATCCTGACCGACCCCGTCGACGAGGTGTGGGTCGGGGCCGTGCCCGAGTTCGAGGGGAAGCAGCTGCGCTCGATCGCCCAGGGCGAGGCCGAACTGGACGCCGAGGAGGAGCAGGGCGAGGAGGCGAAGGCGGAGAAGGAGCGGCAGCGCGCCGAGTTCGCCGAGCTGCTGACCTGGCTCGGCGAGCGCCTCAGGGACGAGGTGAAGGAGGTGCGGCTCACCTCCCGGCTCACCGTCTCCCCGGCCTGTGTGGTCACGGACGCCGGCGATGTGACGCCCGCGCTCCAGAACCTCTACCGCGCCATGGGCCAGGAGGTGCCGCAGAGCAAGCGCATCCTGGAGCTGAACCCGGAGCACGGGCTGGTCACCGGCCTGCGGAAGGCCCACGCCACCGACGCCGACGACCCGGGCCTCGGCGAGACCGCCGAACTGCTCTACGGGATGGCCCTGTTGGCGGAGGGCAGCCAACTGGCCGACCCCGCCAGGTTCGCCAAACTGCTGGCCGAACGGCTGGAACGCACCCTCTGACGCCCGCTCCCTCGCCCCGTCTCGCCCGCCGTTCCCGCCCGCAGGGCCCAGCCCCCGGGCGGGAACGGCGAACGGCCGGGAGCGGCGGGGCGGTCGGCCCGGGCCAGGCGGAAGGCCAGCACGGTCGCCCACCGGTGCGTGTCCGGCTGCTCCCGGGCGCCCGGGGCCGCCCGTCGGCGCGGGAGGGGTGGCGGACAGGCGCTCGGGTAGGGGCAGGACATGGGCACGAGGGAACGCGGCGGACGGACGGGGGCGGGCGCGCTCTGGTGGTGGGCGGCGCCGAGCGTGGTGTTGTTGGTCGGGATGGCGCTCTGGGGGATCGTGCGCTACCCGGAGCTGCCCGAGCGCATCCCCCAACACGTCGGCCCGGGCGGGGTGGACGCCTGGGGCGACCGGAGCGTGGGACTGGCCTTCCTCCCGGTGTTCGTCTACGCGGGGCTGACCG
Organism: Streptomyces triticirhizae; assembly: GCF_003696235.1. Lineage (GTDB taxonomy): Bacteria > Actinomycetota > Actinomycetes > Streptomycetales > Streptomycetaceae > Streptomyces > Streptomyces triticirhizae. The sequence continues at coordinate 27,901 of NZ_RFFJ01000011.1, forward strand.
CGCTGCTGACCGGCTGCGTGTGGGGGCTGCTGCGGGCCACCCCGCTGGACGCGATGCCGGCGCCGAAGGACCGCTGGGCCCAGGCCATGGCCGTGGGCAACAACCGCCCCGCCAGCGCCGCTTCGGCCCGGGCGATGGCCAGGGCGCTGCTGACCACCAACGCGCTGGTCGGCGTCGCCCTGCTGCCGATGGCGTGGGTGCAGTGGCGGGAGACCCAGACCACCTCTGTGCCGGGATGGCTCACGGTGGCGATGCCGCTGGCCCTGGCGCTCTCCGTGGTGCCGCCCTGCCTCGCCGGCTGGCGTGACAGCCGGGAGAAACGGGCGCTGCGCGAACTCCGGCGGGCGGCCTGAGAGCCGGACCGGCCGGGCCGTTGGCCCCGAGGCCGGTCCGAAGGCCGATGCCGCGGGTCGGGATACCATGCCGGGGTGGCTGGCAGTGGTGAGGGCGCGGGGCGGCGCAGGCCGACCTCGCGGGACGTGGCCAGGCTCGCCGGGGTCTCCCACACGGCGGTGTCCTTCGTCTTCAACGGACGGGCCGAGGGCAACCTCTCCGCCGAGACCCAGGCACGCATCAGGGACGCGGCCGAGCGGTTGAACTACCGGCCCAACCCCGTCGCCCGGGGGCTGCGGCGGCGCCGCACCGCCGTGATCGGGATGGTCACCGACCACATCGCCTCCACCCCCTTCGCCGGGGCGCTGCTGCGCGGCGCGATGCGCACCGCCTGGGAACGCCAACACCTCGTGCTCACCGTGGACTCGGCCGGCTCCCCGGAACGCGAGGACGCCGCCGTCGCCGAACTGCTGGACCGCCGGGTGGACGGGATCATCTACGCCGCGATGTCGCTGCGCAGGGCGCGGCTGCCCGCCGGGCTGGACCAGTGTCACACCGTGCTGGCCAACTGCCTGCCGGCGGACGGCTCCCTGCCGGCCGTGATCCCCGCCGAACGGGCCGGCGGCCGGGCCGCCGCCCGGCTGCTGATCGACGCCGGGCACCGCCGACTGGCCCTGGCCGGCGGCCTCGACGACATCGCCTCCGGCGAACGGCTGCGCGGCTACCGCGACGCGCTGCGCACCGTCGGCCTCCGGGCCGCCCCCGAGACCATCGTCCGCACCGGCGGCGAGATCGCCGGCGGCTACCGGGCCGCGCTCCAACTCCTCCAGGGGGTGCCGGCGGCCCGCCGCCCCACCGGCATCGTCTGCTACAACGACCGCGTCGCGGCAGGGGTGTTGCTCGCCGCCGCCCGGCTCAGCCTGTCCGTGCCGGGCGACCTGTCGCTGGTCGGCTACGACGACCAGGAGCACATGGCGGCCTTCCTCGATCCGCCGCTGACCACCGTGGCCCTGCCCCACGAGGCAATGGGGGAGGTGGCCACGGGGCTGCTCCTGGACGCCGTCGAGGCCGGCACCCCGCCACGCGTCGAGACAACGGCGCTGCCCTGCCCGGTCGTCACCCGGGGCTCCGTGGGACCGGCCCCCGACTGACCTCGGGCCGGCCCACCACCGGCGGCCCCACGCCCACACACGCCTCACGCCCCGGGCCCACACGCCCGCCACCGACCCGGTCACGACACCGCCCCCTCGGGCCGGGGCCCGCCGAGCCCCGGCCCCGCCGCCACGCCCTGCGGCCGACCGCGCCCCGGCGCTGAGACACCGGGGCCGATGCCCACCGGCGGCGCCGGCGGGGAGACGGCCCCCACCTCGGCCGAGACCAGCCAGCCCCACTCCACCTGCTCCCGTGGCAGCCGCGCGCCCAGCGCGCCCTCCGCCAGCGCCAACAGCCGCGCGCCCGCGCCGGCCCACTGACCCGCGACGGGCTCGTCGTCCAACAGCCCCACCCGCCACGGCCAGTCCCCGAGCGCCCCCGCGTCACGCCCCGCCGACACCGACTCCCGCGTCGCCACCACCTCGCCCCCCTCGGCGAAGGCGAACGCCCAGCCGCCGTCGGCGGCGCGCGACAGCACCAACGCCCGCGTCCCGCACGAGACCCGACGCAGCGTCTCCCGCCCGGAGCCGTGGACGCCGGCGCTCTCCACCGCGTAGGCCCAGCCCTCGTGGAGCCCGGCCCGCGCCACCGAGAGCCCCCAGGCCAACCGCGCCTGCGCCTGCTCGGCCGCCGCCGCGTCCCGCCGCCGGAACGTCGCCGGGTCGGCGCCCATCCGTGTCAACAGCTCCCTGGGGGCCAGCCGGTGAGCGAAGGTCACGCGGAAGCCCGGCTCACAGAAGGCGTCGAGCCAGGCCAATCCGGGGTCGATCACAGTGCGTCTTGTATCCATGCGCGTATGGTGACATGCCGCACTGACAACGGAGCGTTGATCAGCCCCGGTTGGCCCCCGTGATCACCGCCGGGGAAGCGTCCCGAAGCGCCCACGCCGTCGCCGAGAAGGCGGCGCCGGGACCCGCCGCCCGAACCCGCAGCGCCGGTCGGTCGCCCGGGCGGTGATAGACCCGTTCCGTCGCCACCGCGCGCCCCTCGCCCGCGAACAGCTCCAGCACCGAGCCGTCCCGCCACACCCGCACCGTCAACGAGGCGGCCGGCGGCACGGACAGGGTCAGCGGACCCGCGTCCGCCGGCCGGCCTCCGCGTTCCCTGGGCCAGTCGGCGCGGCGCAGCTCGACGGTCCCCGCGCCCGGATCGAGCAGCAGGGCCAACGCCCCGCCGCGTTCGTCCCTGGCCAACTCCACGCGCACCGACGCGTGTTCGGCCGTGACCGACACCTCGTAGGCGTCCGGCAGCGGCACCGGGCCCAGCGGCTCCCGGCCCGCCCCGACGACCAGCGGTTCGCCGGCCCGCAGCGCCTCCACCTCCCGCGCCGGAACGACGCGCAACGTCCCGTCCCCGTGGACGCCGACCTCGCGCGGCAGGGTCAACAGACCGGCCCAGCCCGCCTCAGCCACCGCGCTCTCGCCCCGCGCCTCCCAGGACCAGCCCCACAGCAGGGTCCGGTCGGCGTCGGCCCGCACCGCCGGGGCGTAGCAGTCCCGCCCGCCGTCCACCGGCCCCCCGGCCTCGGGGAGGAACGCCAGCCCCGGCCCCGTCGGCCCCGCCACCTCCCGCAGTGTGCCCGAGAGCCAGACCACCGACTGCGGGTCGCCGTTCCACAGCGACAGCACCAGCACCCACCGTTCGCCGTCGCCCGCCGCGAAGAGCTGCGGGCACTCCCACCCGGTCGCCGGCCCGGAGCCGGAGGAACCAAAGGAAGCAGAGGAACCGGAGGAAGCGAGGGAACCGGCGCCCGGGGACCGCCCGTCCAGCAGCACGCCGGCGAAGCGCCAGTCCGTCAGCCGCTGACAGTCGTACAGCAGCACCGAGGGCGTGCCGTCCGCGTGCCCGGCGCCCACCAGCGCCCAGCGCCGCCCGCCGTGCCGGAAGACGAACGGGTCGCGGAACATCACCACGTCCAGCCCCTCCGGCGGTCCGGCGAGCACCGGGAGCGGCGACGGCTTCCACTCCCGCAGCAGCGGGTCGTCCGGCTCGGCGGCCCGCGCCAGCAGGATCGTGCCCAGGCCCGTGTGCCGCTCGTCCACGCCGGTGTAGACGGCCGTCGGCACCCCCTCGTCGTCCACCACGCACCCCGACCAGCAGCCGGCCGCGTCCGGCCCGCCCGGCGTCGGGGCCAGCGCCACCGGATGGTGCTCCCAGTCGAGCAGGTCGGCGCTGGAGGCGTGCCCCCAGTGGATGTTCCCGTGCCAGGGCCCGTCCGGGTTGTGCTGGTAGAAGAGGTGGTGGCGACCGCGCCAACGGAACGGCCCGTTCGGGTCGTTGGCCCAGCCGGCGGGCGGCCTGAGGTGGTGGCGCGGATCGTGCGGACGGGTCACCTGTTGACTCCTGCGGAAGTGATGCCCTCGCGCAGAGGGCGTTGACCGACGACGAAGACGAGCACCGCGGGGATCATCGAGAGCACCACGCCGGCCAGCACCACGGAGACGCTGCCCGTGCCGAGGTTGCCCTGGAGGGAGACCAGCCCCAGCGGCAGGGTGAAGTTCTCCGTGCTGGTCTCCAGGATCAGCGGGCGGAAGAACTCGTTCCAGTGGTAGTTGAAGGCCAGCACCCCGATGATCGCGAGGCCGGGCGTGGCCAGCGGCGCGTAGACCGAGCGGAAGATCCGCCAGGGCCCCGCGCCGTCGAGCATCGCCGCCTCGCCCAGGTCGCGCGGCATCCCCAGGAAGTACTGGCGCATCAGGAAGGTGCCGAACGCGGTCGGCCAGGCCGGCACGATCAGGCCCAGCAGGGTGTCGGTGAGCGACATCTCCTTGAGCAGCAGGAAGACCGGCACGATGGTCACCTGCACCGGCACCATCATGGTCGCCAACACCAGCCCGAACAGCGGCCCCTTGAAGCGGAAGTCGAGCCGGGCGAAGGCGTAGCCGGCCAGCGCCGCCGTCACCATCTGGCCGCCGGCCACCAGCGCGGTCACCAGCGTGCTGTTGAACGCCAGCAGCCACACGTCGAGTTGCTCGAAGACCTGCCCGTACGCCTCCCCGGTGGCGTCGAGCGGGACGGGTCGGGGCGGCAGGTCGAAGGACTCGGCCGGCGCGCGGAGCGAGGTGGAGACCGTCCACAGCACCGGCCCCAGCGTCAGCAGCGCCACCACGGTCAGCCCGACGACCCGGCCCACCAGGCCGGCGCGTGGGCGGCGGCGCGCGCGGCGCGCGGGAGGGCGCGAGGACCGCTCCTCGGGCACGGCGGGAACGGCGGGTTCGGCAACGGTCGTGGTCATCTGTCAGACCCCCGGCTCATGATGGTGCGCACGGGACGTACGCGGCTGGTGGGTGGATTCACCGGTCGGTGCTCACTGGTAGTGGACGAGGCGCCGGCTCAGGCGGAACTGGAGGGCGGTCACGGCGAGGATCAGCGCGAACAGCAACACCCCGACCGCCGACGCCTCCCCGAAGCGCAGCTGCTCGAAGGCGCTCTGGTAGATCACCATCACGACCGTCCTGGTGGCGTCGCCCGGGCCGCCGTCGGTCAGCACATAGGGCTGCTCGAAGACCTGGAGCGCGTTGATGACGCCGACCACGGACGCGACCAGCAGCGTCGGGCTGAGCAGCGGCAACGTGATGTGCAGGTGCTTGCGCCAGCCCGTCGAGCCGTCGACCGCCGCCGCCTCGTGCATCTCGCGCGGGATGTTGTTGAGCCCGCCGACGAAGAGCAGCAGCGAGAAGCCGAACTGCTGCCAGACGTAGACCAGCACCACCGCGACCATCGCCCACCGCTCGTGGGTCAGCCAGGGCACCGGGGAGACGCCGACGTGGCCCAGCGCCCAGTTGACCACCCCGAAGTCCTGGTTGAAGAGGTACTTCATCACGACCGAGATCGAGGCGGCCGACAGCACCAGCGGGAAGAAGAACGCCGAACGGAACGCCGCCCGCAGCCACTGCGGCAGCCTCCCGTCCAGGGCCAGCGCCAGCGCGAGGGCCAGGCCGAGCTGGAGGCCCACCGCCAACACCATGAACAGCAGGGTGTTGGTGAACGACACCAGCACCGTGGAGTCGGTGAAGACCTGCCGGTAGTTGGCGGTGCCGGCCCAGCGCGGGGAGTCGATCACGTTCCAGTGGAAGAGGCTCAACAGGACCGAGCCCACGATGGGCACCACCGTGAAGACCACCACCCCGACGACCGTCGGCGCCAGGAAGACGGCGGCCATCAGTCGGGCCGCGCGCCGTTGTGCGCGCCCGCGCGTTCGCAACTCGCTCACCACGCACGCTCCATGGCCGCCTCCAGGTCGTTCTGCATCGCCCGCAGCGCGGGCCGCACCGCGCCGGGCGAGCCCAGCGCGGTTCCGGTGTGCTTGGTCAACGCCAGCTCCACCTCGGTCACCTGCGGCGGCGCCGGGATCGGCCCCGTGTCCGGGAAGGCGTCGAGGGTGTCGTAGAACGTGCGCCACCCGGCGGGACCCGTGGTCCGGTAGCGCTCCGCGTTCAGCATCGAACGGCGCGCCGGCGTCGTCTGGTTGCCCTGGAAGAGCGCCTCCATCACCTCCCCGCGCACCGAGTACTTGATGAACTCCCAAGCCTCATCAGGCTTGTTCGAGGTGCGCAGCAGCGCGTAGCCGGCCCCGCCGAACTGGTGCCGCTGCCCACGCCACCGGGGGAAGAACGTCACGTCGTAGCCGTCGCGGTCCATCCCCGCCTCGTGCAGCCCGCCGGCCCAGAAGCCGCCCGCCGGGGTGACGCCGACCCGGCCGGTGGAGAAGACCCCGACCAGGTTGTTGCCGCTGCCGCCCTCCGGGCGCGAGCACAGGCCGCGCTGGATCAGCTCGGTGAGGTACTCGTAGACCTCCACCACCCGGTCCGAGGTCGCCTGCGGCGTGGTCCAGCGGTAGCCGCCGCCGCGCCCGGCCGCCGCCTCGCCCGGGTAGAACGCGTCCCACAGCCACGCGCCGCCCGGCGCCCTGGACTCCGCCAGGATGTTGGTGTCGTTGACGAAGAGCCAGGGCACCACCCCGCCCCACAGCCGGTTGGTCCAGTAGTAGGGCGTGAAGCCGCTCCCGCCCGCCGCCCGCAACTCGGTGAGCAGGGCGGTGAAGTCGTCCCGCTCCCAGTGCGGCGGGGGCGTTGCGAGCCCGGCGGACCGGAGCACCGAGGTGTTGAGGTACATGTCGGCCGCGTTGAACTCGACCGGCAGCTGGTAGAGGCTCCCCTCGTACATCATCGACTCCACCAGCGAGGGGTGCACGTCGGCGAAGTACTCGCGCAGCTCGTCCGCGTCCCGCCGCACCCGGTCGTCCAGCGCGACACCCAGGTTCTCGGCGAAGAGCTGCACGCCCTCGGTCGCCACATAGACCACGTCGGGGGCGGTGCCGGCGGCGATCTGGGTGAGGATCTTGGCGAAGAAGTCCGGCCAGTCGGTGGCCTGCACCGCGATCAGCCGGACCTGGATCTCGGGGTGCAGCTCCTGGAAGCCGTCGCGCAGCGCGCGTTGGGCCGCCGGGTCGACCGAGGAGCCGAGGGTGGCCACGGTCAGCGCGTCGTCGTCGCGGCCCGGGATGTCGGCGCCGGTCAGCCGCTCCCAGCTGGCGACCAGGCCGGCCGCCGCCGCGCCGGAGGCGCCGTAGCGCAGCAGCGCGCGCCGCGAGGGGCCGGACCGATCTCGGCGGCCGAAGGTGCTCATGCGGGGTCCCTTGTGGTGTCGGGGGCGATGGAGGTGTCGAACGCGGGTCTGTCGAGAGGGAGTTGGGGAACCGTCGTCCAGGGTCCCTGGCCTAACTCCTGTTAGGTGATGAGGTGCCGGCCATCATGGGAAGTGTGTCGCCGCCTTGTCAAGGGGTGTGAACGGGGAGGTTTCCGCCGGGCTGGCGGCGCGGGCGAACGGCGCGCGGGGGCTTGACCTTTAACGAGTTAGGGATACGGTCTGAGCCACCGAGGGTCGGCGCTCAGGCCGGAACCCGTCGAGCCGCCACCGCCTCGCGGCCAGCGGCCGGTGACCGGCCCGCGACCCCGTACGTGACCAGGCACCCAGGGAGAGGACGATCCCGATGACCCCCCACCGCCACGACCCCGACGCGCCGCACGCCTCCCCCGACCGCTCCGCCGGCCGGCGCGCCGTTCCCCGGTCAGCCGTCCGGCGCCGCACCCTCCTCGGACTGGCGGGCGCCGGCGCGGCGTTGGGCGCGCTGCCGGCGCTGCCCGCCCTCGCCGGGGAACGCACTCCGGCGCGCACCCCCGCGCGTGCCACCGCCCCGAGCGCCGTCACCTACCGTGGCGTCTACCACCACACCGTCCCCGACGAGTGGAAGAACGACCCGCAACGCCCGCTGCTGATCGACGGCGCCTACCACTACTGGTACCTCTACAACGCCGACTACCGCGCCGGCGCCGAGGGCACCGCCTGGCGGCTGGCCACCTCGACGGACCTGGTCACCTTCGCCGACCAGGGCGTCGCCATCCCCAAGGACACCACCCCCAACGGCGACGTCTGGTCCGGGTCGGCCGTGGTCGACCACGAGAACACCGCCGGCTTCGGCGCCGGAGCCGTGGTCGCGCTGGTCACCATGGAGCCGGTCGAGGGCGCCAACACCCAGGCCCAGTACCTGTGGTACTCCACCGACGGCGGTCGCTCGTTCGCCCCGCACGGCACCGACCCCGTGCTGGCCAACCCGGGCGTCCGGGACTTCCGCGACCCCAAGCTGCTCTGGGACGCCGAGCGCGGTCGCTGGGTCCAACTCCTCGCCGAGAACGACAAGGTGGGCTTCTACACCTCGGCCGACCTGAGGAGCTGGGAGTACGTGGGCGGCTTCGTCCGCACCGGCCTCGGCGTCCTTGAGTGCCCCGACCTGTTCCGCATCGAGACCGCCGACGGCGAGGCCCGCTGGGTGCTGGGCGTCAGCGCCAACGGCAAGCCGGTCGGGCTGCCCAACACCTACGCCTACTGGGTCGGTTCGTTCGACGGCACGACCTTCACCGCCGAGACCGACGAGCCCCGCTGGCTGGACCACGGCTTCGACTGGTACGCGGCCGTGACCTGGGAGAAGCACGCCGACCTCGGCGGCGGCCAGGTCGATCCCACCACCCGCTACGCGCTGGGCTGGCTCAACAACTGGGACTACGCCAACGCCACCCCGACCCTGGAGCACGACGGGTTCAACGGCACCGACTCCGTCGTCAGGGAGATCACCCTGGGCCGGGACGCCGACGGCGGCTGGGCCCTGTTCTCCCGCCCGGTCGACACCCTGGCCGCCCGCGCGACCCACGTCCACGAGCTGGGCGACCTGGCGGTGGACGGCGAACTCCCGCTGGACTTCGCCGGGGTGGCCTACGAGGTGACGACCACCGTCCGCTGGGAGCGGCTGACCACGCTCGGCCTCCAGCTGCGCAGGTCGGCGGACGGCGCCTCGCACGTGGACGCCGGGGTGCACGGGGACTACGCCTTCCTCAACCGGGGCGGCGTGCCCCACCCGGACGCCTCCGGCACCTGGACGGAGAGCAGGAGCCCGTTCGACCCGGCGCGTCGCGAGGTGACCCTGCGGGTGCTGGTCGACCGCGCCTCGGTCGAGCTGTTCGTCGACGACGGGCGCCACGTCCACTCCCAGCTCGCGTTCCCCGCGCCCGAGGCCACCGGACTGGCGCTCTTCACCGTCGGCGGCCCGGCGACGTTCGGCGGGGTGGTGATCCGTGACTTCGCCTGAGCGACGGCCCACCGCCCGAGCCGAGTTCCTGGTCGTCGGGGAGTGTGTGGCGGACATCGTGCGCGCGGCGGGCCGGCCGGAGGTGGTGCACCCGGGCGGCAGCCCGGCCAACGTCGCCTACGGCCTGGCCCGGCTCGGCCACCGGGTCACGCTGCGCACCCAGCTCGGGGACGACGAGCTGGGCCGGCTCATCCGCGCCCATCTCACGGGCGCCGGCGTGCGGGTCGCAAGCGCCAGCGCGGGCGCGCGGGTGCGCACCCCCTCGGCCACGGTGACCCTGGACGCCGAGGGGCAGGCGAGCTACGCCTTCGACATCGACTGGACCCTGCCGTCGGGCCCGCCGCCCGACCCGCCGCCGACCCATCTGCACATCGGCTCCATCGCCGCCACCCGGGAGCCGGGCGCGAGCGCCGTGCTCGACCTGCTGGGCCGGCTGCGGGCCGGCGCCACCGTCAGCTACGACCTCAACGTCCGGCCCCAACTCCTCGGCGGGCGCGCGGACTCGGTGGTCGCCGTGGAGCGGCGGGTGGCGCTCAGCGACGTGGTCAAGGCCAGCGAGGAGGACCTGGCCTGGCTCTTCCCCGGGGAGACCGCCGAGCGGGTCGTCGACCGCTGGCTCGCGGCGGGCGTGCCGCTGGTGCTCCTCACCCGGGGGGCCCGGGGCGCGTTGGCCGCCACCCGCGCCGCCCGCGTCAGCGCGGGCCCCGCGCACGCGCCGGCGGTCGTCGACACGGTGGGCGCCGGCGACTCCTTCCTCTGCGCCACGCTGGACGCGCTGGCGCACGCCGGCGCACTCGACCGCGCCGCGCTCCCCACCCTGACGGCGCCCACCCTGGCCGCCGTCGCCGCACACGCCGCCGGGGCCGCCGCCCTCACCGTCGCCCGCCCCGGCGCCCACCTCCCCGACCGCGCCGAACTCCCGCCGCCGAAGGTGCCGTTCGAGCCCCGGTGGGCCGGTCCTGGGCGGCGGGGGAGCGGCGACGGGAGGGCCGGGGCGGGTGCGGTGACGGGCCGGCCGTGTCCGGATGGTCGGTGACGTCCGCCCACCGACCCGGCCGACCCGTCGCCCACCGACCCGGCCGGCCCGCGCGGGCCGGCTTCATGCCCCGTGGCGGCCCGATTCCCCCGTTCGGATGAGTCGTTCCGCTTCCGCTCGCCCAACCACCGCCCGTCGGCGAATAGTTGGGGCACCGCCCGGGCCTCGTGGCCCGGCGCGGCGTGGGGTGCGCGGCCGTCGCGCCCTCCGCTTCCACGCCGGCCCGCCGCCGCGCGGGCCGGCAGGATCGATGAGAAGGGACGTTCATGCGCGAAGAAGCGGTCAACCGGGTCCGGGTCGTCTTCACCCTGCTCGACGCCGACGGCAACGGGGTGTTGGAGCCGGTGGACTTCGAGTTGATGGCCACCCGGGTGGTGGCCGCCGCGCCCCGCTCGGGCGAGGCCGAGAAGGACGCGCTGCGGGCCGCGTTCGAACGCTACTGGACCACCCTGGCCGCCGAGTTGGACGCCGACGGCGACGGCCGCATCGACTTCGACGAGTACACCTCGGTGGTGCTCGACCCCCGGCGGTTCGACGCCACCATCGCCGAGTTCGCCCGCGCACTGGCGGCCCTGGGCGACCCGGACGGCGTGGGGCTGGTCGACCGTCCCACCTTTGTGGCGCTGATGAGCGCCATCGGCTTCGAACGCGCCAACATCGACGCCCTCTTCGACGCCTTCGGCCCCTCGGCCGAGGACCGCATCGAGGCCGCCGCCTGGGAGGAGGGCATCCGCGACTACTACGCCCCGGACAAGGCCGGCATCCCCGGCGACCACCTGGTGGGCAAGGCCACGGCCTGAGCGTGGGGGACCGCGTTCACCCGAGAAAGATCAGAAGTGACCGGGCGAGACGAAGGGAGACGGCGGTGACCCACACGGCGGTGGTCGGCCTCGCGGTGGGCCGGGGCACGGGCGAGGAGGTCGCCGCGGTCTTCCGACGCGTGCTCGACCGGCTCGCCCAACTCCACGGCAGGCGCGTGCGGATCGTGCGTTCCCCCAGGACCTACCACTCCTACGCCTCACTGCGGAGGGAGGGCGGCGGTGTCGAGCGGATGCGGGAGCTGACGCGCCAGGACGCGGCGCACTACGAGGACTTCTGTCGGCGGCAGGCCGCCGCCGGCACCGGGGCCGTCTTCCGCACCGCCATCAACGCCCAGTCGCTGTACCTGGTCCGTCAGCGACTGAGCGCGGTCAAGGTCGACACCCTGAGCGCGGGCGACGCCACGCTGCTGCTGGTCAGGGACGAGGCACAGGGCTTCTACACCGGCGAGAACCAGCACGAGCCGGGCGTGCTGCACCGCGCCACGACGTTCAGCCGGCACACCACGGACGCGATCGTCGCCTTCGCCCTGCACCGCGCCCGCGCCCTGTGGCCGGAGAGCCCCGTGGAGCGGATCACCCTGGCCTACAAGTACCACCTGCTGGACGGGGCGTTGGAGGACTGGGCCGCCGAGGCGTCGGCGCGGCACGGGGTGGCGGTCGAGCTGTTCCAGCCCGACACCGTCAACCGCAACCTGATCGCCCACGGCCTCCCGGCGCGCGGCGTGATCGTCGCCGGCAACGAGTGGGCCGACATCATGCACGTGGTCCTGCTGGACCGCTTCGGCGCCGGGCGCCAGGAGAACCACTTCACGGAGAACGCGCACCTCCACCCGGACGTCGCGGGCCTGGTCGAGTACCAGACCGTGCACGGCTCGGCCGACGACATCGAGGGCACCGACAGCGTCAACCCGGTGGCCACCATCCGCGCGGCCGCCGCGATCGCCGAGCGGCACGCCGGCTGTTCGGGCGCGGCGCGCGCCGTGGAGGACGCCCTCGACCAGCTCGCCGGCCGGGGCGTCGGCACCCCCGACGTGGGCGGGCGCCACTCCACGACGGAGGTGGTGGACGCCCTGCTCGACACGCTCCGCCCGCACCCGGTGCCCGGGCCCACGACGCCCGGGGACCCGGCCGCCCCGGTGCCGGGGCGGTGACCGGGGGAACGGCGCTGGCGCTGGTCGACCTCCAGAACGACTTCTGCGCCGGCTCGGTGGCGGCCGAGCGTCGCGTCGACGATCCGACGCCGCTGAGCGCCGTGGTCGAGAACGCGGCCCGGGCGGTCACGTTGGCCAGGGCCGCCGGAACGGAGGTGCTCTTCGTCCGCTTCCTCGGCGATCCGGCGCACCAGGGCCCGAGTTGGCGTCGCAGGGACCTGGCCCAGGGCAGGCCGGCCAGCTGCGTGGAGGGCGGCTGGGGGGCGGAGTTCACCGGGGTGGCGCCGGGCGCGGGGGAGCGGGTCTTCACCAAGCGGGCCTGCTTCGACGCCTTCCTGGCCGAGGGGTTCGAGGCCCATCTGCGGGCGCGCGGGGTGCGCCGGCTGGTCATGGCCGGGCTCTTCGCCGACGTGTGCGTGGACTCCACGGCGCGCACCGCGTTCCAGAAGGGGTTCGACATCACCGTGCTCAGCGACTGCACCACCAGCCTGCACCTGCCGTATTCGGAGGTGTTGCGTTTCATGGCCCGGTTCTATGGGGCGCGGATCGTCGAGCACCGCGACCCGTCCTGGCGCGCGGCGGCGGAGGAGGAGTGACCGGGGTGGCGCCCTCGGGCGTCGCCAGGGGCGTGGCCAGAACCGCGCTGCTGGTGGCCGCCGCCCGGGCCATCGAGACCCACCGGGTCGACGCGCTGGCCAGCGACCCCTACGCCGAGCACTTCGTGCGCGCCGAACCGGCCTGCGCCGACTGGCCGTTGCGGCCCTGGCAGGTGCCGGACGGGGAGGCGGACCCGCTGTGGGGGCGGCTCGGGCGCTACTTCGGGCTGCGCACCCGGGTGGTGGACGACTTCCTGCTGGCCGCCGCCCGCTCCGGCATCCGCCAACTGGTGCTGCTGGGGGCCGGTCTCGACACCCGGGCCTACCGGCTGGTCTGGCCGGACGGCCTGGCGGTCTTCGAGATCGACCGACGGCCGGTGCTGACGTTCAAGGAACGGGTGCTGGCCGACCTCCCGCCGTCCGCCCCGGCCGCCGAGCCCAGGGCGGCCCGGCACGCCCTCGCCGCCGACCTCACCGGGAGTTGGGCGACGGCGCTCACGGACGCGGGGTTCGACCCGGCCCGGCCCACGGCCTGGCTGGCCGAGGGGCTGCTGCTCTATCTGCCGGCGGCGACGGAACGTCGACTCATCGACACCGTCGACCGGTTGAGCGCCCCGGGCAGCGCGCTGCTCTACGAGATCAAGCTGGTCGAGTCGGCCCGGGTCAGGTCAGGAGCCGTCTACACCCACACCCTCGGGCGCACCGGGGTCGACCTGCTCGCCCTCTTCGCCGGCGGTCCCCGCCCCGACTCCGCCGGCGACCTCGCCGCCAGGGGCTGGGTGCCCACGGTGCACACGCCGTTCACCTTCACCAGCCGCCACGGGCGCGGCCCCCGGCCCGAGCCCAACGACGCGCTCGCCGGCAACCGTTGGGTCTTCGCCCACCGCCCCCGACGGTGAACGCCGCCCGCGCGCCGCCCGGGCCCGCGCGCGCTTCGGCGGTAATCGTTCGACGGTGCGGCGCCGGCCGACGATCCGGTCCGGGACTGAGTCCGCGACCCGGAAGAGGCACCGTGCACCCCACCATCCGTCACCTCACCTTCGACTGCTCCGGCGAGCCCTATGAACTGGCCCGGTTCTGGGGCGCGTTGTTGGGCCGGCCCATCTCGGACATCGATGCCCCCGGGGACGACGAGGTGCTGGTCGAGGCGCCCGACGGCGGTCCCGGGCTGCTCTTCGTGCGGGTCGAGGAGGGCAAGGCGGCCAAGAACCGGCTCCACCTCGACCTGCGCCCGACCGGCCGGACGCGCGCCGAGGAGGTCGCCCGCGCCCGGGAGTTGGGGGCGCGCCTGGTCGCCGACCACACCGGGCCCGAGGGCCGGGGCTGGGTGGTGCTGGCCGACCCGGAGGGCAACGAGTTCTGCGTGGAGCGCGGGGCGTCGGGCTGACCGGCCCCCGACGGCCGGGCCGTGGCGCGCGTCCCCGCCGGCGGGGACGCGCGGGGTGGGGGGACCCGTTGACGCACCCGTGACAGCCCGAGCGGCCTCCAGTAGCGTGCCGGCCGAACGCACAGCACCAAACAGAACAGCGCACGGCATGACCCCCCACAGTCCGAAGAAGGGCATCCTCATGCCACACGACGAACAGTTCGCGTCCGAGCACGCCGAACCCGCCGACGGCGCCGCCACCCCCACGGGCGGCGCCCGGCGCCGAGGCCCGAGCCGCCGGGGCGTCATCGGCGCGGCGGCCGGGGCCGTTCTCGGCGGCGGCGCCCTCGCCATAGCGGCGAACGCCTCCGGTTCCGAGGCCACCGGGCGCGGAAACGGAGAACCGCTCCAGGTCGAGCGCCCGCGCGCCGCCGGCCCCCTCGACCTGGACAACACCCCCGACGCCGTCGGGATCTGCTACTCGGTCTGGCACAACCTGGCCGTCGGCCCCGGCAGGCCGATCCACGACAACACCGAGATCCTGCACGCCGCCAACAGCACCGGGCAGCCCCCGCAGTGGGGGCCGTTGCACGCCTTCCACTACTGGGGCCGCCCGGAGCGCGGCTACTACCGGGGCGACGACGCCGGGGTGCTGCGGCACCACTTCCGGCAACTGGCCGAGGCGCGGATCGACTTCATCGCCATCGACGCCACCAACATCAACGGCCAGCCTGACGCGGACAGCGAGGACAGCTACTACCAGCCCACCCGCGTCCTGCTGGAGGCGATGCGTGCCCACCGCGACTCGGGCGAGGCGACGCCGTTCGTCGTTCCCTGGGTGAGCACGCGGGCGGACGCGGCGGACCCGGCCGCCTCCGGGCTGGCGACCCACGACCGCTTCTACGCCTCGGGCGAGTGGCAGGATCTCTTCGTCCAGTACCAGGGCAAGCCGCTGCTGCTGACCACCGACACCCTGCCCGACGTGCTCGCCGAGCGCTTCACGCTCCGGAAGATGTGGGGGCTGCAACAGCAACTGGCCGAGCGCGAGTGGTCGTTCCTCCAGGAGTACCCGCAGAACGTCGGCATGGACGGCGGCGTGCCCGAGCAGGTCGCGGTGTGCGCCGCGCTCCAGAAGTCGTATATGACGGACCCGTCCGCGATCGCCCGGCGCGGCGGGCGCACCATGCGGGAGCAGTGGCGCCACGCCTTCTCGGTGCGGCCCCGAGTCACGATGCTGACCTGGTGGAACGAGTGGATAGCGCAGCGCTTCGAGGACGAACAGGGCAACGCCCGCTTCGTCGACGCCTACGACGCCTCGCTCAGCCGGGACATCGAGCCGATGGACCCGAGCCAGCCCGGCAGTCACGGCGACCTCTACTACCGATGGACGCGGCAGTACGTCGCGGCCTACGAGGATCACCAGCCCTTCCCCGAGGGGCTGGTCCAGGGGTAGCGACAGACCAACTCCCGCCGGCCCCCGTCGCGTTGACGGGGGCCGGTGCGCGGTCGCCACCGACCGACCCGCCCGCCCCTCCCGGGGGTGGGCGAAGCCGGTCGTTGTCGGTCATGGGAGGGTTCATAACGTCCATGCCCTAAGAGTTGATTGTCATAAGGGGAACGAGAGATGACCGGATCGACCCGTGCGACGTCTGGCCGCCCGCTGCGCGTCACGGTGTGGAACGAGAACGTCCACGAGACGACCGAGCCAGCCGTCGCCGAACGCTACCCCGAGGGCATCCACGGCGCGATAGCCGCCGGCATCGGCGAACACCTCGCCGACGCCCACATCCGCACCGCCACCCTCGACCAGCCCGAACACGGCCTCACCGAGGAGGTGCTGGCCGACACCGACGTGCTGACCTGGTGGGGGCACGCGGCACACGACCGGGTGGACGACGCGGTGGTGCGCCGCGTCCAGCGCCATGTGCTCGCCGGGATGGGCCTGTTGGTCCTGCACTCGGGCCACTTCTCCAAGATCTTCACCAGCCTGCTGGGCACCACCTGCACCCTGGACTGGCGCAACGGCCAGGACCGCGAACTGGTCTGGACGGTCGCCCCCACCCACCCGATCGCCGAGGGCGTTCCCAGCCCCATCGACATCCCCCAACAGGAGATGTACGGGGAGCACTTCGACATCCCGACGCCCGAGGAGCTGATCTTCATCAGCTCCTTCAGCGGCGGCGAGGTCTTCCGCTCCGGCTGCACCTTCACCAGGGGCCACGGCCGGATCTTCTACTTCAGCCCCGGCGACCAGGAGTACCCCGTCTACCACCACCCGGACGTGCGCCGGGTGTTGGCCAACGGCGTGCGCTGGGCGGCGCAGCCGGAGCGCGAGCGGCGCGCGCCGCAGATCCACGAGCGCCCCACCGCCGGCTGGTTCGAGGCCGGCCGATGAGCGCCGGCCAGCCCCCTGCGGCGGGGGCCGAAGCCGCCCCGGTCACCTTCCGCACGCTGCCCGCCGACCGGCCCGTTCGCCTGCTGCTCGTCGGCGCCGGCGGCATGGGGCGCGCCTGGCTGCGCGCGATCGCCGCCGAGCCCGAGGTCACCCTGGCCGGGGTGGCGGACCTCGACGTCGCCCAGGCGCGCCGCTCGCTCGCCGCCGTGCCGGGCCTGGGCGAGGTGCCGGTCGCCGCCTCGCTCGGCGAACTCGCCGACGGCGAGGGCGCCGACGCGGTGCTCGACGTGACCGTGCCCGCCGCCCATCTGCCCGTCACCCTGGAGGCGTTGGGTCGGGGCCTGCCCGTGCTGGGCGAGAAGCCGATGGCGGCCACGCTCGGCGAGGCGCGGGCCCTGGTGCGGGCGGCCGAGGAGGCGGGCGAGCTGTTCATGGTCAGCCAGAGCCGCCGCTACGACCGGCACCTGCACGCGCTGCGCGCCGAGGCGGAGCGGCTGGGCCGGCTCGGCATCCTCGTGCAGGAGTTCTTCAAGGCGCCCCGCTTCGGCGGCTTCCGGGACGCCATGGAGCACCCGCTGGTGCTCGACATGGCGATCCACAGCTTCGACGCCGCCCGCTTCGTCCTGGGCGCCGACCCCGTCGCGGTCTACTGCGACGAGTACAACCCGGCGTGGAGCTGGTACCGGGGCGACGCCGCCGCCACCGCCATCTTCGAGATGGCCGGCGACACGCGGTACGTCTACACCGGCAGCTGGTGCAGCGACGGGCTGGAGACCTCGTGGAACAGCGACTGGCGGCTCAGCGGCGAGCGCGGCAGCGCGACCTGGGACGGCGAGAACGCGCCGCGTGTGGAGCTGGCGGACCCGGGGAACGCTCCCGAAGCGGCCGCCAACGCCCCGGCGGGGAGCGGGATAGCGGGCGCGCTGACCGAGTTCGTCACCGCGCTGCGCACCGGGCGGGTGCCGATGGGGGAGTGCCACGACAACCTGCTGAGCCTCGCCATGGTGCACGCCGCGATCGCCTCGGCCAGGGACCGGGCCCGGGTGACCATCGCCGAGGTGCTCGCGGCCGCGACGGCATGACCGGCGCGCCGGCGTGACCCGGTGACCCTCGGGGGGCGTCCTGCGGCGGGGCGCCGCCCGGGGCGGGCCGGTACCGGGAATAGGCCGGGCGGGGGCGGCCGTTGCCCGTGGTATGGACGTTGGGGTGGTGCTGTCGGGCGCCGGGGCGCCGAACTTCGTGGAGGGGGCCGTCGCGCAGGCGCGCGAGGCCCGGGAGACGGGCGTGGCCTCGGCCTGGCTGGGGCAACGACTCGACTATGACGCCGCCGCGTTGGCGGCCGTGATCGGGCACGCGGTGCCCGGGCTGACCGTCGGCACCTCGGCGATCCCGATCTTCGGGCGCCACCCGGTGCTGGTGGCCGGGCAGGCGCTGACCGCCCAGGCGGCGGCCGGCGGGCGCTTCCAACTGGGGCTGGCGCTGGGCGCCAAGCCGTTTGTGGAGGGAACGTTCGGGATCACCTATGAGCGGCCCGTCGCGTTGCTCGCCGAGTTTCTGACCGTGCTGCGCGCGCTGCTGACCGAGGGCACGGCGGACTTCCGGGGCGAACTGCTCAGCGCCGCACCGCCGTTGCCGGTCGCCCTGCCGGGCGCGGAACGCGTTCCGCCGCTGCTGGTGGCGGCGATGGGTCCCCAGGCGCTGCGGGTGACGGGCGAACTCGCCGACGGCACCCTGCCGTTCCTCGCCGGGCCCCGGGCGCTCGGCGAGCATGTCGTGCCGGCGCTCACGGCGGCGGCCGAGGCGGCCGGGCGGCCCGCGCCCCGGGTGGTCGCGCTGGTGCCGGCCGTGGTCACCGCCGAGGTGGCCCGGGTGCGCGAGGTGGCGGCGCGGGAGCTGGCGTTCTACGAGTCGATCCCCTCCTACCGCCGGGTCCTCGAACTGAGCGGCGCGGAACGGGCGGCCGAGGTCGCGGTCGTCGGCGACGAGGAGACGGTCGCCGCCGAGGTGCGCCGCTACCGCAACGCGGGCGCGACCGAGGTGGTCCTCACCCAGACCTCGATGGGCGGCGAGGCGGCCCGCCGCCGCACATGGCGCCTGGCCGGCGAACTGACCCGGGCGGACGGGCGCGGCCCGCGGGCCGGCGCGTGACCGGGCGGCGGTCGTTCCTCGGGCGGAGAGGCAATCCGCTTGGGGTGCCTCTCCGTTGAGAGGTTCGGAGCGCTTCTCCGTTCGGAGGGTTTCTCCGTTCGGAGGGTTTCTCCGGTTGAGCGCGAGGCGGAGAGGCTCTCCGCTCGCGCGGGCAGCGGTGCGGTGCGGTGCGGTGCGGTGCGGGTAACGGAAGGGCGCTCCGCCTGGCTGAGCGGCGGTGAGCCTCTCCGCTTGGGGGCGGTGAGTGGGTGAGGGGCCCGGCGTCTTGGGCGAGGGCGGTGGGGTGTCGGAGAGGTTCTCCGTGTCGGCGGCCCGGGGGTTGGCTCTGATGAGAGGGGCCTCGCCCGATGGAGACGCTCTCCGCTTGAGGCGGCGCTCGCGTTGCGCCGCCAGTGTTCCGGTCGCGCCCCAGGGCGAGGGGCGCCGGTGGGCGGAGAGCCTCTCCGCATCCATGGCGGCCTTCGCTCCGGCGAGCGCGTGGCCTACGCCGAGCGGGCGGTGGCCTCGGCGGCCAGCGAGGCCGCCTCGTCGGGGGCGAAGTCGGCCGCCTCGGCGGCGAGTTGGTCCAGGGAGAGGCCAACCGCCGTGGCCAGGGCCGCGATGGTGAAGAACGCCGGGGTCGGGGCGCGGCCCGTCTCGATCTTGCGCAGCGTCTCGGCGGAGACGCCGGCCGCCGCCGCGATCTCCACCATGCTGCGCTCGCCGCGCGCCCGGCGCAGCAGCGCGCCGAGCCGTTCGCCGCGCTGCCGTTCCCAGGGGGTCAGGGGAGTCCGCACCATGTCGCGATGGTAGCCCCCCGCGACCCACACCCGCCCGCGACCGTGATACAAATACCGGTATAAGAATTGGCGCGAGGCGAACGGGTGGGACCCATGGTGGAGATCAAGAGCGATGCGGCGCTGGAGGCGATGCGCGAGGCCGGGCGGGTGGTCGGGCGCGCGCTGGCGGCCGTGCGGGAGGCGGCGGAGGTGGGCGTCTCGCTGCGGGAGTTGGACGAGGTGGCGGCGCGCGTGCTGAAGCGCGCCGGCGCGCGCTCCCCCTTCCTGGGCTACCAACCCTCCTTCGCGCCGGTGCCGTTCCCCGGCGTCATCTGCGCCTCCGTCAACGACGCCCTCGTCCACGGCATCCCCACCGACTACCGTCTGCGGGACGGCGACCTGCTCGGCGTCGACTGCGGCGCCGAGTTGGCCGGCTGGACCGGCGACGCGGCGATCACCTTCGCCGTCGGCACGCCCCGCGCGGCCGACCTCGCGCTGGTGGCGGCGGCCGAGCGGGCCCTGGCCGCCGGCATCGCGGCGGCCGTCCCCGGGAACCGGCTCGGCGACATCGGCCACGCCGTCGGCGCGGTGGCCGCCTCCGTGGGGGCGGGGATGCCGACCGACTTCGGCGGGCATGGCATCGGGCGGCTGATGCACGAGGACCCGTCCGTGCCCAACCGGGGCCGCCCCGGCCGGGGTTATCCGCTGCGCCACGGCCTGACCCTGGCCATCGAGCCGATGCTGATGGCCGGCGGCCGGAACGCCTACCGCGTGGACGACGACGGCTGGACGCTGCGCACCGTGGACGGCAGCCGGGGAGCGCACGTCGAGCACACGGTCGCGATCACCAACGACGGCCCCCGGGTGCTGACCCTGCCCTGACCCGGCACGGACCCTCGTGGCGGGCGGCTCCCGAATATGGGATAGCATCCCGAATATGGGAAACGAGGGCGTGGGAGACGTCGCCGAGCGGGAGATGGACGCCAGGCTGGCCGGCCGGCTGGCCGCGTTGCGGGTCGAACGGGGCTGGTCGCTGGAGGAGTTGGCGCGCCGCACGGGCGTCAGCCGGTCGACCCTCTCCCGGCTGGAGCGGGCCGAGATCAGCCCCACGGCCACCCTGCTGAACCGGCTCTGCGCGGCCTACGAGCGGACCATGTCCCGGCTGCTCGCCGAGGTCGAGGCCGAGCCGCCCGAACTGGTCGACGTCGAACGGCAGTTGGTCTGGCGCGACGAGGAGGCCGGCCTGGTCCGCCGCTCGGTCTCCCCGCCGCACCCGGGGCTGCGGGCCGAGCTGGTCGAGGTCGAACTGGCCCCGGGCGCCGACATCGCCTACGACGGGCCGCCGGTGCCCGGCGTCGAGCAGCACATCTGGGTGCGCGAGGGCGCGCTGGAGATCGCCGTCAACGGGCGCGAGCACCGGGTGGCCGCCGGCGCCTGCCTGCGCTTCCGGCTCTGGGGCACGTCCCGCTTCCGCTGCCCCGGGCCCGAACCCGTGCGCTACGCGCTGGTGGTGGTGCTGCCATGACCGCCCACCGTGTGAGCATCGCGAGCGGCGCGCAGAGCGCGCACGGGGCGCACGGGGCATCCGGCGCGCACGGGGTGGCCGGGGTGGCCATCCGCCGGCTGGGCGTGGCGGACTTCGACGAGGTCGTGCCCGAACTGGCGCGGTTGCTGGTGGAGTTGGTCGCCGGCAGCGTCTCGCTCGGCTTTCTGCGCCCGCTGGAACCGGCGGCCGCCGAGCGGTGGTGGCGCGGCCGGCGGGCCGCCGTCGCCGAGGGGGAGCTGACCGTCTGGGTGGCGGCCGAGGGCGGAACGGTGCTCGGCACCGTCGGGCTCTCCCGAGCGCCCATGCCCGCCGGCCGGCACCGGGCCGAGGTGGTGAAGCTGATGGTGCGGCCCGACGCCCAGGGCAGGGGCCTGGGCCGCGCCCTGCTCGCCACGGCCGAACGGGCCGCGCGGGCGGCCGGGTTGCGGCTGTTGCTCCTGGACACCGAGGCCGGCACCCCGGCCGAACGGCTCTACCGGGCCACCGGCTGGTCCCACTACGGCACGGTGCCGGAGTACGCCGCCGAGTCCGGCGGGGTGCTGCGGGACTGCGCCTTCTTCTACAAGCCGCTCGACGAGGCGCCGCCCGACGCGGCCGTCGACAGCAGGCCGCCCTCGCGCAGCGGGAGGTGAGCCCCGGCCCGTGCCGAGCCGTCGGGCGCGACGATGGCGTCGACGTCGTCGACGTCCCATGTGACGCGGAAGCCCACGGGGAGCGCGAGCATGGCCAGCGCGCCGGGGCGCGTGCGCCACAGCTCCGCCACCGGGCACGTGGGCCATGCCGCCTCCGGGAGCGGGTCGGCGCTCCCGGCCGCGCCATCCTCCGCGTCGCCTTCGGCGGTCCCTCGCCTCAGCAGCCAGCCGGAGTCGCCGGGGCCGGGCGCGCGCCGCTCCAGCACCACGGCAGCCGCCCGTTCCGCGCCCGGCTCGATGCGCACGGTCTCGGTGAAGTCCGGTGCCGGCCGGGGAGTTCGTCGTGGTGGAGGGCCAGGGCGAGGCATCGTTCCCGGGCTTGCGGTAGCCGAAGGGTGGTGCCAAGCCTGGCCTCCCAGCGCTCCTCGCCCACCGCGCGCCGGTCGCATCCGGCGTGCGGAGCGCCCACCTCGGGCCGGCGCGCGCCCGCGGAGTCCAGCCGGAACCGCGCCCCGCCGTACCGCACCCCGCGCCCAGCCGTCAGCTCCTCGGCCGGTATCTCGGCCATCCGCGCCAACAGGCGCTCCACCAGCTCTTGTTGCTCTGAGGCGGCGGTGACCCGCACGGCCAGGCCGGCGACGGTGTGCACCTTCCCAACCGAAACGGAACGGGAACGGGTGAGGCCGGGAGCGGCGGCCGGCCGTCAGCCGTCGGTGGTCTCCGTCTCCAGCCACCGTAGATAGTCCGCGCCGCCACGGGCGATCTCGGTGGCCACGATCTGCGGCACCTCATAGCCGTGCGACTCCCTGACCAGGGCTTCGAGTTCCGGATAGCGGGCGGCCGTGGTCTTGAGGACCAGCCGCCACTCCTGATCCGAGGTGACCTCGCCCTGCCACCGGTAGACGCTGGTGATCGGCCCGTCCACCTGGGCGCAGGCGGCGAGCCGCGCGGCCACGGCCGCCCGGCCGATGGCCTCGGCGGCCTCGCGGCTGTCGAGGGTGGTGGTGACGACGAGATGGTCGGCCATGGCGAAACTCCCTGAACGCGGCTGAGGAAACGATATCGACGCCCGCCCCACCCCGTGCCCGCCCCGGGCACCCCGTGCCCGCCCCGAACGCCTGCGTGCCCGCACACCCCCGTCTTTCCCGGAAACGGACGAAGTTGTCCTCGGAGAGGCGAAAGTTATGGACAGGACCGATCAAAGTCCCTACCTTGCCCGCGAGATGGGTTAGTCGCGAGTACATGACAGCGCTCGTGACCTCCCCACAGCACCCGTCACGGCAGGAGGACAAGTGAATCGACGGAAGGTACGGAGCAGGCGCAGACGCGCGGTGGGCGTGCTGCTCCCCGCGCTTCTGCTCGGCGGTCTCGCGGCGCCGAGCATCGCGGCGGACGTCCCGCCACAGGAGCCGGGGGTCACCCTGCGCAGCTTCGATGTGGGGCTACCGCTGGAGGAGATCTGCACCCTGAAGTCGGGTCAGACCCCCAACGTGGACAAGCTGATGCCGGTCATCGACTGGCAGTCCACCGATGACTTCGGGCTGGACGACTTCTTCCTCTCCCAGGTCATCGCCAACATCAGCATTCCCGAGGAGGGGGACTACAACTTCCGCCTCATCAGCGACGACGGCTCCCGACTGCTGATCGACGACCAGCTGGTCATCGACCACGACGGCCTGCACTCGGCCGAGCCCAAGGACGGCAGCGTCCACCTCACCTCCGGCTATCACGCCCTGCACATCGACTACTTCGACCACGCCGCCGAGCAACAGCTCACGCTCCAGTGGCAGCCACCGGGCGCCGAGGGCTTCACCACCGTGCCCAACGAGGTGCTGTCCACCGACGCGGACGTCGTGCGCGTCACCGCGCCCGGACAGAAGGAGTGCGAGGGCGGCCTCGACTCTCCGGGCGACGGGCTGCCGTTGGACTCCGTCTTCCCCGGCTACGACCTGACCGACCTGCGACCCGAGGGCTTCGAGCCCCAGGTCTCCGCCATGGACTGGCTGCCGGACGACCGGCTCGCCATCACCACCTGGGGTGGCACCGACAACGTCGCCGGCGAGGCGTACATCCTGGACAACGTCACCGGCACCACCTCGCCCGACCAGGTCACCTACACCAAGATCGCCGAGGGCCTCAACGAGCCCATGGGCATCAAGTGGGTGGACGGCTCCCTCTATGTCTCCGAGAAGCACCAGCTCACCAGGCTGGTGGACGACAACGGGGACGAGGTCGCCGACAGCCACGAGACGGTGGCCGAGTGGCCCTACGGCGGCAACTTCCACGAGTTCGCCTTCGGACTGCTCTATGAGGACGGCTACTTCTACCTCAACCTGTCGGTCGCCATCGACCTCGGCGGCAACACCACCGACCCGCAGCCCGCGCCCAACCGGGGCACCACGATCAGGGTCAGCCAGGAGACCGGCGAGGTCGAGTACATCGCCGGCGGCCTGCGCACCCCGCACGGCATCGGCTGGGGCCCGGAGGGCGAGATCTTCGTCACCGACAACCAGGGCGGCTGGCTGCCCTCGTCGAAGCTGCTCCACATCGAGCAGGACCGCTTCTTCAACCACTACATGAACCCGCCCGGCCCGTTCGACGAGAACGAGGTCACCAAGCCGGTGCTCTGGATGCCGCAGAACGAGATAGGCAACTCGCCCAGCACCCCGCTCACGCTGAACGAGGGCCCGTACGCCGGCCAGATGCTGATCGCCGACGTCACCTACGGCGGCCTCCAGCGGGCCTATCTGGAGCAGGTCGACGGCGCCTACCAGGGCGCGCTCTTCCGGCACACCCAGGGCCTTGAGGTCGGCGTCACCCGGGTCAGCCTGGGTCCGGACGGCGCCCTGTACATCGGTGGCCTGGGCGCCGGCGGCAACTGGGGCCAGGAGGGCAAGCTCAACTACGGACTCCAGAAGCTGACGCCCAATGGGAACAGCGTCTTCGACATCCACGAGATGCGCGCCACGTCCAACGGCTTCGTGCTCAGCTACACCGAGCCGCTCTCCCAGGAGACGGCCGACGCGCTGGCCGGGGCCTACCAGGTCGAGCAGTGGCGCTACGAGCCGACGTCCGACTACGGCGGGCCCAAGCTGGACCAGGAGACCCTCCAGGTCACCTCGGCCGAACTCTCGGAGGACGGCACGGAGGTGACGCTGGTCATCGACGGGCTCCAGCCCGACCGGGTCGTCCACGTCCAGTCCCCGCGCCCCTTCAGCTCCGCCGACGGCGAGACGCTGTGGAGCACCGAGGCATGGTACACGCTCAACGCCATCCCGCAGGGCTGACGCCCCGCGAGGGGTGACCCCGTGATCCCGTCCGGCCCGCCACCAGCGGCGGGCCGGACGGGAACCGATGAGCCGCCGAAGTCCCCGGCCGGCCGCCGCGAACCGCCGCCGGACGTGGAAGGCCGCAGGCACCATGGCGCTACTTCCGCCCCTCCGCGCGGGCGTGGGCGACCAGCGCGTTGGCGTGGCCGTGGCCCAGGCCGTGCTCCGTCTTCAGCCAGGAGACCAACTCCCCGTGCCGGGTCAGCGGCGAGGCGCTGATCAGCTCCTGCCAGTGCGCTATCGGCTGTCCGTAGGTCTTCTCGATGCTCGGGAAGTAACTGGCCGGGCCCTTGGGTGCGTTGGTCATGGTCACGCCTTTCGTCCGCGTTGTCCCTCATCCGCTCACCCCTTATGACTACCTGGACGGAGGAAAGCGCGCGGCCCCGCGATGTGATCTGAGTCACACTCCACCCGGGCGCCCGCCCCGACTCCGTCCGTGTGACCTGCCCGCGATCGGGACCGGCGCGGTCGGCCGGCCGACCGCCCTCGCCCTAGGGTGGCGCCACGGAAACCGGGTCCCACGGGACGGGAGGTGTGGACCAGATGACGGAGTCGACGATCGACTACGCGGCGGTCTATCGGGCGTACCCCTCGGCGGTCGCCCTCCTGACTCCCGAACTGCGCTACGTGGAGGCCAACGCGGCCTATCTCAAGGTCGCCGGGCGGCAGTGGGAGGACCTGCTGGGCCGCCACTTCTGGGAGGTGTTCCCCGACAACCCGGAGGACGAGCAGGCCAGCGGCACCCGCAACCTGAGGCACTCGCTGGAGCGGGTCGCGGCCAGCGGGGAACGGGACCCGATGGCCATCCAGCGCTACGACGTGGAGTCGGCCGAGAAGCCGGGCGAGTTCACCGAGCGGTACTGGAGCATCGTCAACGCCCCCGTCCCGGACGAGGACGGCCGGGTGCGGCTGATCCTGCACCGGGTCGAGGAGGTCACCGAGCTGGTCAAGGCCAGGGGAGAGCCCCTCGCCCCGGAGGCCGAGGACCGCGCCCGCCGCCTGGAGTCCGATCTCCTCACCAGGGCCGGGGAGTTGCAGAGCGCCAACGAGCGACTCCGGGAGGCGCACGCCAGGGAGCGCCAGGTCGGCCTGAGCCTGCAACGTTCGATGCTTCCCGAGCCCGACCTGAGGGTGCCGCGCGACGCGGCGGTGCGCTACCGGCCGGCCAGCGCCACGATGAACGTCTGCGGCGACTGGTACGACATCATCGACCTGGACGGGGACCGGATCACCCTCGCCGTGGGCGACGTCGTCGGCCACGGCCTGGAGGCGGCCGGCGTGATGGGCCAGCTGCGCAGCGCGCTGAGCGCGGTGGCCCGGGTCTCGGAGAGCCCGAAGCAGGCCCTGAGCATCCTCGACCTCTACGCCCGCTCGGTGCCGGGAGCCCAGACCGCCACGGTGGTCAAGCTGTTCGTCGACTGGGAGGCCCACGTCCTGGTCTACTCCAGCGCGGGCCACCTGCCGCCGGCACTGGCGCGCGGCACCGGCCGGGTGGACTTCCTCGACGAGGCCACCAGCCCGCCGCTGGCCGTGCTCCCGACGCACGCGGAGCCGGCCGAGGCGTCCGTTCCCTTCGCGTCGGGCGACGTGCTGGTGCTCTACACCGACGGCCTGATCGAGCGGCGCGACGAGGACATCGACCAGGGGCTGGCCCGGCTGGCGACCTCGCTGGAGCGCCACCGCACCAAGCCCGCCGAGGCGCTCGCCGACTCCCTGCTGGTCGAGCTGCTGCCGCCCCAGGGCACCGAGGACGACACCGCGCTGGTCATCCTCCGGCTCTGAAACCCGCGCCAGGACCCCTCCGGCGGGCGGCGGCCAAGGCCCCGACCGCCGCCCGCCGGAAGGTTGCCGCCGGAATGTCGGAAGAGTGTGGAGAGTTCTTCCCGCCAATGCCCGAAAGCCCGAATGCCCCAATGCGAGAGAACGGGATATCAAGCGCTTTCCCGGCCGCCCCGAGACCCTACCGGCGAGTTGGCGATCCGCGGCCCGGCGGGTGAAAGGTCAAAGCCTATCGCCGGTCGCCGCCCGCGACATGTCGAATTCCGGTCCGGGACGCGGATCGGGACCGGCCCGTAGCGCCGTACCGGTACAGGAGTTGGGTAACGGACCTCCGGGGACGGTTTATCCGCCTCGGTGCGCTGCGCCCGCTCCGCATAACCGGGGCCGCAGGTACGAACCAGACCTGCACAGTTTCTCGACGCTTCTATCCAGAGTTTTTCATCAATTTCTGGGACAACAGAGTCGCCGCTTCTTCCCCCACACCTGCGGCTGTCACCGAAGAGGACCTCCACACCGTGAATCCCCCCACCACGGTGCCCGCCGAAACGCGCGCGCCGTTATCCCCGCGCCGCCCGGAGCACCGTCCCCACCGCGCCGCCTGGCGCGCCGACATGCCGCTGCTGGGCGGTTTTCGGCCACCGCTGCTGGTGCTGCTCGCGCTGCTGGTCGTGGTCGCCGCCCACACCGCGCTGCTCGTCCCCGCCTCCCCCGAAGGCCCCGTCACCGGCGCCGAGCGCGAGGCGCAGCACGGCGTGGCCCAGGACGCGGCGGCCGCCACCCGCGCCACCCTCGACGAGTCGGTCGCCGACCTGCGGCGGGTCGCCGCCACCCTCGGCGAGCCGCCGCCCACGGCCGACGCCCTCGCCGCGCTCGCGCCCGGCCACCGGGGCTGGCTCGGGCTCGCCCACTACGCCTCGCCGGACGAGGCCAGTTCCGGCCGCCCCGCCGTCGCGCACGGCGAGCCGCTGCCCGCGTTCGAACCGCCCGAGGGCCCGGCGGGCGGCGAGATCCCGCCGCGCCTGGTGCGCGCGCGGAACGGCGAGATCCGGCTGTTGGCGCTGGCCCACGTCGGCACGCCCGAACGGCCTGGGCTGCTGGCCGCGCTCTCCCCGGTCGCCGCGCCCGCCGTCGGCCCCGAGGCCGACCGCCGCGTCCAACTCGTCGACCAGACCGGCCGGGTGGTGGCCGCCACCGGCCGCGACCCCGGCTCGGCTGAGGCCGCCGAGCTGGCCTCGGCGGCCGTGGCGGACGGCGGCGCCGGCGGCAGCCTGGTCGGCGAGCCCCGCGACGGGCTGGTCACCGTCGCCGGCTACGCGACCCTCGCCGGCCGCGCGCCCGACGACCGTTCCGGCGCCGACGCGGCCGGGCTCGGCCTGACCGTCGTCACGGACGTCCAAGCCCCCGTCCCTGGCCCTGCCGCGCCGGGCCACCGGGCTTCGGCCGCCCTGCTGGCCGGCGCGCTGCTGCTGATCGCGCTGCCCGCCGGCTGGCTGCTCCGCCGTTCCCTGACCCGTCCGGTCGCCCAACTCGGCGTGGCCGCCACGCGGTTGGCCGGCGGCGACACCCGGGAGCCGGTGCGTGTGCCGCGCTTCGGCGAGCCGGCCAGGATCGGGCGCGCCCTGGAGTCGCTGCGCCGGCAGCTGGCCCACGCCGAGCCGCACGCGCCGCCCGAGCCGGTCCGGCGCCGCCGCCCCGGCCTCGGCGTCCGCACGGTCGTGCTGCTCTGCCTGGTGCCGCTGGTGGCCTGGTCGGCCGCCGCGCTCCTCGTGGTCCACCGGGCCGACGCCGCCGCGCTGCCCGAGCGGCTCCTCGTCGACCAGGAGCAGCGCGGCGCGTTCGCCGCCGAGCGGGTCGCCCGGGGGCTGCGCGAGGGCCACTCCGACCTGCGGTCGGTCGCCGCCCGCCTGGAGGGGCTCCAACCCGTCGGCCACGACGCGGTGTTGGCCGACGCCCTGGAGGCGCACGCCCGCTACCGCGCGCTCTATCTGGTGGACGGCTCCGGCGCTCCGCTGGCCGGCGTGGGCGACGCGCCCTCGATGCCCGTCGAGGCACGGGCGTTGGGTGGCGGCCCGTTCGGCACGGCCGGGATCGTCGCCCTGCGCACCGACCAGCCGCTGGTCGCGGCCCGAGTGCCGGCAGGCGGCGGGGAGTTGACGCTGGTCGGCGAGTTCTCCCACGGGCATCTCGACCAGGTGTTGGCGCGGCCCGGGCTCGGCGAGGTCTGGCTGACCGACCGTTCGGGCACCGTCATGGCCACCGGCGAGGACACCCCGATCCCGGAACGGCTGCCGGAGGCCCGGCTCGACGACGCGGTCGAGGCCGGCATCACCGGGCAGGTCAGCCGCGCCGGGGAGCCGGCGATGATCACCGTCACCCGGCTGTCGCCCGAGGGGGAGGCGGCGGCGCTCGACGGCTGGCACCTGGTGGTCCGCCAGTCCACCTCCTGGCTGGACCTGCCCGCCAACCAGGTCGAGCACCGCACCGTCTTCGCCGGCCTGTTGGCGCTCACCGCCTCCGTCGGCTGCCTGGGCTGGCTGCACATCGTGGTCGTCCGCCCGCTGCGCGCCCTGGCCGCCCGGGCCGAGGCCCTGGCCGACGGCGACCGCACCACCCCGCTCTACCCGGTGCACCACGACGAGGTGGGCACCGTCACCCGCGCCCTGGAGCGCGTCCGTCACCAACTCCCGGGTTGACCGCACCAACTCCCGGGCCGATCACAGCACTTCCCGTCACCGCCCGCACCGGTGGAAGGAATCCCGTCGTGCTCTACCTCTACTCCGTCCTGACCTCGTGCTGCCTGCTCCTCCTGATCGGGGGCGTCGTCGAACAGCGCCGCCACGAGGCGAACCTGCGCCAGATACCGCTGCGCGTCCTGGTCAATGGCATCCGTGGCAAGTCCTCCATCACCCGGCTGTGTGCCGGCGCGCTGCGCGGCGGCGGGCTGGTCACCGTGGCCAAGACCACCGGAACCGCCGCCCGGTTCATCCATCCCGACGCCACCGAGGAGCCGGTGCACCGCAAGTTCGGCATCGCCAACGTCGGCGAGCAGCTCGGCATCGTCCGCCGCGCGGCCGGCTACCGCCCCGACGCGCTGGTGATCGAGTGCATGGCGGTCCAGCCGGCGCTCCAGGAGGTCAACCAGAGCAAGCTGATCCGCTCCTCGGTCGGCGTGATCTGCAACGTCAGGGAGGACCACCTGGAGGAGATGGGCCCGACGCTGGACGACGTGGCGCGCTCGCTGGCCCGCTCGATGCCGGTGGGCGGGATCTGCGTCACCGCCGAGCGGGAACGCTTCGACGTGCTGCTCGCCGAGGCCAGGGCGAGGGACTGCCAACTCCTGTACGCCGACCCGGAGTCGGTGACCGACGAGGAGCTGCGCGGGTTCACCTGGTTCACCTTCAAGGAGAACGTCGCCATCGCGCTTGAGGTGGCCCGGCTGGCCGGCGTCAGCCGGGAGATCGCGCTGAAGGGCATGTACGCGGCGCCGCCGGACCCGGGCGTGCTCTCCGTGGAGCGCTACCGCACCCCCGCCGGCGGCTTGTTGCGCTTCGCGAACGTTTTCGCCGCGAACGACCCCGAGTCCACGGTCGCCAACGTGCGGCGGCTGCTGGCGGAGGGCGCGATCGGCCGGCCGCTGCACGTGGTGGTCAACTGCCGCCCCGACCGGATCGAGCGCAACGGCCAGATGGGCGAGGTGGTGCGCGCGTTGGACCCGGAGGGCGTCCTTCTGATCGGCCACCCCACGCGGAGCGCGGCCGACCACATCCCGGCGCCCTGGCGGGAGCGGGTCACGGACCTCGGCGGCGAGCGCAGGCCGCCGGACGAGCTGACGTCCCTGCTGCTCTCCCACCTTCCGCCCGAGGCTTCGCTGGTCGCGGTCGGGAACATTCACGGCCAGGGCGAGGCGCTGCTGGAACGGCTGGCGGCGCTCCCCGCGTCGCCGGCCGACGCGGAGGCGGCCCGGCCCGCCCGCCAGGAGGCGGCGCGGTGAGCCTCAGCAGCCTGCCGCCCGACGCGGCGGCCCTCGGCATCGGCCTGGGCCTCCTCTTCTCCCTGGTCTGCTATCTGACCACCAACCTCTCGCCCGGCGGCATGATCACCCCGGGCTGGCTGGCCATCACCCTCTTCGAGGACCCGAGGCAGACCGCCATGGTGGTGGCCGCCTCCGGCGCGACCTATGCCGGCAGCCGGCTGCTCCAGGGCGTGGTCATTCTCTATGGCAAACGACTCTTCGCGGCGGTGGTCCTCTTCGGGGTGGTGCTCCAGGCGACGCTCTTCCTGCTGCTGCGCGAGGAGTTCCCGATGCTGTACTCCAACGAGACGCTCGGCTTCGTGGTCCCCGGGCTGATCGCCTACCAGCTGCTGCGTCAACCCCGGCTGGCCACGGGCGTCTCGGTGGTCTCGGTGACCCTGCTGACCTACGCCGTGCTGCTCTCGGGGCTGCTGCTGGGGCTGATTCCCAAGGTCTGAACTCCCGCGCGGGCGCCGGGTATTGGTACAGACCGATTGGTACAGACCAAACCCTTGACACCCCCCTCCGTCGGCTTCTTCAATCACCCCAGGTTCCCCCGCGAGACCCGTACCGGAATCCCGACCGCTCGTCCGAAAGGATTGACATGGCCATGTTTGGAAGGGGGTGGCGCGCGCTGCGCGTCGCCGGCCCGCTGGCCGTCGCCACGCTCCTGGCCGGGCTGCTCACCGCGCTCCCGGCGTCCGCCACGGCGCCCACCGCCCCCGCCGCGCCCACGGCCACGGGAGACGTCGCGCCCAGCGCGTTCCCCGTCTCCGAGGGCCAGTTCAACGAGATGTTCCCGAACCGGAACCCGTTCTACACGTACCAGGGCCTCACCGCCGCCCTCAGCTCCTACCCCGACTTCGCCAACGCCGGCGGCGACACCATCGCCCGCCGGGAGGCCGCCGCGTTCCTCGCCAACGCCAGCCACGAGACCGGCGGCCTGGTGCATGTGGTGGAGCAGAACCAGGACAACTACCCGCACTACTGCGACTGGAGCCAGCCCTACGGCTGCCCGGCCGGGCAGGCCGCCTACTACGGCCGAGGCCCCATCCAGCTGAGCTGGAACTTCAACTACAAGGCCGCCGGCGACGCGCTCGGCATCGACCTGCTGGGCAACCCCTGGCTGGTGGAGCAGGACCCGGCCGTCGCCTGGCGCACCGCGCTCTGGTACTGGAACACCCAGTCCGGGCCCGGGACCATGACCCCGCACGACGCCATCGTCAACGAGGTCGGCTTCGGCGAGACGATCCGCGCCATCAACGGCTCGCTGGAGTGCGACGGCGGCAACCCCGGGCAGGTGCAGAGCCGGATCGACACCTATCTGCGGTTCACCGCGATCCTCGGCGTCGACCCCGGCGGCAACCTCTCCTGCTGAACCCCCGCTGAACCGTCCCGCCGAAGGCTCCCCGCTGACGGCCCGACGGCCCAACGGCTCGGCCCCACGGCCCTCTTCGCGTCAGCGAAGAGGGCCGTGGCCGTCTCCACCCGGCGGCTCGGCTACGCCATGCTCGCCGACGGCTCGGTTGACGGGGGGCGCGGGGGCGCGCCCGCGCCGGCGCGCGAGGGCGCGGGCGCCCGGCGGCTCGATCGCCTGAGCGAGGGGCTCACCCTTCGGGGTGTATCCGTCGCCGTTGCCGCCCCAACTCGGGGCGTGCGCGCCCACGATGGGGCGCGTGAACGTCAAGGGCCGGAAGCGAGCGGGAGGTTGACCGTGCGGGTCACGACCGAGGAGGCGGGGGGCCGCGCGCCCGGCGCGTCGGGGGACCGCGCGCCGGCGCATCGCGTTGTCGCCGCGCGCCTGTTGCGCGCGCTGCCGCCGGAGGCGCTCCGCGAGGTGGCCGGCGTCACCGACTGGGCCGGGCCCGTCGACCTGCCGCTGGTGGACGAGCGCACCGTGCAGGCCGGTTGCGGCATCGCCCATGTGCACGGGCGCGCCGCCGGCGCCCCGCGCCCCCTCGCGGTGGAGTACGCCGCCACGGTCGCCGGCGTGCTCACCGCCCAGGGCGTCTGCGCCGCGCTGCTGGCCCGCCGGCGCGGCCTGGCGCTGCGCCGGGTCACCACCTCCGTCGCCCAGGCCGCGCTGCTCTCCCTCACCCAGTACCTGGCGGCCGCCACCGCCCCCGAAGGGCCGGCCGAGGAACACCCGCCGGGCACCGCGACGTTGGTCTCGGCGGACGGCGTCCCCGTCGAGATCGAGACGCTCAACCCGGACGCCTGGCGGGAGTTCTGGCGTCGGCTCGGCGTGCCGGCCGCCCTCGCCGGGCGCGGCTGGGCGCCGTTCCAACGCCGGTTCGCCACCGGCGTCTGCCCGCTCCCCGACCCCCTGCGGTCGGCCGCCCTGGCCGTGCCGCTGGCCGGCCTCGCCGAGGCCGCCGCGCACGGCGGGCTCAGCCTGGTCGCGCTTCCCGACGACCCGAACCCCGCCGGCCTGCCCGCCCC
>NZ_RFFJ01000110.1 GCF_003696235.1 Streptomyces triticirhizae
TGCCCGGCGCCGCCAACGGGGCGGCGCCCAACGCGGCCGCCCCGCCGCCCGGTTCGGGCGCGCCCGGGCAGCAGCCGCCGCAGGCGCAGCAACCCCCGCAGCAGGGCTACGGTTTCCCGCCGCCGGGCGGCGGTCAGCCCGCCCCCGGCCAGCCCAGCCCGGCCCAGGGCGTGCCCCAGCCGCACCAGATCTTCCCGCCCCAGGCCGGTCAGCCGGGCCAGCCGGGCCAGCCCGGTCAGCCGGGTCAGCAGGGCGGCTACGGTTTCCCGCCCCCCGGCGGCCAGCAGGGTCAGCAGGGCGGCTACGGCTTTCCCCCGCCCGGCGGTCAGCCCGGTCAGCCGGGTCAGCAGGGCGGCTACGGTTTCCCGCCCCCCGGCGGCCAGCCCGGCCAGCCCGTTCCCGGCCAGCAGGGCGGCGGTTACGGATACCCGCCGCAGGCCGGCCAGCCCGGCGGGCAGCCGGCCCCGGGGCAACCCCAGCAGCCGCACGCGCAGTCGGCGTACCTCCAGTCCCACGAGGGCGCCCCGCTGACGATGATGGCGCGGTTCACCGAACCGCAGCAGAAGTACCCCGCCTCGCCGGGCAAGCGGCTCTTCGCCCGGATCATCGACTCCATCCTCCCGCTCGGCGGCGCCGTCGCCCTCGCCGTGCCGCTGCTGAGCGACGCCAGGGACCACATCAGCGACCGGATCGAGGCCATCGAGCACGCCGGCGTCAACGAGACGGTGTGGCTGATCGACGGCACCACCGGCGGCTATCTCGCCATGGTGCTCGGGGTGTTCCTCGGCGTCGGCCTGCTCTTCGAGGTGCTGCCCGTCGCGCTGTGGGGCACCACCCTGGGCAAGGCGATGCTCGGGCTCAGGGTCCTGGACATGGAGCGGCAGGAGCCGCCCTCGTTCGGCCGGGCGATCAACCGATGGCTGGTCTACAACCTGCTGTCGCTGGTGCTGGTCGGGATCGTCAACATGATCCTGGCCGTCCGGGACCAACCCTGGCGACAGGGCTGGCACGACAAGGCGGCGCACACCTTCGTCGCCGGCGGGAGCGGCCCACCGGCCTCGCCTGACCCGGTCGGCCCAGCGCAGTAGCCCCGACGCCCGCCCGTTACCCCCATACGCCGCCGCCCGGATGCGGTGCCGCCGGGGCCGGGGTGGACTCGCTGCCATGAGCAGCGAGCAGCCCCAGCCAGGCCCCGGCGGTGAACCGGAGCGGAATCGGCCCTTCGACCCGGCCCAGTCCAGCGAGTCCGGACTGCCGCCCGCGCCACCACCCCCCGCCACCGGTGACACCACGGGGGTGCCCGGTGGGGGCGGCGACCGCTATCCGAACTCCCCCTACGGCGGCCCGCAGGGCGCGGCCGACCCGCTGGCCGGGATGCCGCCGCTGCCCTCGCGGTGGCGCCGGCTGGTGGCGCGGATCATCGACACCCTGATCGTCGGCATCCCGGTGACGCTGATCCTCTGGCCGTTCGCCGGCGCCTACGACTTCGACGACGGTGGCGGCAACGGCGGCTCCTACGGCCGGCAGGCCGTGGTGCTGCTGGTCTACTTCGTCTACGAGGCGCTGATGCTCTCCGCCCGGGGCCAGACGCTCGGCAAGATGGCCATGAAGATCCGGGTCGCGATGCTCGCCGACGGCTCGGTGCCGCGCGGCAGCGCGGGCTGGCTGCGGGCGGGCGTCTACTCGCTGCCGCAGCTGCTGCCCTGCGTGGGCTTCGTCTTCTGGCTGGTCAACGTGCTCTTCTGCACCTGGGACCAGCCCTACCGGCAGTGTCTGCACGACAAGGCGGCGAGGACCGTGGTGGTCTCCACCGCCTGACGTGGCGTTCGTTCAGAGCGTCGTTCAGGACGTTCGTTCAGACCCGGACGCGGTCGCGCGCGGCGGCGCGGGCCGGTGCCGGGGCGGGGCGCGGCGTCGCCGGCTCGGGCGCGACGGCCCGGCGCCTGGACCCGACGAGGAGCGCCACCACGGTGCCGGCGGCGAGCGCGCCGGCGGCGATCAACAGCGAAGCGGCCCCGAGGTCCTCGGGGGCTAACGCCAGCAGCAGGAGGGTGAGGGAGACGACGGTGACCGAACCGTAGACAGTCTGCACGGGGGTCGGGTGCGGCATGGCGGTTTCCGTCCTCGGATGGAGTTGCTGTTGCCGTCGGGAGAGGCGGGGGGCGACCTCTCTCGAACGACTCTACGAGCCTCGATGCCCGTCAGGCGAGTTGAGTAAGCCTCCGGCTCATGCCAGCGGGAAGCACAGGGGGGGCGCACCGGGTCACCGCGCGGGAACAACGGGCCGCGACGGGGGACGCTTCGGGAGCGGCGGACGGCAGCCCGGTCAACCCCGGGGACAACTCCGCGAGAGGGACCCGCGGCGCCGTCGTTCCCCGGCGGCGCCCCGGACGGGCCGTCACCAGACCGACGGCGGGCGCACGAGGGACGCATGACAGGCGCACGAGGGACGCACGACAGGCGGATGAAAAACGCTAGTTGGCCACGGAGTTCGAATCAAGGGCTGTCTTTTTCTGTCTTACTCATGTCAAATGCGTCCCGTTAGCACACTGCGACAACACACTGCGGGCGCAGGGGAGGACTGGCGAACAGGTGAAGCTAGGAAAGAGATCCACAAGATCCACGACCGCCGCCGTGGCGACGGCCATCGCCGCGCTCGGTGCGGCGGCGCTGGTGCCCGTCGGGACCGCGCAGGCGCAGCAGCCGCCGGCCGACGAGGGCGCCGTGCCCCAGGACCAGCGATTCAGCGCCGCCGAACCGGAGTTGGAGAACCCGCTGGCCGAGAAGCGCGAGGCGCAGCGGCAGCAGGCGTTCCAGCGGCTGATCGCGGGCGAGTCCAGCCCGCGCACGCTGGGCGGCTCCGAGGTGGTGGAGCTGAGCGAGGGCGAGTTCGTCGAGGTGGCCACCACCGGCACCGACAAGATCTTCACCGTGCTGGTGGAGTTCGGCGACGAGATCCACCCCGACTACGGCGGCACGCCCGGGCCCCGCGTCAACGAGATAGCGGAACCCGACCGGGAGGTGGACAACTCCACCATCTGGCAGGAGGACTTCGACCGGGAGTACTACGAGGACATCTACTACTCGGAGGACCCCGAAGTACCGTCCGTCAAGCAGTACTTCGAGCGCCAGTCCTCGGGCCAGTACACCGTGGACGGCCTGGTGACCGACTGGGTCAGGGTCGACTACAACGAGGCCAGGTACGGCACCAACGCCTGCGGCGACAACGTCTGCGACGAGGTCTGGAACGTCGTCACCGACGGCGTCAACGCCTGGTACGAGGACCAGATCGCGGCCGGGGTCAGCCCGGACGAGATCGCCGCGACGCTGGCCGAGTACGACGTCCAGGACCGCTACGACTACGACGGCGACGGCGACTTCAACGAGCCGGACGGCTATCTGGACCACTTCCAGATCGTGCACGCCGGCGAGGACGAGTCGGCCGGCGGCGGCGCGCAGGGCGAGGACGCCATCTGGGCGCACCGCTGGTACGCGTTCGCCGACCAGATCGGTACCACAGGGCCCGAGTACAACCCGGCCGGCGGCACCCAGGTCGCCGACACCGGCCTGTGGGTCGGCGACTACACCATCCAGCCGGAGAACGGCGGAGTCGGCGTCTTCGCCCACGAGTTCGCCCACGACCTCGGGCTGCCCGACCTCTACGACACGGCCGGCGGCGAGAACGGCACCGCCTTCTGGTCCGCCATGTCCTCCGGCTCCTGGCTGAGCCTGGGCGAGGGCGCCATCGGCACCCTGCCCAACGACATGGGCTCCTGGGAGAAGCTGCAACTCGGCTGGCTGGACTACGAGGTGACGCGGGCGGCGAGCACCTCGCTGCACCTGATCGGCCCGTCCAGCGAGGTCTACCCGCAGCGCGGCAACACCCAGGCCGTGATCGTCGAGCTGCCGGAGAAGACCGTCACCCACGAGATCGCCGAGCCCGCCGAGGGCGAGGCGCAGTGGTGGAGCGGCTCGGGCGACGACCTGAGCAACACGCTCACCCGCACGGTGGACCTCACCGGCGCGTCAACCGCCTCGCTGGACCTCACCGGTTGGTGGAACATCGAGGAGGGCTACGACAACCTCTACGTCGAGGCCTCCACCGGCGGCGCGTGGACCCCGCTGGAGGGCACCGTCGACGGCGAGCCGCTGCCGCAGGACAGCGCGGGTCGTTCCGTGGTCACCGGCGTCTCCGACGGTCACCGGGCCCTGTCGTACCCGCTGGACGCCTACGCGGGCTCCAGCGTGGACATCAGGTTCCGCTACCAGACCGACGGCGGGCTGGCCGAGATCGGCTTCACCGCCGACGAGATCACCGTGACCGCCGACGGCGAGGTCGTGTTCAGCGACAACGCCGAGGAGGGCGAGGGCGACTGGGAGGCCGACGGCTTCTCCGTGGTCGGCGCCTCGGTCACCGACGACTACCCGCAGTACTACATCGTGGAGAACCGCCAGTACGTCGGCTACGACGCGACGTTGGAGAGGGGCCCGTACAACTTCGGCTGGCTCACCGAGCGTCCGGACTGGGTGGAGCACTACTCCTACGAGAACGGCATGTTGGTGTGGCTGTGGGACACCTCGCAGAGCAACAACAACACCAGCCAGCACCCGGGCGAGGGTCTGATCCTGCCGGTGGACGCGCACCCGACGTCCGAGAGCTGGTCGGACGGGACGACGATCCGCAACCGCATCCAGTCCAGGGACGCCACCTTCGGCCGGTCGGACACGGCCGAGTTGACGCTCCATCTGAACGGCGAGCCGACCACGCTGCCGAGCCAGGACGCGGTCCGCGCCTTCGACGACCGGAGGGGCGAGTACTGGGACGAGTCGAACCCGGGCAACAGCGTGATCGTCCCGGACACCAACACCCGGATCTCGGTCCTCGCCGAACCCAGGAGGGGCACCCAGCCGCTCGTCGTCCTGGTCTCCCCGAGCGGCCGCTGAGCGGAAACGGACGGTGTCGTCACGTTCACGTTCCGTTGACATCTGACGGACGCTGATGTGACGAACTAGAAAACCGCAGGTCAGAGCATGTATCGGCCGCCGCCCCTCGACGGGCGGCGGCCGATCGCGTAAGGATGTCGTAAGTCCATCCTCGAAGGAGAACGAACCGGGAAAGGTGTCTGATGGCCAACGGAGGGTTTGTGCGGCTGCCCGATGGCAGCGTCGTCGTCGCGCTCACCGTGCCCAGGCCCGACGCGTCGGGCCGGACGGTGCGCGTGCTGGTCCACGCCGTGAACCGCCCCAGGGCGCTCACCCGGCTGCGGAACCTGGGCCTGCGCGCCGTCTACCTGCGGGGCAACGCCGCCCCGCCCACCCCGGACGAGATCTCCGCCGTGCTGCACCACCCGGAGGGCGTCGTCTGGCGCTCCGCGCCCTGCGGCCTCACCGAGAGCTGGCACCCGATGACGCACCTGTTCCGCTCGGCCGCCCGGCTGGCCAGCTGACGGGCCCACCCGGGCCCTGCGGGAAGCGGGTCAGGACCGGACGACGGGGGTGCCCGTCAGCTCCACGCCGGCCTCGCCCAGCTCCGCCAGCGCCGCGTCGACGGAGGGCCGCGCCACCCCGGCGGTCAGGTTCAGCAGCACCCTCGTGCGGAAGCCGGCCCGCTCCGCGTCCAGCGCGGTGGCCCGCACGCAGTGGTCGGTGGCGATGCCCACCACGTCCACCTCGGTGACCTCCCGGGCGCGCAGCCAGTCCGCCAGCCCGGTGCCGGACTCGTCGTGGCCCTCGAAGCCGCTGTAGGCGGCCTCGTAGGCGCCCTTGTCGAAGCAGGCCTCCACGGCGCCGGACGCGACGGCGGGCGCGAAGTTCGGATGGAAGCCGACGCCCTCGGTGCCGGCCACGCAGTGGCGCGGCCAGCTGTGCTGGAAGTCGGGCTCCGACGAGAAGTGATCACCGGGGGAGACATGCCGGTCACGGGTGGCCACCACATGGCGGTAGCCGGCCGTCGAGGCGCCGATCAGGTCGGTGATCGCCGCCGCCACATCGGCGCCGCCGGCGACGGCGAGGCTGCCCCCCTCGCAGAAGTCGTTCTGCACGTCGACGACGATCAGCGCGCGGTGCATCGGGACCACCTTCGTGAGGTTCGTGGGTTCGTGGGTTCGGTGACGACGTTCCCTGGCCGCGCCCGCCGTGCGACCGGGGGCACGAGCCTACTGGGCGGAACGCTCATGCGAGGGGCGTCAGATAGCGGGTCGGCAGCACCGGTTCGCCCCGGGAGAGCTGTCGGGCCGACAGCGGCAGCCCCTCGCGGGCGCTGACGTGGCGTTCCCTGGCCGCGCTGAGCGGCTCGGCGCCGACCGGCTCGCCGTTCCGCACCAGCTCCACGCCCAGCCGGCGGTCGGCCAGCTCCTCGGGGATCTCGCCGGTGCCGATCACCTCGGCCTCGGCGACCCCGCGCTCGTCCACCGGCCGGGCCGCCCACTTCACGCCGGCCACCGAGAGCTTGCCGCCCAGCGACTTCTTGGCGACGGGCCGCAGCGGCGCCTCGGGGTCGTCCCCGTCGGCGCGGGCCACCAGCTTGTAGACCATCGAGCAGGTCGGGTGGCCCGAGCCGGTGACCAGCTGGGTGCCGACCCCGTAGGCGTCCACCGGCGCGGCGGCCAGCGAGGCGATCGCGTACTCGTCGAGGTCGCTGGTGACCACGATCCGGGTGCCGGTCGCGCCCAGCTCGTCGAGCTGCCGCCGCACCTCGTGCGCCACCACCAGCAGGTCGCCCGAGTCGATCCGCACCGCGCCCAGCTCCGGCCCGGCGATCTCGACGGCGGCGCGCACCGCCTCGGCCACGTCGTAGGTGTCCACGAGCAGCGTGGTGGAGCGGCCGAGCGAGGCGACCTGGGCGGTGAACGCGTCCCGCTCGGTGTCGTGGAGCAGCGTGAACGCGTGGGCGCTGGTGCCCACGGTGGGGATGCCGTAGCGGAAGCCGGCGGCCAGGTCGGAGGTGGCCGAGAAGCCGCCGACGTAGGCGGCCCTGGCGGCGGCCACCGCGCCCAGCTCGTGGGTGCGCCGGGCGCCCATCTCCATCAGCGGCCGGTCGCCGGCGGCCACCGCCATCCGCGAGGCGGCGGCGGCCACGGCCGAGTCGTGGTTGAGGATCGACAGCACCACCGTCTCCAGCAGCACGCACTCGGCGAAGCTGCCCTCGACCGTGAGGATCGGCGAGCCGGGGAAGTAGACCTCGCCCTCCGGGTAGCCGCGCACGGAGCCGGTGAAGCGGTAGGTGGCGAGCCAGTCGAGGGTGGGCCCGTCGACCACCTCCTGGCGGTCGAGGAAGTCGAGCATCTCGGGCTCGAAGCGGAAGCTGGCCACCGCGTCGAGCACCCGCCCGGTGCCGGCCACCACGCCGTAGCGGCGGCCCTCGGGCAGCCGGCGGGTGAAGACCTCGAACACCGAACGCCGGTGCGCGGTGCCCGCCCGGAGCGCGGCCTGCAACATGGTCAGCTCGTACTGGTCGGTGAAGAGCGCGGTCGAGGGCACCTTCACCGGCAGCGTGGTCGGCCAGTGGTCCATGACGTCCATGGCGCGAGTGTACCCCCGATCTCGTCAATCTGACGATATCTCGTGGCCCGGCGCCCGTCGGGTCGCTGTCCTGGGCGTTTGGGTCCGGCAGGCGGGGTGATGGCAGCATGGAGGGGTGACTGCCATGCCCGTGGAGATCGAGCGCACCGAGGAGCAGTCGGCGTCCGAGCGGGCGCCGGCACCGGACGTCCCATGGGTCACCGTGGTGCACAACGACCCGGTGAATCTGATGAGTTACGTGACCTATGTCTTCCAGACGTATTTCGGCTATTCGAAGGACAAGGCCAAGAAGCTGATGCTTGACGTCCACCACAAGGGGCGGGCCGTGGTCTCCCAGGGCAGCCGCGAGGAAATGGAGCGGGACGTGCAGGCGATGCACGGCTACGGGCTCTGGGCGACGCTCCAGCGGGACCGCTGATGCCCGGCTACTTCGAGCCGCTGCCCGGCGGCGAGGGCGGCGCCTCGATCACCCTGGACGACGGCGAGATCTCCGTTCTTCGCAGCCTGACCGTTCAGCTTCTTGAGCTGATCGGACCCGATCAGAGTGAGAGCGAGAACGCCGATCCGTTGAACGCCCTCTTTGTCGAGGGGCCCAGCGAGCCGCCCACGGACCCGGCGCTGGCGAGGCTTTTCCCCGACGCCTACGGCGACCCGGAATCCCCGCCCGACCAGGCGGCGCGCACCCGTTCGGCCGAGTTCCGTCGATTCACCGAGAGCGAGCTGCGCACCCAGAAGCGGGACCGGCTGCTGGCCGTGGTGCACGCCCTGGACGAGGCGCGGAGCGCGCGGGCCGAATCGGGCGGCGAGGCCGTGCTGACGCTGGACCGGGCGGCCTCGGACAGCTGGCTCGGCGGGCTCAACGACCTCCGGCTGGTGATCGGCGCGCGGCTCGGAATCGAGGACGAGTCCACCACCGAAAAGCTGTTCGACCTTCCGGACGAGGACCCCAGAAAGCCCATGGTGATCGCCTTTCTCTGGCTGGGGAGCCTTCAGGAGACCCTGGTGGAGACTCTTCTGCCGTAAGTTCCATTCCCGGATAACCTGACGGTGTTTTTATTTCGCACACCGTCAGGGGTATCGCATGGCAGGCCAGCACTCCTGGACCGATGAGATCGATCAAACGGTCAACAATCTCTTCGAACCGGTCAGTCGGGCGCTGACCCAGGTGGTCTTCTATGAAATCGAACTCTTTGGCGGCCCCTTTCCGCTGATCGTCGGTTGGCTCGCGGTCGCCGGGCTGGTCTTCACGGTGCTCTTCGGCTTCGTGCAGATCCGTCATCTGCCGCTGGCCATCAAACTGGTGCGCGGCCGCTACGAGCAGCCGGACGCCCCTGGCGAGGTGACCCACTTCCAGGCGTTGACCTCGGCCGTCTCCGGCACGGTCGGGCTCGGCAACATCGCGGGCGTCGCCATCGCCGTCTCCATCGGCGGCCCGGGCGCCACGGTGTGGATGATGCTCTGCGGCTTCCTTGGGATGGCCAGCAAGTTCGTCGAGTGCACCCTTGGCGTCCGCTACCGCGAGATCGACCAGCACGGCCGGGTCTCCGGCGGCCCGATGCACTACCTCCGCAAGGGCCTCGCCGAGCGCGGACTGCCCCGCCTCGGCGGGACGCTCTCGCTGCTGGCGGCCGTGACGATCCTGTTCTTCGCGTTCTTCGGCGGCAACCTCTTCCAGGTCAACCAGAGCCTGGAGCAGCTCGTCGCCGTCACCGAGGACCACACCTCGTTCTTCGCCGGCTCCGGCGGCGCGCTGCTCTTCGGCGCCGTGGTCGCGCTGCTCGCCGGCCTGGTCCTGCTCGGCGGCATCCGCGCGATCGGCCGGGTGACCAGCCGGCTGGTGCCGGCGATGTCGATCCTCTACTGCGCGGCCTGCCTGGTGGTGATCGGCTGCAACGCCACGGCGGTCCCCGAGGCCGTGGCCACCATCTGCCGCGAGGCCGTCAGCCCCGAGGGCGTCGCCGGCGGCGTGGTGGGCGCGCTGATCGTCGGCTTCCAGCGGGCGGCGTTCTCCAACGAGGCGGGCGTCGGCTCGGCGCCCATCGCGCACTCGGCCGTCAAGACCAAGCGGCCGGCGACCGAGGGCCTGGTCGCGCTGATCGAGCCGTTCCTCGACACCGTGGTGATCTGCACCATGACCGCGCTGACCATCGTGGTGGCCGGCGGGCCGCTCTACCAGGAGGCCAGGGAGCGGGTCGCCTCGGGCGAGGCCGTCGAGGGCAACAGCGTCGGCATCTCGATCACCTCGGACGCCTTCGAGACCGCGCTGCCCGGCTTCCCCTACGTGCTGACGCTCGCGGTCTTCCTCTTCGCGTTCGCCACGATCATCACCTGGGGCTACTACGGTCTCAAGGCGTGGACGCACCTGTTCGGCCCCGGGCGGTTCGCGGACGGCAGCTACAAGGTGCTGTTCTGCCTGCTCGCCGTCGGCGGCGCGCTGCTCTCGCTGGGCACCCTGGTCGACCTGGCGGACGCGTTCCTGTTCCTGGCGGCGGTCTGCAACATCATCGGGCTCTATCTGCTGGCGCCCGTGGTCCGCGCCGAGCTGCGCAAGGTGCTCACCTATGTGCGGCGGCGGGACGCCGGGGACAGCGAGGAGCAGATCGAGGCGGACGAGCGGGCCGCCGAACAGGCCGAGTCGGCCGAGGACATCACGCTGGCCAAGTAGCCCTCGGCTTCGTCCGGCTCCCGGTCGGCCGGGCGACACGGGGGCGTCCTAGGCTGGCCCCATGTTGACCATCACGGCGGCCCTGCGCGACCAGATCATCGCCCACGCCCGGGCGGACCACCCCGACGAGGCCTGCGGCGTCATCGCGGGCCCGGTCGGCTCCGACCGCCCCGAGCGCTTCGTCCCGATGCTCAACGCGGCCCGCTCGCCCACGTTCTACGAGTTCGACTCGATGGACCTGCTGCGGCTCTACCGGGAGATGGACGACCGCGACGAGGAGGCCGTCGTCGTCTACCACTCGCACACCGCGACCGAGGCGTACCCCTCGCGCACCGACGTCTCCCTCGCGCAGGAGCCCAACGCGCACTACGTGCTGGTCTCCACCGCCGAGAGCGGCAACGGCGAGGGCCCGGTCCCGTTCCGGTCGTTCCGCATCGTGGACGGCGAGATCACCGAGGAGGAGGTGCGGGTGGTCGAGACCTACGGGGCCTGACCGCTTGTGCTCCTCGCCCATGGCTCAACGGCGCTGGTCAGCGGCCTACTTATGCGGTTCTGAGACGTTTGCGTTCGTATGCTGAACGGTCTCGATCGCCCATCCGGGAATCGATACGATGACGCCATGGTTCTCCCGGACGTGAGCGACTCCCGACCGCAGGCCGAGTGTCCCGTGGTTCGTTGACCGGCCGGTCCGGTCGCCCACCGCCGAAGCGAGTTCCGCGTCCGTCTGTCCCTCTCTGGAGTCCTTCATGGCCATCGAGGTCCGCATCCCGACCATCCTCCGCACCTACACCGACGGCCAGAAGGCCGTGACCGGCAACGGGAAGACGATCGAGGAGCTGTTCACCGACCTGGAGGCCAACCACCCGGGCATCCGCGAGCGGCTGGTGGACGGCGAGCAGCTGCGCCGCTTCGTCAACGTCTATCTCAACGACGAGGACGTCCGCTTCCTCGACGGCATCGCGACCCCGCTCAACGACGGCGACAGCGTCACCATCCTGCCGGCGGTCGCTGGGGGCATGGGCTGATGCGCTTCGACAGCGCGCTGGCCTCCGTCGGGAACACCCCGCTGGTGCGGCTTCCCCGGCTCTCGCCCAGCGAGGAGGTGCGGGTCTGGGCCAAGTTGGAGGACCGGAACCCGACCGGTTCGATCAAGGACCGTCCCGCGCTGTACATGATCGAGCAGGCCGAGAAGGACGGCCGGCTCACCCCCGGGTGCACCATCCTGGAGCCGACCTCGGGCAACACCGGCATCTCGCTGGCCATGGCCGCCCGGCTCAAGGGATACCGGATCGTCTGCGTGATGCCGGAGAACACCTCCGCCGAGCGGCGCCAGCTGCTGTCGATGTGGGGCGCTGAGATCATCTCCTCCCCGGCCGCCGGCGGCTCCAACACGGCGGTGCGGGTCGCCAGGGAGCTGGCCGACCAGCACCCGGACTGGGTGATGCTCTACCAGTACGGGAACCCGGACAACGCGGGCGCCCACTACGCCACCACCGGGCCCGAGATCCT
Source organism: Streptomyces triticirhizae (assembly GCF_003696235.1). Classification (GTDB taxonomy): domain Bacteria; phylum Actinomycetota; class Actinomycetes; order Streptomycetales; family Streptomycetaceae; genus Streptomyces; species Streptomyces triticirhizae. The sequence continues at coordinate 11,696 of NZ_RFFJ01000110.1, forward strand.
CGCCGACCTGCCCTCGGTCACCCACTTCGTCGCCGGCCTCGGCACCACGGGGACCCTCATGGGCGTCGGCCGCTACCTGCGGGAGCAGCGCCCCGACATCGAGATCGTCGCCGCCGAGCCGCGCTACGACGACCTCGTCTACGGCCTGCGGAACCTCGACGAGGGCTTCGTTCCCGAGCTGTACGACGACTCCGTGCTGACCACCCGGTACTCGGTCGGCTCCGAGGACGCGGTGCGCCGGGTGCGGCAGCTGCTGGACGAGGAGGGCATCTTCGCCGGGGTCTCCACCGGCGCGGTGCTGCACGCCGCGCTGGGCGTGGGCCGCAGGGCGGTCGCGGCGGGGAGGCCGGCGGACATCGTCTTCGTGGTCGCCGACGGCGGCTGGAAGTACCTGTCCACCGGGATCTACGAGGCCGCCAGCACCGAGGAGGCCGTCGAGCGGCTCCAGGGCCAGCTCTGGGCGTGAGGTTCGCCGACAACCCGGGGGCACCCTCGGGGGGTGACGCTCCCGCTCGTTGTTGACGTTCCGGAGCGGCTCGGACACGTATGGTCATTTGTGTGACCGTGCGCAGCTACACCCTCTCCGCCCCTCCCCCCACCGGCGAGCAGAGCGTCTGGCGGCTGATGACCGCCAGGGGCTCGCTCGCCCGGCGGCTGGACTGGCCGCTGACGCTCTCGGCCGTGGCGCTCACCACCCTGGGCACCCTGCTGGTCTACTCCGCGACCCGCAACCGCACCGACCTCAACAACGGCGAGCCCGAGTTCTTCCTGATGCGGCAGCTGCTCAACGTCGCCATCGCGCTCGGCCTGTGCGCCCTGGTCGTCTGGTACGGCTATCTGCGGCTGCGCGCCGCCGTGCCGATGCTGTACCTGCTGTGCGTGGTGCTGTCGCTGCTGGTGCTGACCCCGTTGGGCTCCACCGTCAACGGCTCCCGCAGCTGGCTCCGACTGCCCGGCGGCTTCGCGTTCCAGCCCTCCGAACTGGCGAAGATCGGGGTGATCCTCGCGATGGCGCTGCTGCTGGCGGCGCCGGGGGACAACGAGCGCAGGGACGGGCCCGACAGCCGCACCGTCCTCCAGGCGCTGCTGGTGGTCGCGGTCCCGGCGGCGCTGGTGATGCTGATGCCGGACGTCGGGCAGACCATGGTGCTCGCGGTGATCGCGCTGGGCGTGCTGGCCGCATCGGGAACGGGCCGGGCGTGGATTCTGGGGCTGGTGGCGCTGGGCGTGGCCGGCGCGGTCGCGGTCTGGCAGGTGGGGCTGCTGGACGAGTACCAGATCAACCGGTTCGCCGCGTTCGCCAATCCGGCGCTCGACCCGGCCGGTGTGGGATACAACACCAACCAGGCGCGGATCGCCATCGGCTCGGGCGGCCTCTTCGGGCAGGGCCTCTTCCACGGCAGCCAGACGCTGGGGCAGTTCGTGCCGGAACAGCACACCGACTTCGTCTTCACGGTGGCCGGCGAGGAACTCGGCTTTCTCGGCGCCGGGTTGATCATCGCGCTGTTGGGCGTGGTGCTCTGGCGCGGCTGCCGCATCGCCAGGGAGGCGCCCGATCCCTATGGAACGATCGTGGCGGCCGGCATTGTCTCCTGGGTCGCGTTCCAGACCTTCCAGAACACGGGGATGGCGCTGGGGATCATGCCGGTGACCGGGCTTCCGTTGCCGTTCCTGTCGTATGGCGGTTCCTCGATGTTCGCCATCTGGATCGGCGTGGGACTGCTGCTCGCTATTCGCGTTCGCTCGCGTACCAGAATGTGAGCGAACGCTTCGAGCTGGTGTTTTGTGACACCGGCCGCACTGGTCACAGAAGTTGGTGATTCCGCCCACACCCGGGCCCGCGCGATGCCCGGCGGGGCGGTTGGCGACTTAGAGTCGTTCGAACCCCACAACGGAGGTTCCCCCGTTTATGAAGCTCACCGTCGTCGGCTGCTCGGGGTCGTTCCCGTCCACGGACTCGGCCTGCTCCAGCTACCTCGTCGAGGCCGAGGGCTACCGGCTGCTCCTCGACCTGGGCAACGGCGCCCTCGGCGAGCTACAGAAGTACTGCGGGCTGTACGACATCGACGCCATCGCGCTCAGTCACCTCCACCCCGACCACTGCATCGACATGACCGGCTATTTCGTGGCCCGCTACTACCGACACGAGGGCGGCCGTCCGGCGCGGGTTCCGGTGTACGGGCCGAGCGGCACGGAACGGCGGCTGATCACCGCCTACGACGATGTGCCGGAGGAGTCCTCGATGCGGGAGGTCTTCGACTTCCACACTCTCGGCGGGATGGGCGCCTTCACCCTCGGGCCGCTGACCGTGCGCACCGCGCGGGTCAACCACCCGGTGGAGACCTACGGCTTCCGGATCGAGCACGCCGGCCGCTCGCTGTGTTACTCGGGGGACACCGGCACCTGCGGGGAGCTGACCCAACTCGCCTCCGGCGTCGACCTGTTCCTGTGCGAGGCGTCGTTCACCCTGGGCAAGGAGGACGCCCCCGACGTGCACCTCAACGGGCGCGAGGCCGGCGCCTGCGCGCAGCGGGCCGGCGCCGAGCGGCTGGTGCTCACCCACATCCCGCCGTGGACCGACGCCCAGGTGAACCTCGGCGACGCCAAGGCCACGTTCGACGGACCGGTCGAACTGGCGCGCCCCGGCGCCGTCTACGAGTTCTGACGGTCCGTCCACCGCGCGGTGAACGGGCCGCCGCCAGCCGCCGGAAACCGGGGATCGACGCAGGCCGGACGCCGGATAGGCTCCTTCCATGTCTCGCATCGACGGCCGGACGGCCGACCAGCTCCGCCCCGTGACCATCGAACGCGGCTGGAGCAAGCACGCCGAGGGTTCGGTACTGGTCTCCTTCGGCGACACCAGAGTGCTGTGCACGGCCAGCGTCACCGAGGGGGTGCCCCGCTGGCGGCGGGGCAGCGGCGAGGGCTGGGTCACCGCCGAGTACGCGATGCTGCCGCGCGCCACCAACACCCGGGGCGACCGCGAGTCGGTGCGCGGCAAGATCGGCGGCCGCACCCATGAGATCTCCCGGCTCATCGGCCGCTCGCTGCGCGCCGTGGTCGACTTCCGCGCGCTCGGCGAGAACACGGTGGTGCTGGACTGCGACGTCCTCCAGGCCGACGGCGGCACCAGGACGGCGGCGATCACCGGCGCCTATGTGGCGCTGGCCGACGCGGTGGCCTGGGGCCGGGGCAGGAAGCTGATCAAGGGCAGGAACGAGCCGCTGACCGGGCAGGTAGCCGCCGTCAGCGTCGGCATCGTGGACGGGACGCCGCTGCTTGACCTCGCCTACACCGAGGACGTGCGGGCCGAGACGGACATGAACGTGGTCTGCACCGACTCCGGCGCGTTCGTCGAGGTGCAGGGCACGGCGGAGGGCGCGCCGTTCCAACGGGCCGAGCTGGACGCGCTGTTGGACCTGGCGGCCGGGGGCTGCGCGCGGCTGGCCGAGGCGCAGCGGGCGGCGCTGGCGGAGTCCGCCTGACGGGCCCGAGAATGGGGGTGGGCGGGGCGGAACGGCCGTCCGGCGGAGGGGAGTTCGGGATGTTCAGGTCGAGACGCGTCGGGATGGGCCTGTCCGGCGGCGCGGTCGCGGTCGCGGCGGCGTTCGGCACCCTGGGCTGTGACCTGCAACGCGCCGTGGACTGCACCAGGTTGGCGCTGGAGGTGTCGAGCAGCGTGGACGCGCTGGGGCGGGCGCTGGAGGCGGAGGACCCGACGGGCTTCGTGGACGCGGCGGACGCCGCGGAGAACGACCTCTCCGAGCTGTCGGCCGACGTCTCCGACACGGACGTCAGGGACGCGGCCGACTCCGTTGGCGAGGCGATCGACAACGTCCGCGCCGGAGTCGCCGAGGGCGAGACCCCGGACCTGTCGCCGCTCAACGCGGCGGTGGACGAACTGACATCGGCCTGCGCGGCGTAGTCCTGGCCGGGGTGGTCTTGCCGGCCGGGACCGGAGCCACGTGGCCCGGGCACGGGCGCGGCGGGGTCGGCGCGTTGGGCGCCGGCACCGGTGCCCGTGGCCGTCGTCGCAGCCGGGAACGCCCGTTCCGCTCGGGGCGGTTCCGTCCCGGACCGAACTCCAGCACCCGGGTGAGCCGGGTGTGGTTGCCCGACGGGTCCCGGAACGACGTGGCGCTTCCCGCCGCCGGCACGGCCGTTGGTGGCGGCGGAGGGGCGGGCCCTCGGGGGCGTGGCGGAGGGTCGATAATCGCCCCCATGCACCGACTCGTTCTCGCCACCCGCAACGCCCACAAGGTCACCGAGCTGCGCGCCATCCTCGGCCGGGCCGGGATCTCCCTCGATCTCCTGGGCGCCGACGCGTTTCCCGAGGTGCCGGACGTCAAGGAGACCGGGGTGACCTTCGCGGAGAACGCCCTGCTCAAGGCGCACGCGCTGGCCCGGGCCACCGGGCTGCCCGCCGTCGCCGACGACTCGGGCCTCTGCGTGGACGTGCTGGGTGGGGCGCCCGGCATCTTCTCCGCGCGCTGGGCCGGGAAGCACGGCGACGACCGGGCCAACCTCGACCTGCTGCTGGCCCAGCTCTCCGACGTTCCGGACGAGCACCGGGGCGCGCACTTCGCGTGCGCCGCCGCGCTGGCGCTGCCGGACGGCACGGAACGCGTCACCGAGGGGCGGCTGCACGGCACGCTGCGCCGGGCGCCGGCCGGGGACGGCGGCTTCGGCTATGACCCGATCCTCCAGCCGACCGAATCCGACCGCACCTGCGCGGAGTTGACGCCGGACGAAAAGAACGCGATCAGCCACCGGGGCCTGGCCTTCCGCGCGCTGGCCCCCCTGGTCGGCGAGCTGGTCCCGGGGGCGCGCGGCGACTGAACGCGCGCCGGCGGGCGTTGCGCCGACGTGTTCCGCTGGCGGCGCACGTTCCGCTGGCGGCGCCCGTTCCCGTTCCGCTGGCGGTGCCCGTTCCGTTTCAGCTGGCGGCGCCCGTCAGATAGGCGGAGACCACCACGTTGGCCGAGTAGCCGCCGCCCTCGGGGTCGAAGGCGCCGCCGCAGGTCAGCAGCCGCAACTCGGCGGCGCCCCGCTCGCGTTGACCGTAGACCGCGTCGGGGTCGAAGGCGTCGCGCTCCACCGTCTCCACCGTCTCGACGGTGAACAGCGCCACCTGCCCGTCGGTCCGCGCCACCCGGACCCGGTCTCCCGGCTCCAACTCGGCCAGCTCGTGGAAGACGGCCGGCGCGCGCTCGGTGTCCCGGTGGCCCACCAGCACGGCCGCCCCCTCGGCGCCCGGCGCGGCGCCGCCCTCGTACCAGCCGACCAGCTCGGGCGCGTCCAGCGGCGGCGGCTCCACCCCGCCGTCCTGGTCGAGACCGCGCGGCACCACCTCGGCGACCAGCCCGACCGCGTCGATCGTCAGCGACTCCGGCGCGGCCGAACCGGCCAACGGGGCGCGGGGCGGCGGCAGTTCGTTCCCGCCGAGCTGGCCGCTCCGCCCGCCCTCGCCGCTCGCCTCGGCCCGGCCGGCCGCCGCGCCGAAGGCCAGCGGGGGCAGCCCGGGGCCGCCCGACATCTCCACCGCCCACAGCCACAGCCCGCTGAGCAGCACGGCCCAGGCCAGGACCGAGGCCATGGCGCCGAGCCCGGCGGCGCCCCGGTCGCGGCGTGCCGCCCGCCGGGCGTCGCTCACCTGTCGGTCCTGGAGCGCGACCGCAGGCGGCGCACCGCCCAGGTCGCGCCGCCGCCGGCCAGCAGCGCCAGCCCGGCCGGAACGGCGTCGCCCCAGCTGACCGGCGGCTGGGCCGGGGTGGAGGCCAGGCTCGCGGTGCCCCCGCCGCCGGCCCGCACGGGACCGGTCGGGGAGGAGGTGCCGTGTTCCCGGCCGCCGCCCTCGTGGCGGCAGCGGTCGTCGGTGCCGTGGCCCTGGCCGCCCCCGCGCTGGTGCTCGAGCTTCTCGGGCTTCTCGGGCTTGTCCGGCCACTCGGGCCTGTTGGGCTGGTCGGGCTTTCCGGTGTGGCCCGGGCGTTCGTGTCCTGGCCCTTCATGCCCCGGGCGTTCGTGCCCCGGGCGTTCGTGTTCCGGCTTCTCGTGGCCGGGGCCGCAGCGTTCGCCCCGGTGCCCGGCCTCGCGGCCCTCGCCGCGCTCGCGTCCGTGGTCGCCGAACGGGCGGGGCGCGTCGGGGGCGAGCGTGGTGTCCTCCCCGTCCGAGCGGGGGGAGCCCACCGTCGGGTCGCTGCCGCCGCCGGCGCCGTCCGCGAGGGCGCCGGGTTCGCCGCCGCCGACCGTCACCATCCCGAAGAGCGCGCCCTCGGGATGGCCGCAGGTGACCTGGATCGGGTGGTCGCCCGGCGCGGCCGTCGACTCGATCCTCGCCTCGCCGACCAGCCCGCCGCCGGGCGAACCCGGCGTCAGTCGCACCGTGGTGGAGAAGGCGAGCGACACGGCCTCGCCGGAGTCCGCCCCGGCGCAGCCGGGGACCAGCAGGCCGATGTCCTCCCCGGGCAGCGGCGCCACGGGGGTGACCAGGACCGCGTCGCCCTCGGTCGGCTGTCCGTCCGCCGCGCCGGCCGGGGCGGCGGAGACCGTGGCCGTCACGGTCGCCGCCGCGCACAGAGTGAGCGTCAGAGAGCGGGTGATGCCCATGTCCAACCTCCCGGTGGTTACCCGTCGAAGGTCTCCCGGGGCGTCGCCCGCCGCATCCGCAGCCGGCCGCGCTTGGGCCGGTCGGGGGAGAAGCCGCCCACGCCCGGGCGGCGCGGCGCCCGAACTGGCGGCCCGTCACCGCTCGGCGGCCGGTCCCGTTCGGCGGCCGGTCCCGTTCGGCGCCGCGCCGCCACCCGGGGAAGGTCCGCCAGCGGCGCACGGCTGGGTCAGCGCCAGCACCCCGGGCACGAACGCGCTGTGCGGCGGCGGCTTCTTGATGACCTCGCGGACGCCCGGGGCGGGGGGATCGCGACCGTCCTCATGCGCTCCGGCGGCACCGTGCGCCCGCCCCCCGCGCTCAGGGAATGCCGTTCCGTGCGCATAACTATGCGCTGCTGACAGACCTGACGCTGTTTTGGCTTCGCTTCACGCCTGTCCGGAGTGTGAACGTGACCGCGACGCAAGGGAGGTTGATGTCGGTGGAACTCCTGCGGGACGGGCGCCACCCGTTCCCGGCCGGGGTGTTCTTATGCGGCGTGACACATGGCTATCCGGCGGCGTCCGGCGGTCGTCGCCGGCCGGCCTTCGGGCGGGCGTTCCGCCCCGATCCGCCGCCGGGGGCGCCGGGTAGCCTGGGGGCGGCTGTCAGCTGGAACGGTGAGGGGAACGAGATGCCGGAGCGTGGACCCATCAAGGCGTGGTTGACCGACATGGACGGCGTGTTGGTCCGTGAGGGCGTTCCGCTTCCCGGGGCGGCGGAGTTCATCGAGGCGTTGAAGTCCTCGGGGAAGCCGTTCCTCGTCCTGACCAACAACTCGATCTACACCCCGCGCGACCTCCAGGCGCGCCTCGCCCGGATGGGGCTCCAGGTGCCGGAGGCCAGCATCTGGACCTCCGCGCTGGCCACCGCCAAGTACGTGGACGACCAGCGGCCCGGCGGCTCGGCCTATGTGATCGGCGAGGCGGGGCTGACCACCGCGCTGCACCAGATCGGCTATGTGCTGACCGACTCCAACCCCGACTTCGTGATCCTCGGAGAGACCCGGCAGTACTCGTTCGAGGCGATGACCAAGGCCGTGCGGCTGGTCGAGGCCGGCGCCCGCTTCATCTGCACCAACCCGGACGAGACGGGCCCCTCGCCCGAGGGCCCGCTGCCGGCGACCGGCGCGGTCGCCGCGCTGATCACCAAGGCGACGGGGAAGAGCCCGTACTTCATCGGCAAGCCCAACCCGCTGATGATGCGCCACGGGCTCAACACCATCGGCGCCCACTCCGAGAACGCCGCCATGATCGGCGACCGGATGGACACCGACGTGCTGGCCGGTCTTGAGGCGGGTCTTGAGACCTTCCTGGTGCTCTCCGGGCTCACCAAGAAGGAGGAGGTCGACAACTTCCCCTATCTGCCCACCCATGTCGCCGACTCGATCGCGGACCTGGTGGGCCTGGTCTGAGATCGGTCCGAACCGGTCCCGGCTAGCCGCCCAGCTCCAGGTCCTTGATGAGCTTGGCCACATGCCCGGTCGCCCGCACGTTGTACAGCGCCCGGGCCACGCGGCCCTCCTCGTCGACGATGACCGTGGACCTGATCACCCCGGTGACGGTCTTCCCGTAGAGCTTCTTCTCCCCGAACGCCCCGTAAGCGGCGAGGGTCTCCCTGCCCTCGTCGCTGACCAGGGTGACGCCCAGGCTCTCCTTGTCGCGGAACTTCGCGAGCTTCTCCGGCTTGTCCGGGGAGACCCCGATGACGTCGTACCCGGCGCCGGCCAGCAGCTGGAGGTTGTCCGTGAAGTCACACGCCTGCTTGGTGCAGCCGGGGGTGAGCGCGGCCGGGTAGAAGTACACGATGACCTTGCGGCCCGCGTGGTCGGCCAGCGAGACCGGCTTCCCGTCGGCGTCGGGCAGGGTGAACGCGGGGGCCACGTCCCCGGGTTGCAGGCGCGTGCTCATCGCGGTGCTCCTTGGCGCTCGGTTACTCGTGGTGTCGAGAATGGTCCACGAGGAGGGTGCGCCACCCAGCCTAATCGGGGGATCTGACAGGCATCCCCCCGGTGGAGCTGACACACTGTGCCTAGCCCCTGTGAAGACGGGCCCGACCCCCACAACCGATGACCGTGTGGACGATGGAGGCATCGACGTGCCGGAAGCAGCCAGGAGCGCCGCCGAGATCGAGGAGCGGATCGCCCGCCGGCGGGAGAGCCTCGCGGTGACGCTCGACGAGATCGCGGTCCGGGTGCACCCCAGGACCATCGTCGGGGACGTCAAGGCCAGGGCCGCCGGGGCCGTTGACCGCACGACGGGCAAGGCGGCCGTCGCTGTCACCCGCACCGTGGACGGCGTGCGCGCCCAGCTGGTGTCGGCCGAGGGCGGCCCCCGGCTGGACCGGGTCATTCCGGTCGCGGCGCTGGCCGTGGCGGTCACGGGCCTGCTGGTGCTCTCGTCACGACGCCGACGCCGGTAGTCACACCGCCCCGGCCCTGAGATACGGTCGTTCCGTGAGTTCCCATCCCACCCACGACAAGCTGCCCATCCGAATGCTGCACGACCGGGTGTTGGTCAGGGCGGAGAACGCCGAGGGCGAGCGCCGGTCCACCGGCGGCATCGTCATTCCGGCCACCGCCCAGGTCGGCCGCCGGCTCAGCTGGGCCGAGGTGGTCGCCGTCGGGCAGAACGTCCGCACCGTCGAACCGAGTGACCGGGTGCTCTACGACCCGGAGGACCGCGCCGAGGTCGAGGTGCGCGGCGTGATGTACATCCTGATGCGCGAGCGCGACCTGCACGCGGTGGCCGCCGAGCGGCTCCAGGGCTCCGACGACTCGACCGGCCTGTACCTGTAGTTCCCCCGGGCCCGGCTCCCGTTCCCCCCGGGCCCGGCCCCTGTTCCTCGGACTCGGCCCCTGCCCGCGGCCTGGCCGCCCAACTCCCGTGCGGCGCCCCCGCGTTCCCGATCCGCGCCCCCGAACCGGGCCGGGCCAGGCCCCCCCGGGGGGCGCTCAGCCGCCGGGGGTGGCGGCCCGCTCGGCGTTGGCGGCCGGCCCTTCCGCCGCGTTCTCCTCCTCCGGCGCCGCCGCCGGCTCCGGCCCCGGCGCCGCCTGGCC
>NZ_RFFJ01000111.1 GCF_003696235.1 Streptomyces triticirhizae
CGCAGCGCGCCGTGCCGCCGCCGGCCGGCGAGGCGCTGCGGGCCAGCGAGCGCACCACCCGCCGGATCGTGCGGGGCTCGGCCGCCCTCTTCGCCGGCGCCGCCCTCGCGCTGGCCGGCGCCGGCGTGCTCGCCGGCCTCGGGTAGCCGGCCGTTCCACGAGGAACCCGGGAACGCCGAGGGGCGCCCTGGTCGGCCTGGGCCGAGGGGCGCCCCAACGGTGCGGTGGAGCGGGCCGGTTGTACCCGGTTGACTCCGAGCCTTCAGGCGGCCAGCGCCTCGCGGGCCAGCCGGGCGGTCTCGGAGGGGGTCTTGCCGACCCGGACGCCGGCGGCCTCCAGGGCCTCCTTCTTCGCCTGGGCGGTGCCCGAGGAGCCGGAGACGATGGCGCCCGCGTGGCCCATCGTCTTGCCCTCGGGGGCGGTGAACCCGGCCACATAGCCGACGACCGGCTTGGTGACGTTGGCCTTGATGAAGTCGGCGGCCCGCTCCTCGGCGTCGCCGCCGATCTCGCCGATCATCACGATCAGGTCGGTCTCCGGGTCGGCCTCGAAGGCGGCCAGCGCGTCGATGTGGGTGGTGCCGATGATCGGGTCGCCGCCGATGCCGACGCAGGAGCTGAAGCCGATGTCCCGCAGCTCGTACATCATCTGGTAGGTCAGCGTGCCGGACTTGGAGACCAGCCCGATGCGGCCCGGCTTGGTGATGTCGGCCGGGATGATGCCCGCGTTGGACTGGCCGGGGGTGATCAGACCCGGGCAGTTGGGACCGATGATGCGGGTCTTGTTGCCCTTCTTGCCCGCGTAGGACCAGAAGGCGGCGGTGTCGTGCACCGCGATGCCCTCGGTGATGACCACGGCCAGCGGGATCTCGGCGTCGATCGCCTCGATCACGGCGGACTTGGTGAACTTCTCGGGTACGAAGATCACCGTGACATCGGCGCCGGTCGCGTCGATGGCCTCCCTGACGCCGCCGAAGACCGGGATCTCGGTGCCGTCGAAGTCCACGCTGGTGCCGGCCTTGCGCGGGTTGACGCCGCCGACGATGTTGGTGCCGGCGGCCAGCATCCGCCGGGTGTGCTTCTGGCCCTCGGAGCCGGTCATCCCCTGGACGATGACCTTGCTCTCCTTGGTGAGGAAGATAGCCATGGTGTGAGTCTCGCTGTCCTCGTCTGTTCTCGTCTGTCTCGTCACGGACCCCGTGGGAACGGTTACTTGGCGGCCAGCTCGGCGGCCCGGTCGGCCGCGCCGTCCATGGTGTCGACCTGCTCGACCAGCGGGTGGTTGGCGTCGGTGAGGATCTTCCGACCCAGCTCCGCGTTGTTGCCGTCGAGCCGGACCACCAGGGGCTTGCTGACCTCCTCGCCCTTGGTCCGCAGCAACTCCAGGGCCTGCACGATGCCGTTGGCGACGGCGTCACAGGCGGTGATGCCGCCGAAGACGTTCACGAAGACGGACTTCACGTCCGGGTCGCCGAGGATGATCTCCAGGCCGTTGGCCATCACCTCGGCGGAGGCGCCGCCGCCGATGTCCAGGAAGTTGGCCGGCTTGGCCCCGCCGTGCTTCTCGCCCGCGTAGGCGACCACGTCCAGGGTGCTCATGACCAGGCCGGCGCCGTTGCCGATGATGCCGACGTTGCCGTCGTCCAGCTTCACGTAGTTGAGGCCGCGCTCCTTGGCGGCCGCCTCCAGCGGGTTGGCGGCGGCGCGGTCCTCCAGCGCGGCGTGGTCGGGCTGACGGAACTCGGCGTTGGCGTCCAGGGACACCTTGCCGTCCAGCGCGATGACCTGACCGTCGGCGGTCTTCACCAGCGGGTTGACCTCGACCAGCAGGGCGTCCTCCTTGATGAAGACCTGCCACAGCTGGCGCAGCACGTCGGCCACCTGCTCGGCGACCTCGGCGGGGAACCTCGCGGCGGCGACGATCTCCCGCGCCTTCTCCTCGCCCACCCCGTCGACGGCGTCCACCGGGATGCGGGCCAGCGCCTCCGGCTTGGTGGCGGCCACCTCCTCGATGTCCATGCCGCCCTCGACCGAGGCCATCGCCAGGAAGGTGCGGTTGGTGCGGTCCAGGAGGAAGGAGACGTAGTACTCCTCCGCGATGTCCGCCGTCTGGGCCAGCATCACGCGGTGCACGGTGTGGCCCTTGATGTCCATGCCGAGGATGGCCCCGGCCTTCTCCACGGCGTCCGCCGGGTCGGAGGCGAGCTTGACGCCGCCGGCCTTTCCTCGACCACCGGTCTTCACCTGCGCCTTGACGACCGCGCGACCGCCAAGCCGCTCGGTCACCTCACGCGCCGCCTCCGGCGTGTCGATGACTTCGCCGGCCAGCACCGGCACGCCATGCTTGGCGAAGAGATCCCTCGCCTGGTATTCGAACAGGTCCACGCTCGCGTCCGTCCTCAGTCAGTGAATCTCGCGGTTCGTTCTCGACGTGGGCGTGCCGCGTGGCCGCGGTGCGAGGCGCAAAGCGAGGCGAAACCGCGCACGCGGCATGTCCGGAGTCGAGCGTATCGGTGGCGGTGCGGGCCTTTAGGGTCGTGGGTCACCCGCGCGTGGTGAGACCTGTCACAAATCGGCCCGGACTCGGCGTGCCGGCGCGCGACGCGGCGCGCGGGCCGCACCGGGCGCCGGCGCGCCGCGAAACCACGCCGTCGCGGATCAGCCGGCGCGCACATGGCCGCGCACCCACTCCACCACCTCACCCGTGGGGGCACCCGGGGTGAAGATCTCCGCCACCCCCTGCTCCTTGAGCGGCGGGATGTCGTCCTCCGGGATGATGCCGCCGCCGAACACCGTGATGTCGGCGGCGTCCTGCTCCCTCAGCAGCTCCAACACCCGCGCGAAGAGGGTGTTGTGGGCCCCGGAGAGAATGGAGAGGCCGATGGCGTCGGCGTCCTCCTGGATGGCGGTGGCCACGATCTGCTCGGGCGTCTGGTGCAGCCCGGTGTAGATGACCTCCATCCCCGCGTCCCGCAGCGCCCTGGCGATCAGCTTGATCCCCCGGTCGTGCCCGTCGAGTCCCGGCTTGGCCACCACGACCCTGATCGGTCCCGCATCACCCATCGACTGCCTCCCAAGGAACGCGCCGCCGCAACGACGCGAACGGACGTTAACCACAGCATCGCGCACCCACCACCCGCCCGTCAGCCGCCGGTGGCCACCGCTCGACATTCGAACTCGGCTCGAACACAAAGTGCGGTATCGATGGCCGCGCCGCCGAAAGGCGGCCTATTGCCCGTTTCCTCATGTCTGGAAACCCAGGAACAACCGGCCGAAGATTGTGGGGCTCGCGTACCCCCGGGTACAGTCACCGTCCAGCAGCCGCCGGGTCCCCACCCCAGCTCCTGTTGTCGAGCCGAAAGGCATGGTCGGTGAGCGATCGTCTGTTGTCGGGAACACCCGACCAGTTGGACTACTCCGGCCTCGGCTCCTTCCCCCCCACCACCCTCGACGAGAACCCCCTCGGCGGCCCGTTCGACAGCTACGCCGGGCACTACGCGACGGCCCAGGGAACGGGCGCGATGGCCGGGTATCCGGCCCCCGCCGACGGCTACGGCTACGGGTACGGCCACGACCAGGGGTACGGCGCGACGCCGGACGCCGGCTGGGGCGCCACCCCGTTCGCGGGCCAGGGCGAGCGACTCCCGGGCCACGCCGACCACCAGGACCCGTCGTCGTACCAGCACCACCAGCAGCACCAGGGATACGACCAGGGGTACGGGGAGTACGCCGGCTATCCCGAGCACCAAGGGGAGTACGGGACCTATCAGCAGTACGCGGCACCGCACGCCGACCACCACGTTGACTACTACGCCGACCAGCGCCTCGACCAACCGGCCGACCAACTCGCCGCGACGCACGACCCGTTCGGCTACCCTGACCAGGGCGGCTGGGCCGCCGAGCCGGATCGGCCGTGGGTGGAAGCGGACGGAGCGGAACACCAGGCCACGTCCGACGAGGCCGCCGAACCGGCCGCCGAACGGCCGGCCGTTGACCCGCTGACCGCCGGGCCGAGCGAGGCCGACGCGAAGGAGCCGGGCCCCGCGCCCGCCGACGACCCCGCCGACCTCGACCGCGACCTCGATCTCGACGACGCCGACGCGTTCGTCCCTGCCCCACGCCCCGTCGTCGTCGGCAAGCCCGTCGGCCGTGGCCGGCGGCGCTCGCAACGGCCGCGCCGCTCCGCGCTGTTGAGCGTGGCGGCCCCCTCCCTCGCGGTGCTCGGCGTCACGGCGGCCGCGACCGCCGCCACCGTCTCCGGCTCCTCCGACACCGGCGAGCCGCCGCCCGTCGCGGCGCCCGACCCGGCCGAGGTCGAGGAGATCGCCGCCAACGAGCAGTTCGACACCCAGTTGCAGGGGCTGTCGGCCGCCGTGGACGACTACGCCGACCGCGCCAGCCGGACCCAGGGCCGGATGGACCTGGAGGCGCAGATCGAGGCCGAGGAGCAGGCCGCCGAGGAGGAGGCCGCGCGGCAGGAGGCCCTGCGGCCCAAGTTCTTCGTCCCCGTGGAACAGCACGGCCTGAGCGCCTACTTCGGCCAGGCCGGCGTCAACTGGATGTCCACCCACACCGGGATCGACTTCCCCGTCAGCTACGGCACACCGGTGATGGCCGCCACCGACGGCGAGATCCGCACCCAGTGGAACCCCAGCTACGGCAACATGGTCATCCTCACCGCACCCGACGGCACCGAGACCTGGTACGCGCACCTGGACAGCACGGTCTTCCAGTCGGGTTGGGTGCAGGCCGGCACCGTGATCGCCTACTCGGGCAACTCGGGCACCTCCACCGGGCCCCATCTGCACTTCGAGGTCAGGCCCTACGGCGGCTCCGCGATCGACCCGCTGGCCTGGCTGCGCGGCAAGGGCCTGGAGCCCACCTGATCCCGGCCGATTCCGGCCGTCCCACCGCAACGCCCGAGCGCGCCAGCCCCGTTGGGGACCGGCGCGCTCGCGTCGTCGCTCTCGTTCGTCGCGGCGGTGTGGCCGCGCGGACGGGGTGTCGGGTGGCTCAGGACCGCTTGCTCACCGAGGAGCAGACGGCGAGCGCGCCGACCGGGGCCAGCAGGAGCATCAGGTAGTTGATGGCCTCCATGCCGTCCGACCAGCCGTCCCAGACGTCGCCGAAGTCGCTGAAGAAGACCTCCAGCGTGCCCTTGGACTCCACGCCGAACTCGGCGGCCATCTCGCCGCCGTAGATGTACTCGCTGATCACCATCGCGGTGCCCCACAGCTCACCGAAGACGGCGGCCACCAGGGCGAGCACGGCGGCGACGCCCCACACCACGTAGTTCTTCTTGGCGAGGAAGGCGGGGCCGACGGCGACGCCGGCGCCGACCAGGAGCGACAGCCAGGTGACCTGGCTGAACTCCATCTTCTCCTCGTCGAACATGCCGTTGTAGATCAGGCCGTAGACGAAGCCGACGACCAGCATCGCGCCGACGGCGGCCAGGATGGCGATCGCCGGGTTGCCCGTGGCGCCGGACGGCGGCGGGGGCGGGGGGAAGCCGCCGCCCGGGCCGCCGTAGGGGCCCGGCTGGTGCGGGGGCTGCTGTTGCTGCGGGTAGCCGTAGCCCTGCTGGGGCGGCTGCGGCTGCTGCGGGTAGCCGTAGCCCGGCTGCGGAGGCTGCTGGCCGTAGGGGTTGGGTGGCTGCTGGGGCTGCTGGCCGTACTGCGGCTGATGGCCACCGGGCTGCTGGGGCGGCTGCTGGCCGCCGTACCCACCCTCCGGCTGTTGCTGCCAGGGCTGGCTCATGTGGTTCCCCCTGGGGAAGTGAAAGAGATACGTACTCCGGGGACAGGAAGGAAGTGGAGTACGAAACGTGCCTGAAGCATCTCATCGCTCCCCCAGCCCGACCACAACCCCTTTCCCCGCTCTGTGACACGACGGCGACACTCGGACCGACGTGCCGGGCAGGTCAGGGCGGATGTCAGGGCGGATGTCAGAGCTTCTCCACGGGGGCGTAGCGGAGCAGCAGCCGCTTGGGCTTCTCGCCGCCGAAGTCGATGGTGGCCTCCGCCCGGTCGCCCTCGCCCTGCACGGCGACGACCCGGCCCATCCCGAACGTGTCGTGCGTCACCCGGTCACCCGGCGCGAGCGAGACGACCGGCCGGCTGGACGACGAACGGCCGGTGGCGAACGCTCCGGTGGCGCCGCCGCGTCGGGCCGCCACGGGGGCCGGCGGCTCCGGCGTCCTGGCGACCGGGCCGGTGCGCCGCCACTCGACGTGCTCCTCGGGGATCTCCTCCAGAAACCGGGACGGCGGGTTGTGTTGGGGCTGGCCCCAGGCGCTGCGCAGCACCGAGCGCGTGACATAGAGCCGCTGCCTGGCCCGGGTGATCCCGACGTAGGCCAGCCGCCGCTCCTCCTCCAACTCCTTGGTCCTGCCCAGCGACCGCATGTGCGGGAAGACGCCGTCCTCCATGCCGGTGAGGAAGACGACGGGGAACTCCAGGCCCTTGGCGGTGTGCAGGGTCATCAGCGTGATCACGCCGCCCTCGTCCGCCTCGTCGGGGATCTCGTCGGAGTCGGCGACCAGCGCCACCCGCTCCAGGAAGTCGGCCAGCGTGCCGGGCGACTCCTCCTCGGCCTGGGCGCGCTCCTGCTCGAACTCCAGGGCCACGGCGGCCAGTTCCTGGAGGTTCTCCACCCGGGTCTCGTCCTGCGGGTCGGTCGAGGCCTGCAACTCGGCGAGATAGCCGGTGCGTTCCAGCACGGCCTCCAGCACGGTGGCCGGCCCGGCGCCGGACTCGACCACGGTGCGCAGCTCCTCCAGCAGCACGTTGAACCGCCGGACCGCGTTGGCGGAACGGGCCGCCATCCCGTACGCCTCGTCCACGCGGCGCAGCGCCTGGGCGAACGAGATCCGCTCGCGCAGCGCCAGGGCCTCGATCATGGCCTCGGCCCGGTCGCCGATGCCGCGCTTGGGGACGTTGAGGATGCGGCGCAGCGGAACGGTGTCCTCGGGGTTGGCCAGCACCCGCAGGTACGCCAGCACGTCCCGCACCTCGCGCCGCTCGTAGAAGCGGACGCCGCCGACCACCTTGTACGGCAGGCCGACCCGGATGAAGACCTCCTCGAAGATCCGGGACTGGGCGTTGGTGCGGTAGAAGATGGCGACCTCGCCCGGCCTGGCGTCGCCCGCGTCGGTCAGCCGGTCGATCTCGTCGGCGACGAACTGGGCCTCGTCGTGCTCGGTGTCCGCGACATAGCCGACGATGCGGGCGCCGCCGCCCGCGTTGGTCCACAGGTTCTTCGGGCGGCGGTCCTCGTTGCGGGCGATCACCGCGTTGGCGGCGGAGAGGATCGTCTGCGTGGAGCGGTAGTTCTGCTCCAGCAGCAGCGTCGCGGCCTGCGGGAAGTCCTGCTCGAACTGGAGGATGTTGCGGATGGTGGCGCCACGGAACGCGTAGATCGACTGGTCGGCGTCGCCCACCACGCACAGCTCCGCCGGCTCCAGCGGGCCGCCCGGCTCGCCGACCAGCTCCCTGATCAGCGTGTACTGGGCGATGTTGGTGTCCTGGTACTCGTCGACCAGGATGTGCCGGAAGCGGCGGCGGTAGTGCTCGGCGACGTCGGGGAACGCCTGGAGCAGGTGGACGGTGGTCATGATGATGTCGTCGAAGTCCAGCGCGTTGGCCTCGCGCAGCCGCGCCTGGTACATCGAGTACGCCTCGGAGAGCGTCTTCTCGAACGTGTCGGAGGCGGCGGCGGCGAAGTCCTCCGGGTCGATCAGCTCGTTCTTCAGGTTGGAGACCCTGGCGCTGAAGGACTTGGGCGGGAAGCGCTTGGGGTCCAGCTCCAGGTCGCGGCAGACGAGGGCCATCAGGCGCTTGGCGTCGGCCGCGTCGTAGATGGAGAAGCTGGAGGTGAAGCCGAGTTGGCGGCTCTCCCGGCGGAGGATGCGGACGCAGGCGCTGTGGAAGGTCATGACCCACATCGCGTTGGCGCGCGGGCCGACCAGCTCGGTGACCCGCTCGCGCATCTCGCCGGCGGCCTTGTTGGTGAAGGTGATCGCGAGGATCTGGCCGGGGTGCGCGTTGCGGGCCGACAGCAGGTGGGCGATGCGGTGGGTCAGCACCCGGGTCTTGCCCGAGCCGGCGCCGGCCACGATCAGCAGCGGCCCTCCGCTGTGGGTGACGGCGGCGCGCTGCTGCTCGTTGAGCCCGTCCAGCAGCACGGCCGGGTCGCTGATCGGCTTGCGCGCGCCGTTGCGGTAGTAGGCGTCCTCGTCGGCGGCCCGTGGCTCGGCGAAGGTGCCGGCGAAGAGGTCGTCGGGAACGTCCTCCTGGCCGGCGCCGCCGTGCGCGTCCTCGGGCTCGGGCGGCGGCGGCTCCTCGTCCGGGGTGGGGTCGAGGTCCGCCAGGGCTTGGTCGTCGAAGAGGCCGCTCATCGCCCACCGAGTCTAGATGGCCCCTGTGACAGCGCGGGCCCGACGGGGAGAACCCCGGTCGTTCGGGGGCGGCTCGGCCGCGCGCCGGAGGGGTTCACCCGGAGTTGACCCCGAGATCCCGGCTCGGGCCGGGACGGCGCCGTTCGCCCTGGCTATGTTGGTGGAACGGGTCGGCGCCGCCGGTCCTCCCGCCCGGCGGGGCGCCGTGGAACGGCCCCGCCCGCGGCGTGGTCGAGACCGTGTACGAGAGGGACCGCCCCGCCATGACCTCCGGAAGCCAGCCAGCCGACGCCGAGAACGCGGGACCGGCCGACGGGTCGGCGCCGTCGGGGAAGCCCGCGCCGCCGCGGAAGGCCACGCCGGCCGACGTGCCCGCCGACCCGAGGGCCGGGCTGCGCGCCTCGCACGCCGACCGCGAGGCGGTGGCCGAGCGGCTGCGGGAGGCGGCCGGCGAGGGGCGTCTCGACCTCGACGAGCTGGAGGAGCGGCTGGAGTTGGCGTTCGGCGCCAGGACCTACGGCGAGCTGGCCCCGCTGACGGCCGACCTGCCGGGCCCGCACCAGCAGCGCCCCGTTCCGCTGGGCCCGCCGCCGAGCCGGCGGGACGAGCGGCCGCTGGTCCTCAAGGGCGGGCTGCACGGCGCGGAGCGCGTGGGGCGCTGGCAGGTGCCGGCGAAGGTCGTCGCCAAGGGCGGCATGGGCGGGGTCAGGGTGGACTTCACCAGGACCGAACTGCCGCTGGGCGAGGTCGAGGTGGAGGTGCGCGGCGAGATGGCGGGCGTGACCGTCGTCGTCCCCGAGGGCTGGCGGGTGGACACCAGCGGCGTGGACCCGTCGATCGGCGGGCTGCGCGACCGCACCTCGGGGGAGGCGCCGGAGGGCGCGCCGACGGTGTGGGTGACCGGCAGCTGCGGGATGGGTGGCGCGACGGTGCGCCACCCCAACCGCTGGGAGCGGCGCCGTCTGCGCGACAACCCGGCCTGAGGGCGCCGACCGCCTCAGGGGCGGTTGACGGGGCGGTAGATGTTGACCACGGTGCCGGCCGGGTTGGGCTTCGTGGAGACCAGCTCGAAGGCGGCGTTCCGGCCGCTCTCCGGGAAGATCGACTTGCCGCCGCCGAGCAGCACCGGCATCACCAGCAGGCGCAGTTCGTCGACCAGCCCCGCGTCCAGCAGGGCGCGCACCACCGTCGTGCTGCCCTGCACCACGATGTCCCCCTCGCCGGCGCCGCGCGCCGCCTGGATCTTCGAGACGAGCTGGTCGCGGGGTATGCGGGTGGTGTTGGCCCAGGTGCGGTCGGGGTCGGTGACGGAGTCGCTGACGACGTACTTGGGCAGGGAGGTGAGGCGGTCGGCGAACGGGTCGCCGGCCCGCTCCTGCCAGGCGGTGGCCATCGCGGACCAGGTGCGGCGGCCGAAGAGGAGCGCCTCAGCGCCCGAGACCGCGTCGTCGAAGGCGCCGCCCACCACCGCCTCGTCGAAGAACGGTCCCGCCCAACCGCCGTGCGCGAAGCCGCCGTCGGTGTCCTCCTCGGGACCGCCGGGGGCCTGCGCGACGCCGTCGAGGCTGATGAAGGAGATGGTGACAACACGCATGGGAGGGGCTCCTGTTCACTCTCGGTCTGTTGTGTGTGATGACCGGGGTCGGGCGCCGAACTCATCGCTCGACCGTTCCCGATCGAAGTGACGCCGGTCACCGAACAGTTGAACGGTCGATCCCGATCACGAGGCAAAGATCACAAATTGGTTTCGGTCATATCGCACACCAGCCTTCCCAAAGGCCCCGCCAAGTGACTACCGTGCAGCGCCAGGTGGCTCGCTCCCCTGACGCCGCACCCGGCGGCACGGGCCGCCTCCGTTCGTAGGGCGTCCCCGTCGCCGCGCGGCACAGCCGCCGTGGCAGCCCACGTTCGGCCAGGGATTGGAGACACCGGCCTTGGGCACTCACCGCAAGCCGCGCGGCGGCCTTCTGGAGTCCCCGTCCGCGCGTCGAGGCGCCCTGAGCGTGGGCGCAGCGGCCCTCGCCTCGGCGACCCTGCTCAGCCACCCGGCGTTCGCCGACGACGACGATCCCCCGGCGATCGAGGAGCAGCGGGACCGCGCCGACTCCGCCGCCGAGCGGGCCCGCGAGGTCCGCGAACAGGTCGACCACCTCTACCACGAGGCCGGCGTGGCCACCCAGCGCTACAACGCGGCGCAGGAGGACGTGGACGCCCAACAGGCCCAGGTGGACGAGGCGTTGAACGCGGCGGCCGCCGCCACCGAGCAGGTGAACGAGGCCCGGCAGACGCTGGGCGCGATGGCCGCCGCGCAGTACCGCGCCGGCACGGGCGGGCTGCCCGACGCGGCGGCGCTGCTGCTGGCCGACGACCCCAAGAGCTTCTTCGACACCGGCTACACCCTCAACCGGCTGACCGGCCTCCAGCAGCACGCCCTCGACACGTTCACCGCGCGCGAGCGGGCGGCCGAGGAGGAGCAGGAGGCGGCCACCGAGGCGTTGGCCGAGCTGGAGGAGCGGGAGACCGAGCTTCAGAACCAGCGGCAGGCGGTCCAGGACCGGCTCGCCGAGGCCAGGGCCCTGCTCGACCAGCTCGACGAGGAGGAACAGGCCGAGCTGGCCGAGTTGGAGCGGCTGGAAGAGGAGGAGGCCGCCCGCGCCGCCGAGGAGGCCCGGCAGGAGCGGGAACGCCGCGAGCAGGAGGAGCGGGAGCGCGCCGCCGCCGAGGAGGCGGCCCGGGAGGCCGAGCAGGCCGAGCAGGAGCAACAGCCCGAGGCACCGCCGGAGTCAGGCGACTACGCGACGCTGGCCGACACGGCGATCGCCTTCGCCGAGGGCGAGTTGGGCAAGCCCTATGTCTGGGGCGCCACCGGGCCGAACTCCTACGACTGCTCCGGGCTGACCCAGGCCGCCTGGCGCGCGGCCGGCGTGGAGATACCCCGGGTCACCTGGGACCAGGTGAACATCGGCACCACCATCCCGCGTGACCAGATCCAGCCCGGCGACCTGATCTTCTTCTACGACGACATCAGCCATGTCGGCCTCTATGTCGGCGACGGCCAGATGATCCACGCGCCCAAGCCGGGCGACGTCATCAAGTACGAGTCGATCGACAACATGCCCTGGCACAGCGCCGTCCGCCCGGCCTGAGAACGCGCGGCACGGTCAACGGCCGGGCACGGCACGGTCAACGGCCGGGCACGGCACGGTCAGCGGCCGGGCACGGCACGGTCAGCGGCCGGGCGCGGCACGGTCAACGGCCGGGCGCCGCCCGTTCGTTGCCCGGTCCCACGTCGGGGACGGGCACCTGGCGGGAGCCCTCGGCGAGGGAGACCGCGCCGGCGACGCCGACCAGCGAGGCGGCGACGGCCTGCCGCACCGGCACCAGCGGCGGCCGCCCCTCCTCCACGGTCGCCCGCCAGCCCCTCAGCAGCAGCACCGTGGCCTCACGTTCGCGTTCCACCACGGCGCCGTCGAGGACGAGCGGCGGCGGCACGCGTTCCTCCTCGTGCGGCCCCGCGCCGTCCGGGGTGGTCCACGCCTCCCGCCGGAACCGCACCGCCCAGGCGCGTTCGCCCGGCGCCCGCACCGACTCGGCGAGCGCCCGGGTGCCGCGCACCGACAGCGCGCTCCAGTGCCCCTCGGGCTCGCCCTGGAGGAAGCAGAACCGGGAGACGGCCAGCGCGCCCGTGGACAGCCGGACGACCAGCACCACCGCCGTGGTCGGGTCGCCCTCGTCCACGGCGAACGCCGAGACCGTGACCGGCATGGCGCCGGTGATCGCCAGGATCGGCGAGAGGGTGTGGGTGCAGTAGGCGGTCGGCCCGATCCGGCCCCGCCAGTGGCGCGGGTCGCCGGTCAGCTCGGCCAGCGCCTCCGGCGAGAGGCCGTGCAGGTAGTCCGCCTCGACCAGTTGGAGGCGCCCCAGCTCGCCGGCCGCCACGGCCGCCCGCAGCAGCCGGGTCCCCGGCAGCAGGACGTAGTTCTCGGCGAAGGAGTAACTGGCCCGCGACGCCTCGGCCGCCGCGATCAGGGCCTGGCCCTCGGCCTCGTCCACGCAGGCGGCGGTCTCGGAGAGCACGGCGATGTCGCGTTCCAGGAAGGCGACGGCCAACGGGGCGTGGGCGTCGAAGTCGTTGGCCAGCACCACCCCGTCGAGGCCGGCGTCGAGCAGCCTCGTCCAGTCGTCCGTGCCGGTGGCGCCCGGCAGTTGGGCCAGCGCGGCGGCCAGCCGCGCCGGGTCGCGGTCGCAGACCGCCGCCACCTCGATCCCGACCCGCCGGCAGTCGAGCGCCAGCCGCAGCCCCATGCCCAGTCCCACCACACCCACGCGCATGACCACAGCCCACCGCCAGCGCCGGCCCTGGCGCAACGTAATTCCCGCCGCCCGGGGGGCCGGCCGTGCGACGATCCGGAGGTTCCGCACCCCACCCCACCGCCGAAGGAACGCCGCCGTGCCGAAGGCCGTCACCCTGATCCGTTCCGCCTCGCTCTCCGACGTGGCCGAGTACGCCTACGCCGCCACCGCGCCCGCCGAGGCGCGGCTGATCTTCCTCGCCGGCGCCTGCCCGTTGAACGCCGACGGCACCACCGCCGCCGTCGGCGACCCCGCCGGCCAGGCGGCCGTGGCGGTGGCCAACCTCCGCACGGCGCTGGCCGACGCGGGCGCCACGTTGACCGATGTGATCAACACCCGGGTGCTGGTCGCCAGCGCGGACCAGGCGGACCTGGTGGCGGCCTGGGAGGTGGTGCGGGACGCGTTCGGCGAACACGACGTGCCCAGCACGCTGTTGGGGGTCACCGTGCTCGGCTACGACGACCAGCTGGTCGAGATCGAGGCCGTCGCCGCCGTCCTCGACGAGGACTGAGGCTGCCGAGGGCGGCTGGGACGGCCGCTGGCGGCTGGGACGGGGGCGCGCGTCACCGTCCGTGACCGTTGCCAGGCTCCGGTCGGTGCGTCTACGCTGCCCGGACCCCTCTCGCCGCGTTCTCCCCGACCCCCAGATCCGGCCCCCGCGCCGCGCCCACCCAGCCCCCGCCCGACCGCCCCGGGGAGATCCATGCCCGTCGCCACCACCTCCCAACTCACCCTGCGTGACATCACCAAGCGCTACGACGCCAAGACGGTGCTGCACCGGGTCACCCTCGCCGTCAGCCCGGGCGAGAAGGTGGGGGTGATCGGCGACAACGGCTCGGGGAAGTCCACCCTGCTGCGGCTGGTCGCCGGCTTCGAGCGGCCCGACCAGGGCGAGTTGACGGTCTCCGCGCCCGGCGGTCTCGGCTATCTGCCGCAGACCCTGGCGCTGCCGCCGCAGGCGACCGTCGCCGAGGCCATCGACGAGGCGCTGGCCGACCTGCGCGGGCTGGAGGAGCGCATCCGCCGCGCCGAGGCCGCGCTGGCCGGGCCCGAGGGGCCCGAGTTGGACGCGGCCCTGGCCAACTACGCGACGCTGGTGGAACGTTACGAGGCCCGCGACGGCTACCAGGCGGAGGCGAAGGTAGACATCGCGCTGCACGCCCTCGGCCTGCCCGAGC
Organism: Streptomyces triticirhizae; assembly: GCF_003696235.1. GTDB lineage: Bacteria > Actinomycetota > Actinomycetes > Streptomycetales > Streptomycetaceae > Streptomyces > Streptomyces triticirhizae. The sequence goes on from NZ_RFFJ01000111.1 coordinate 13,927, forward strand.
TTTCGCGCGACCGGCGGATCGGCACCCTGTCGGGCGGGGAGCGCTCCCGGCTGGCGCTGGCCGCCACCCTCGCGGCCAGCCCGGAGCTGCTGCTGTTGGACGAGCCGACCAACGACCTCGACGACCAGGCCGTCGGCTGGCTGGAGGACCAACTCCGCGCGCACCGGGGCACGGTGGTCGCCGTCACCCACGACCGGGTGTTCCTGGAGCGGCTGACCACGACCGTGCTGGAGATCGAGGCCGGCGCCGTCACCCGGCACGGCGACGGCTACGCCGGCTATCTGCGCGCCAAGGCCGCCGAGCGGCGCCGCCGGCTCCAGCAGTACGAGGACTGGCGGCGCGAGTTGGAGCGCAACGAGCGGATCGCCGACTCCAACGTCGACCGGCTCGACGCCATCCCGCGCAGGAACCCCAAGGCGGCCTTCGGCCACGGCGCCTTCCGCCTCCGCAACCGCGAGCACGGCGCGGCCAGCCGCATCCGCAACGCCAGGGAGCGGGTGGAACGGCTCACCGCCGATCCGGTCGCCCCGCCGCCCGAGCCGTTGACGTTCACCGGGCGGATCGAGGAGACCGGCGCGACGAGCGAGGGGCCGGCCGTGGAGCTGCGCGGCGTCGAGGTCGCCGGCCGGCTGGCCGTTCCCTCGCTGCGGCTCGGGCACGACGAACGGGTGTTGATCACCGGGCCCAACGGCGCGGGGAAGTCGACGCTGCTGCGGGTGATCGCCGGGGAGTTGACCCCGGACGCCGGCACCGTCGCTGTGCCGGGCCGCGTCGGGCATCTGCGGCAGCGCGAGACGCCGTGGCCGGAGCGGTACAGCGTGCTGCGGGCCTTCGCCCACGGGCGGGGCGGGCCCGGCGACCTGGACGAGCACATCGAGACGCTGCTCTCGCTCGGCCTGTTCGAACTGTCCGAGCTGGGGCTGCGGATCGGCGAGCTGTCGTACGGCCAGCGGCGGCGCATCGAGCTGGCGCGGCTGGTCACCGAGCCGGTGGACGTGCTGCTGCTGGACGAGCCGACCAACCACCTCTCCCCCGCGCTGGTCGAGGACCTGGAGGAGGCGCTCGTCGACTACCACGGCACGTTGGTCGTGGTCACCCACGACCGCCGCCTCCGCGCCCGCTTCACCGGCCGCCATCTCGCGCTGCGGGACGGCCGGTTCGAGGCCCCGGACGCCGCCTGAGGTCTCGGCGCCGGGCGGCTTCCCCCATCCGTAAGCAATCACTTACACTCACTCCATGTCAGCGCTCGACGTCCTCGCCGACCCGACGCGGCGGCGCATCGTGGAGCTGCTGGCCGGCGGGGAGTTGAACGCGACGACCATCGCCGGCCACTTCTCCAGCAGCCGGCCCGCGATCTCCCAGCACCTCGGGGTGCTGGTCGACGGCGGCGTGCTCACGGTGCGCCGGGTCGGCACCCAGCGGCTCTACCGGATCGACCCCGCCTCGCTGGCCGAGGCCAGCGACTGGCTCTCGGCGCAGGCGCACCGCTGGGAACGCGTGCTCGACGCGCTGGAGTCCGCACTCGACGAGGGAACGGGGTGACCATGACGGCGACAGACGACCGACCGCCCGCCGGCGCCGGCCTGCTGGGGCTGGACGAACACGGGGTCTTCGGCATCCGCTTCGACCGGCCGCTGCGCCACTCGCCCACCGAGGTCTGGAGGGCGCTCACCGACCCTGACCGGCTGTCGTTCTGGCTGCCGGGCTGCCTGATCGAGCCGTGGGTGGGCGGGCGGGTCCGCTTCAACTTCGGCGAGGAGGGCGCGGCGACCGGCGTGGTCCGTTCGCTGCACGCCCCCGAAACGCCCCGGGACGGCGGCGCGTTGGAGCACAGCTGGCGGTGGGACGGCCTCCCGGAGTCCGTCGTCGCGTGGCGCCTCACGCCGGCCCCACAGGGCACCCGGCTGCTGCTCACCCACCGCGAGCCACCACGGGACGCGGCCGGCGACTTCGCCCTCGGCTGGCACCTGATCCTCGACGTGCTCACCCGCCATCTCGACGGGGCGTCGTCGGACGAGGTCTGGGCCCAGGCCGCGTCGTTGGCCGCCCACTACGCGGCGGGGTGACGGGCCGGTTCACGGCACCGCCGCCGTCGGACCACCCGACGTGACAGAAATCGAACCACCGTCGGCCCCGGTGCCGTCCGGCTCTCCCGCGAACGGCCACAGCGGATGCCGGACTTCCCCATGCCCTGCGCCGGGTGGCGTTCCCTCGCCGAGGACTCCACCACGCTCGACGGACTCGTCGAGGAACACGCACGGCCGCGCGAGGCCGTGATCGGTGACCGTCCCACCGCCTCCGGGGTCACGCGACCGGCGCGGGCGCCGGCCCGGACACGTGCAAGCCGGACCCACAACGGCCCCGCACCGGCCGTCAGTTGACCGAAAACGTTCGCCCCAGGGGCATCCAACGCCTACGTTCGGTCAACGTTCGCGCGAAGTCATACGCCGTCCGGTCAACGCCCCACCCGCGCCCCGCCGTTCACCGAACGAACGCGCCCACGCCGCAGGACGCCCCGGCCCCGCCCGGCCGGAGGCGCCCCCGTCCTACCAAACCGTCGCGATCACAATGTTCGTGACGGTCAACAACCCGATCGCGCCCATGATCGCGGACGACACCTTCTGCCCTCGGTTGATGTAGACCAGCACGAGGATGACGATCAGGACCGCCATCTTTATCCCGATCTTGGTGTTGTTGACCTCCTGGTCGTCCGCCTGGTTGAGGCCGACGAGGGCGACGCCGGTCACCAGCATGGTGAGCGCACCGTGCGGCATCCCCGGCGTCACGGTGGCGTCGCCCGCCCGCAGGGCCTTCAGCTGCGCCAGCACACCCCCGAGCAGCGCCGCGATTCCGATGATGTGCAGCGCGAGGACCAGATCAATGGTTACTCCCATGCCGCCGGAGTCTAGTGACGCCAACTCCGGGCGATACCGGTGGGTCACGGGGGGTTGACGAGTTCCTGCCATTCGTTCGACGATGCCGTGGGAGTTTTTGGGAGCGCTCCCACAGGCGCAACGCCCGAACCGTACGCCGACAGAACAGCGCACCACCACAGCACCACCGCACACACCCCCATCCGTTCCGTCGAAGGATCGAGCCGTGACCCAACATCCTTCCCACCCGCCCCATGGGCACCGCCGTGCCAGAAGGGGCAAGCGCCTGCTGGGCGTTGCCCTCGGCGCCGGCCTCATAGCCGGCGCGATCACCCTGCCCAACGCGGGCGCCGCCGACGGCCCCGAGCTGATCGTCAACGGTGACTTCGCCGACGGCACCACCGAGCCCTGGTGGTGGACCGCCGACAACCCGGGCGAGGTCGTGGACGGCCAGCTCTGCGCCGACATCCCCGGGGGCACATCCAACCCCTGGGACGCGATCATCGGCCAGAACGACCTGGCGCTCACCGCCGGCGAGTCCTACGAGCTGAGCTACACCGCCACCGCCACTGCCGCCGCCTCCAGCCGCACCGCCGTGCAGCAGGCCGAGGAGCCGTACGACACCGAGCTGTCGGTCGTGGACCAGATCGGCACGGAGCCGACGACGTTCACCCACGTCTTCACCGTCGGTGCCGACAACGACGCCGCGCAGTTGGTGTTCCAGGTCGGTGGCAAGGCCGACCCGTACACCCTCTGCCTGGACGACATCTCCCTGACCGGCGGCGCCGAGCCCCCGGTCTACGAGCCCGACACCGGCTCCCCGGTCCGCGTCAACCAGGTCGGCTACCTGACCGAGGGCCCCAAGCAGGGCACCTTCGTCACCGAGAGCACCGACGCCCAGACCTGGACGCTCAACGACGCCTCCGGCGCCGAGGTCGCCACGGGCGAGACCACCCCGCTGGGCGTGGACCCGTCCTCCGAACAGAACGTGCAGGGCTTCGACTTCAGCGAGGTCACCGCGCCGGGCGACGGCTACACGGTGACCATCGGCGAGGAGACCAGCGAGCCGTTCGCCATCGGTGACGACCTCTACTCGACGCTGCGCTCCGACGCGCTGGCGTACTTCTACCACAACCGCAGCGGCATCGAGATCGACGCCGAGCTGGTGGGCGAGGAGTACGCGCGCCCGGCCGGTCACGTCAACGAGGCGCCCAACCAGGGCGACGACGGCGTGACCTGCTGGAAGAACGAGTGCGACTACACCCTGGACGCGGCCGGCGGCTGGTACGACGCGGGCGACCACGGCAAGTACGTGGTCAACGGCGGCATCTCGGTGGCCCAGCTGCTCTCCTCCTACGAGCGCACCCTGACCACCGAGGGCGCGAACGGCGAGCCGCTGGGCGACGGCGCGCTGGCCGTTCCCGAGCAGGGCAACGGCGTGCCGGACATCCTCGACGAGGCGCGCTGGCAGCTGGAGTTCCTGCTGTCCATGCGGGTGCCGGAGGGCGAGCAGCTGGCCGGCATGGCGCACCACAAGCTGCACGACGCCGCGTGGACCGCGCTGCCGACGCTGCCGCACCAGGACGCCCAGCCGCGTGAGCTGCACCCGGTCTCGACGGCCGCGACGCTGAACGTCGCGGCGGCCGCCGCCCAGGGCGCGCGGCTCTTCGCCGAGTACGACCCGGAGTTCGCCGACGAGCTGCTGGCGGCCGCCGAGTCGTCCTACGCGGCGGCCGTGGCCAACCCGGACCTGCTGGCCGACCCCAACGACGGCGTGGGCGGCGGCGCCTACAGCGACGCCAAGCTGACCGACGAGTTCTACTGGGCGGCGGCCGAGCTGTTCGTGACCACCGGCGAGGACACCTACAAGGAGGCCGTGCTCGGCTCCGAGCTGCACGGTGACGCCGAGGGCGTCTTCCCGCCCGGCGGGTTCTCGTGGGGCGAGACCGCCGCGCTCGGCGGGCTCTCGCTGGCCACGGTGCCCAACGCGCTGAGCGAGGCGGAGCTGGCCGAGGTGCGGGCGACGGTGGCCGAGGCCGCCGACGGCCTGGTCGAGCTGGCCGGCGGCGAGGCGTACGGCGTGCCGCTGGGCGTGGACGGCTATGTCTGGGGCTCCAACTCCCAGGTGCTGAACAACATGGTGGTGCTGGCCACCGCCCACGACCTGACGGGCGAGACCGCCTACCGGGACGCGGTGCTGACCGGCCTGGACTACCTGTTGGGCCGCAACCCGCTGAACCTCTCCTATGTGACGGGCTACGGCGAGCGTGACGTCCACAACCAGCACCACCGGTTCTGGGCCAACCAGCTGGACCCGAGCCTGCCCAACCCGCCGGCCGGTTCGGTGGCCGGTGGCCCGAACAGCGCGCTCCAGGACCCGGTGGCCGAGGACCTGCTCCAGGGCTGCGCCCCGGCGATGTGCTACGTCGACGACATCGAGTCCTACTCGACCAACGAGATCACCATCAACTGGAACGCCCCGTTGGCCTGGATCGCCTCCTACGCCGACGACCTCGGTGGCGGCGCCGCCGAGTGAACCGCCGGGCGCCGCGCACGATCACGATGACCGCGCGGTGAGCGGCTGACCGTCGCGCCCCCGGTCGGAGTCCATGGGTCCCTCGGGTCCCCGGGCTCCCGGCCGGGGGCGCTCGGCGTCCGGGTCGCGGGGCGGGTCAACCGAGATGGGCAACTCAACCGAGGTGGGCGGGGCAACCAGGGTGGGCCGGTCTCCTAGGCTGGGGTCATGCCCGTCTCCCGTTCCCGCAAGCCGAAGTCGAACCGCGCCCCGGGGCCGGGGCGCGAGCCCAGGCCGGGCGGCAGGCCCGGGACGAGCCGTGCGGCCGGGGCCGGCGGGCGCTCGCGGCGGGCGGCCGTGGGCGTGGTGGCCGTCGTGGTGGTGCTGTTCCTGCTGGTGGGCTCGGCCGCCGCGCTGCTGGTCGGGGGCGGCGACGAGGCGTCGGACGGGGCCGGCGGCGAGGAGAGCGTCGTGCCGCTGCCGGACGGGCATCCGGCGCTGGAGCTGGCCCGCAGGGACGCGGACGACCCGCTGGCGATCGGGGACGTGGACGCGCCGGTGGTGGTGATCGAGTACGCGGACTTCCAGTGCGCGTTCTGCGGCACGCACGCCAGGGGCGTGCACGAGCGGCTCGTCGAGGAGTATGTGGAGACGGGCGTGGTGCGGATCGAGTTCCGCAACTTCCCGATCAACGGGCCCGAGTCCGACGCGGCGGCGCGGGCGGCCTGGGCGGCGGGGCGGCAGGGGCGGTTCGAGGAGTTCTACCGGGCCGCGTTCGCCGAGGAGTTCCACCTGGACAGCGGGCGGTTCTCGGAGGAGGGGCTGCGGGAGCTGGCCGAGGAGGCCGGGGTGCCGGACGTGGAGCTGATGCTGACGGAGATGGAGTCGCCTGAGGCCGGCGAGGCGGTGGGCGCGGACGCCGAGGAGGCGATGGAGCTGGGGATCGTCACGCCGCCGTCGTTCCTGGTCAACGGGCATCCGGTGCAGGGGGCGCGGCCGTTCGACGAGTTCGCCGAGGTGATCGAGCCGCTGGCCGAGGCGGCCGGCGACTCCTGAGCGGGCGGGCCTCGGGCGCGCGGCGCCGGCCCCCCGCCACCGGCCCCCCGCCACCGGAACGAACACGCTGAGTCCTAAATGGCGAACGAGTGGTAGTCGTTGGCGATCATTTCGATCAACTGCCATCAGCTGTGGGCGTTTGCCGCCAATGCCGGTCAGACGGCGGTTGGGGCCCTCGGGCGGGTCTAGCGTCCTGCCTCATGGCCGAGCATCGCAGGCGCCGTTGGCGGCGTCCCACCTACCGAAAACCCTGGTCGTCGAGCCGCCGTCCCGCGCTGCGGGTCGCCGCCGGCATCACGCTGGCCGGCGCCGCCACCGCCGGCGCGCTGGACACCCCGGCCCTGGCCGAGCCCGAGCCCAGCCTCGCCGAGGTCGAGGAGCGGGTGGACGCGCTGCACCACGAGGCCGAGCGGGCCACCGAGGCGTACAACGAGGCCACCGAGCGCGCCGAGGAGGCCGAGGAGGAGCTGGCCGAGCTGTCCGACCGCGCGGCCCGGCGCACCGCCGAGCTGAACGAGGCGCGGGACGCGCTCGGCGCCCATGCCAGCGCCAGCTACCGCAGCGGCGGGATGCCCGCCGGGCTGGCCCTGGCGCTGTCGAGCGACCCGGACGACTTCCTGCGCCGCGCCGACGTGGCCAACCGCACCGGCGACCGGCAGGCGCAGCAGGTGCGGGAGATCTCCGAGAAGCTGCGCGAGATCGACCAGTTGCGGGACGAGGCGGACGAGCGGGCCGAGGCCGTCGAGGAGGCCAGGCGGGACGCCGACGAGCAGCGCGAGGTGGTCGAGGAGAAGCTGGCCGAGGCCGAGGAGCTGCTGGCCACCCGCACCGCCGAGGAGCGGGAACGGCTCCTCGCCGAGGAGGGCCAGGGCGCGGCGCCGGCGCGCGCCGGCCGGGACGAGGCGCGGGCCGCCGGCGCCGCCGAGGCGCCCAC
>NZ_RFFJ01000112.1 GCF_003696235.1 Streptomyces triticirhizae
CGGCGGCCAGGCCGGCTTCGGCGCCCCGGGCGCTCCCGGGCCCGGCGGCCCGGGTGGCACCCTGGGCGGGCCCGGCGGGTTCGTCCCGCCCGGGTCCTCCGGCGGCTCGAAGCGCCCGCCGGTGTGGGCGCTGGTGCTCGGCGTGGTGCTGGTGGTGCTGCTGGCCGGCGGCGGCACCTGGTTCCTGGTCTCCGACGGCGACAAGAACACCTCGGCGCAGAACCGCGACGCGGGCGGCGGCGATCCCGATCCGGAGGGCGGGACCGAGGGCGGCGGTGGCGAGGGCGGCGGGGGCACGCTGCCGGCCGAGCCCATCCAGTCCAGCCTGGCCTGGGAGGTCCCGCCGATCGAGGTCGCCACCGACGAGATCCTGGCCCGCTCCAAGGGCGCCTGGTTCGTTGACGACGCCCTGGTGCGGGTCCTGGGGAACGAGCTGATCTCCTTCGACCTGGCCACCGGCCAGGAGAACTGGTCGCTGCCCTTCGAGCTGTCCGGCGGCGACTGCAACGCCTCGCCCAACGTCGACGAGAACCGCATCGCGATCCTCCAGGGCCGGGACTGCGAGGTGGTCTCCGTGGTGGACATCTCCGCCGGCGAGGAGATCACCAGCATCCCGCTCAACAACGCCATCACCCCCGACCAGTACGACTTCCCGGCCATCCTGGGCGACACCGTCGCGGTCAGCTGGGGCATCGGCGGCGGCGGGTACCAGATCTCGACCGGCGACCAGCTGTGGGTCTCCTCCACGGAGACCAGGGACTGCGCCGAGGTCTCCTACATGGTGGTCGAGCAGGAGTTCATCTCCCTGATGGAGTGCGGCTGGCTGGGCGAGGAGGGCGGCAGCGTCCGGGCCACCGACGAGGCGGGGAACCCGACGTGGGAGTTCGAGTTCGCCGAGTTGGAGGGCGAGCCGGTCGAGGTCCGCTCCCTCATCTCGGTCTCCCCGCTGACCCTCCTGATCAACGTCGGCGAGGAGCTGATGGACGGCTCGGAGAAGATCGTGGTGGTCAACGAGGACCGCACCGACTTCGAGCACGTCCTCGACTACGACAGCACCCGCTACGTCACGCCGTGCGAGACGCTGATGTTCCCCTCCTGCCCGCTGGGCGTGGTCCACGAGGGCTATCTCTACCTGGCCACCAACGACGTCGCCGGGGACAACGCGGTGGTCGCGTTCAACCTCTCCACCGGGCAGGCCGAGTACGAGGCCGACGCGATCAACGGTGGCGCGATACGGCCCTTCGCCGTGCAGGACGGCAAGATCCTCGCGTACCAGCCGGCCGACTACGAGCTGGAGGGCATGGTCGTCGCCCTCGACCCGGAGACGGAGGAGGTCAGCGCCGTGATGGCGCTCGACCGGGCCGCGCGGGAGAAGGAGTACGCCATGATGGGCGGCGGCATGTTCCCGCACGACAACCTTCCGATGTGGCACGAGAACACCCTGGTCCTGGTCGACCGCACCACCTACGAGGACGAGGAGTCGCCCCCCTCGGTGCTCGCCTACCGGTGAGCCCGGGCTGAGGCGTCGCGTTCGGGCAGGTCCGGCGTTCCCGCCGGCCGGCCCGCCCTGGAGGAGGCTCGACGGTCACGGTCCAGGGGAGGGGCGAGGATGACGCACAGGGTGGTGGTGGTCGACGATCGTCGGCTGGTCGCCGAGGCGCTGGCCTCGGCGCTGCGGGTGCGCGGGCACCGGGTGTTGGCCGCCGGCTCCCCGGCGGCCAGGGCGGTGGAGCTGGTGCTGGGCAGGCAGCCCGAGGTCTGCCTCTTCGGCTGTGTGGCCCCGGAGGCCACGGGCGCCCTCGCCCCGGTGGCGCGCCTGCACCGCGAGTTCCCGCGCTGCGCCGTGGTGGTGCTGGGCCCGGTGCCCCGCCCGATGGGCGTGGCCGCCGCCTTCGCCGCCGGCGCTCGCGGCTATGTCCGGCACGACGAGCGGATCGAGGGCGTGGAGCGCGCCCTGGCCCGGGCCAGGGCCGGCGAGGTGGCCGTCGCCCCCTCGTTGCTGCGGGAGGCGTTCACCGAGTTGCTGCACCCGCGCGACGGCGCCCATGCCGAGGGCGTCCGGCTGGCGGGCCTGCTCACCGAGCGGGAGGCCGACGTGCTGGTGCGGATCGTGGAGGGCGAGGACACCCGTCGGATAGCCGCCGGCCTCGGGGTCGCCCCCAGCACCGCGCGCACCCATGTGCAGCGGCTGCTCACCAAGCTCGGCACGGCCTCCCGTCTCGAGGCCGCCGCCCTCGCCGTCCGCACCGGCCTGTTGGACCACCTGGCGGGCCGGACCGGCTGATCCCGGGCCGGTGGGTCGAACCCCGGTCGGTGCTCCGTACCACATTGACGCGAAGCTGTGCTCCCCTGCATCCTTATGTTGGATTCTGTTGGGGAGTGCGCTGGACTGCGCGGGATGGCGAGGCAAAACCGGATGCTGCGATGGACCGGGGCGAACACCGGGGTGCGGAAGACCACGACTCTTCTGGCCGACGGTCGGGAGCTCATCTACTACGACGTCGACGAAGCCGACCACTCAGCGGTCGACCGCCGGCCCCTGCCCAAGACCACCTCCAGCTCGGAGATCCGGCACAACGCCCTGCTCGGCGAGCACGTCGGCTACGCCGCGCACCGCCAGTCGCGCACCTACCACCCGCCGGCCGACCAGTGCCCGCTGTGCCCCACCTCAGGCGACCGGCTCAGCGAGATACCGGACGACTCCTACCAGGTGGCGGTCTTCGAGAACCGCTTCCCCTCCTTCGGCGGCGACCGGGGCCGCTGCGAGGTGGTCTGCTTCACCTCCGACCACGAGGTCTCCTTCGCCGGCCTCACCGAGGAGCGGGCCGCGCTGGTGCTCAGCGCCTGGACCGACCGCACCGACGAGCTGTCCCGCCTCCCCGGGGTGCGCCAGGTCTACTGCTTCGAGAACCGGGGCGCCGAGATCGGCGTCACCCTCGCCCACCCCCACGGGCAGATCTACGGCTACCCGTTCGTCACCCCGGTCACCGAGCGGATGATGGCGGCCGTCGCCGAGCACCGGCGGCGCACCGGCGGGAACCTCTTCGACGAGCAGGTCGCCGCCGAACGCGCCGACGGCAGCCGGGTGGTGCTCCAGACCCCGCACTGGATCGCGTTCGTCCCCTACGCCGCCCGCTGGCCCTACGAGGTCCACCTCTACCCGGCCCGCCGGGTGCCGGACCTGCGGGACCTCGACGAGGCCGAGCGCGCCGAGTTCCCCGGCGTCTACCTGGAGCTGCTGCGCCGCTTCGACCGGCTCTTCGGCCCCGACGCCGGTCCGACCCCGTACATCTCCGGCTGGCACCAGGCCCCGTTCGACGCGGCCGACCGGTCGGAGTTCGCGCTCCACCTGGAGCTGTTCACCATCAGGCGGAGTGCCGACAAGTTGAAGTTCCTGGCCGGCTCGGAGTCCGGCATGGGGGCGTTCGTCAGCGATGTTCTGCCGGAGGCGGCTGCCGCCCGGCTGCGAGAGGTGGCAAGCGAGTGAGGTATCTGGTCACGGGCGGAGCCGGCTATGTGGGCGGGGTGGTCGCCGCGCATCTGCTGGCGGCGGGCCACCGGGTGACGGTCCTGGACGACCTGTCCACCGGCTTCCGCGAGGGGGTGCCCGAGGGCGCCGAGTTCGTCGAGGGCAACGTGCGGGACGCCGCCAGGTGGCTGGACGGCTCCTTCGACGGGGTGCTGCACTTCGCCGCCAACTCCCAGGTCGGCGAGTCCGTGCTGAACCCGGAGAAGTATTGGCGCAACAACGTCGGCGGCACCATCGAGCTGCTGTCGGCGATGCGCGCCGCCGGCGTGCGGACCCTGGTCTTCTCCTCGACCGCCGCCGTCTACGGCGAGCCCGCCACCTGGCCCATCACCGAGGACGCGCCCACCGCGCCCACCAACCCCTACGGCGCCAGCAAGCTGGCCGTCGACCAGATGCTCGCCGGCGAGTGCGCCGCCCACGGCCTGGCCGCCGTCTCGCTGCGCTACTTCAACGTGGCCGGCGCGCACGGCGCGCAGGGCGAGCGGCACGACCCGGAGAGCCACCTGATCCCCATCGTGCTCCAGGTCGCCCAGGGCCGCCGCGAGGCCATCTCGGTCTACGGCACGGACTACCCGACGCCCGACGGCACCTGCGTCCGCGACTACATCCACGTCGACGACCTGGCCGAGGCGCACCTGGCGGCGCTGGGCGCGGCCGTCCCGGGCGAGCACCTGGTCTGCAACCTGGGCAACGGGAACGGCTTCTCGGTCCGTGAGGTGATCGAGACCGCCCGCGAGGTCACCGGGCACCCGATCCCCGAGGTCGCGGCCGACCGCCGCGCCGGCGACCCGGCCGTGCTGGTCGCCTCGGCCGACCGCGCCAGGGAGCGCCTCGGCTGGCGGCCCAGCCGGCCCGAACTGGCCGGAATCATCGCCGACGCCTGGGCGTTCGCCCAGCGGAAGGAGGGCACCTCATGACGGACCACGAGCAGGTCTTCGGGGTCGCCCCCGACGGCACGTGGAGCGCCCCGGGGCGGGTCAACCTGATCGGCGAGCACACCGACTACAACGAGGGCTTCGTGCTGCCGCTGGCGCTGCCGCACTCGGCCGTCGCCACCGCGACCCGCAGGGCCGACCGGACGCTGCGGCTGCGTTCCCGCGACATCGGTGACACGGTCGTCGAGCTGAGCCTGGACGCCCTGGTGCCCGGCGAGGTCGAGGGCTGGGCGGCCTACCCGGCCGGCGTCGCCTGGGCGCTGGAGCGGGCCGGCCACCGGCTGACCGGCGCCGACATCCTCTTCGCCTCCGACGTGCCGACCGGCGCCGGCCTGTCCTCCTCGGCCGCGCTGGAGGTGGTCACCGCCCTGGCCCTGAGCGACCTCAACGAACTGGGCCTGTCCGCACCCGAGTTGGCGCGGATCGGGCAGATCGCCGAGAACGACTTCGTGGGGATGCCCTGCGGCATCCTCGACCAGATGGCCTCGGCCAGCTGCGTCGAGGGACACGTCCTCCACCTGGACACCCGCGACCTGAGCGGCCGGCAGGTGCCGTTCGACATGGCGGCCGAGGGGCTGCGGCTGCTGGTCGTGGACACCCAGGTCAAGCACGCGCACGCGGACGGCGCCTACGGCAGGCGGCGCGCCGAGTGCGAGGCGGGCGCGGCGGCGCTGGGCGTCCCGTTCCTGCGCGACGTGCCGTTCGCCGAACTGGACGCGGCGCTGGCGCGGATCGAGGACGAGGCGGTCCGCCGCCGGGTGCGCCACGTGGTGACCGAGGACCAGCGGGTGGCGCGGGTCGTGGAGCTGCTGGACGCCGGCCGGGCGCGGGAGATCGGCCCGTTGCTCACCGAGGGCCACGTCTCGCTCAGGGACGACTTCGAGGTCTCCTGCCCCGAGCTGGACCTGGCGGTCGACACGGCCAACGCGGCCGGCGCGCTGGGCTCCCGGATGACCGGCGGCGGCTTCGGCGGCTCGGCCATCGCGCTGGTGCCCGAGGAGTCGGTGGCGAGCGTGGGCAAGGCGGTCGGTGAGGCGTTCGCGGGAGCCGGGCTCGTCGCGCCCCGGATCTTCGAGGCGATCCCCTCGGCGGGCGCCCGGCGACTGCCGGCGTGACCGCACCGATATCCGTGGTTCGGCGAAACCCCTTCCACCGGGGAGCGCCGGCCGTAGGCTGAGGGCAGCACCGGTGGGGGCCGGTGCCGATCAGGGGGCGAGACGGTGGGCGCGGCGCCGAGTCCGACGAAGGGCCCCGCGGCGGCGGCCGCGCGGTCCGACCGTGGATGGACCGTGGTGTCGTGCCCGCCGAGCCGCCCCTTCGACGCGACCCCAGGGGCTTTCGGTGGACCGTATTCGGGTGCTGGTGGTGGACGAGCACCGGATCTTCGCTGAGTCGCTGGCCACCGCGCTGTCCGCCGAGGCGGACGTGGAGGCGGTGGCGCTCGGCAGCGTGCCGGCGGCCCGGCAACTGCTGACCCGGGTGCGGGCCGGAGCGCACCCGCCGTTCGATGTGCTGCTGCTGGACGCGGAGTTGGACGACGCGGTGGAGGCGGGCGCCGAGCACCCCGCCCTGTTGACGTGGGTGGCCGAGGGCTTCCCCACCCTGCGGACTGTCATGCTCGCGGCATCCGACGAACCGGCCGCCGCCGCCCGCGCCCTGGCCGCCGACGCCAGGGGCTGGGTGGCCAAGGACAGCTCGCTGGCCCGGCTGCTGCGGGTCATCAGGGGCGTGCTGCGCGACGAGACCCACCTCCCGCCCGCCCTGCTCACCGGCGTGCTCCGCGAACTCCAGGCCGACCGCAGACACCGGGGCGAACGCGAGCGGCTCGTGGAGTCCCTCACGCCGCGCGAACTGGAGGTGCTGCGCTGCATGTTGGCCGGCCTGGGGCGGAAGGCGGTGGCCGAACGCCTCTATCTCTCGCCGCACACCGTCCGCACGCACATGCAGAACGTCCTCGGGAAGCTGGGCGTCCACTCGACGCTGGCCGCTGTGGCTCTGGCGCGGCGAGCGGGGATACCTCCGGTGGATTAGGGGAGCGCCCACGGGGTGCCTCCGGCGGGGTCTGAGGGCGACGGCGGGGCTGGTGGGGGCTGGTGGGTTGTCGGGTGCGGGTGTGTGGTGGGTTGTTCGCGCAGTTCCCCGCGCCCCTGGGGGTCGGTGGGCGTTCCGTTGGTTGTCGGGGGCGGAGTAGGGGCTTCGGGAGCGCCCACGGGGTTGGGGGCGCGGGGAACTGCGCGGGTGACCGTCCATGGTCTGAGGGCGACGGCGGAGCTGCCGATGGCCGGCGGGTTGTCGGGTGCGGGTGTGTGGTGGGTTGTTCGCGCAGTTCCCCGCGCCCCTGGCCGTCCGTGGGCGCTCCCGAGGCGCCGCAGGCTACGCAGGCTAGAGGTTGTCGAAGGGGGCCGTCAGGGCGCGGAGGAGGGCGGCCAGGTCGCGGCGTTGGGTGGGGGAGAGGTCGGCCAGGATCGCCCGTTCCTGGGCGAGCAGCCCGGCCAGCGCGCTGTCCGCGTGGTCCCGCCCGGCGGGCGTCAGCCTGACCAGCACCCCGCGCCGGTCCGATGGGTCGGGCAGCCGCTCGACGAACCCCTTCTTGGCGAGCCGGTCGATGCGGTTGGTCATGGTCCCGGAGGTCACCAGGGTCTGGGTGAGCAGCTGCCCCGGCGAGAGCTGGTACGGCGTGCCGGCCCGGCGCAGCGCGGTGAGGACGTCGAACTCCCAGGGCTCCAGCTGGTGTTCGGCGAACGCCTGACGCCTGGCCCGGTCCAGGTGGCGGGCCAGCCTGCTCACGCGGCTGAGCACCTCCAGCGGTTCCACGTCCAGATCGGGGCGTTCCCGCCGCCAGGCGGCGACCAGCCGGTCAACCTCGTCCTCCATGGGGGCAGTCTAGTTGGTGTTGTGTCGACGTGAAGTCTCACGCCATCGAGCTATACAGCCTGAAGTTTCTTGACATCGAGATACATCGGCGTGAGGATCGTCCCATGCCCCAGACAGCCCCGCGTCCCCGCTGGGACCCCGCGCAGTACGTACGGCACGCCGCCGCGCGTTCCCGACCGTTGACCGAACTCCTCGCCCGCGTGCCCCCGTTGCCCGGCCGCCCCCGGATCGCCGATCTGGGCTGCGGGCCCGGCGCGCCAACGCTCCAGCTCTTCGAGCGCTGGCCGGACGCGCGGGTCACCGGCTACGACAACTCCCCCGAGATGCTGGCCGAGGCCCGCCGGGTCACCGCGCCCGGCGGCGCACTCGACTTCGTCGAGGCCGACCTCGCCACCTGGCGCCCGGGGGAGCCGTTCGACCTGATCGTCTCCAACGCCGCCCTCCAGTGGGTGCCCGAGCACCGGCGCCGGCTGGCCGACTGGGTCGGGGGGCTCGCGCC
Source organism: Streptomyces triticirhizae (assembly GCF_003696235.1). Lineage (GTDB taxonomy): Bacteria > Actinomycetota > Actinomycetes > Streptomycetales > Streptomycetaceae > Streptomyces > Streptomyces triticirhizae. The sequence goes on from NZ_RFFJ01000112.1 coordinate 7,838, forward strand.
CGGCGGCGCCCTCGCCTTCCAGGTGCCCGGGAACTTCGCCGCCCCCAGCCACGCCCTGATGCGCGAGATCGCCGCGCGCCCCCGCTGGCGCGAGCGGCTGGCCGGGGTGCTGCGCACCACCGACCCGGTGCTCGCGCCCGAGGGCTATCTGGCCGAACTGGCGCCACTCTGCGCCGAGGTGGACGTCTGGGAGACCACCTGTCTGCACCGGCTGACCGGCGAGGACCCGGTGCTTGACTGGGTGCGCGGCACCGGGCTGCGGCCGGTGATCACCGCCCTCGAAGAGGAGCCGGAGGAGCTGGCGGCCTTCCTGGACGCCTACCGCGACGCGCTGCGCGCCGCCTACCCGCCAGGGCCGCACGGCACGGTCTTCCCGTTCCGCCGGATCTTCGTCGTCGGCCGGAGGACGGCATGATCGCGGCGCTGCACCATGTGCAGCTCGCGGTGCCGACCGGCAGCGAGCCGGCGTTGCGCGCCTTCTACGGCGGGGTGCTGGGCATGGCCGAGGTGCCCAAGCCGCCGGAGCTGGCCGCCCGTGGCGGCTGCTGGTTCCGCAGCGGCGGCTGCGAGCTGCACCTCGGCGTCGAGGCGGACTTCCGCCCCGCGCGCAAGGCGCACCCCGCGCTGGTCGTGCCCGACCTGGACGCGCTGGCCGCGCGGCTGGCCGAGGCCGGCGTCGAGCCGCTCTGGGACGGGGCGTTCCCCGGGTACCGCAGGTTCCACGCCCACGACCCGGTGGGCAACCGGCTGGAGTTTCTTCAGCCCGCGCCCTGAGGGGGCGCGCACCGGCGGGGGCGGATGAGGTCGCGTACGCCCCCTGGAGTGCGCCTACGAGCCCCCAAGGGGCCTCAGATTGCGCGATTCGGGTGAACGGAGGCAACGGAATCCACCCAGCGGCGTTGTTCAGGGCGCTCCGGAAACAGGGCATCCCAGAACTCGGAAGGACAAGCTAGTGATCAAGAAGTCGCTTGCCACGGTCGCCGTCGCGGCCTCCGCCGTCGGCATGGCCGGCATCGCCGCCACCCCGGCCATGGCCGCCGAGGAGTCCGAGCTGACCACGATCAACGGCAACGGCGCCTCGGACCGGATCGGCAACACCACCACCGGTGGCTACATGAGCCCGAACATGGCGCTGGTCAACAGCTCGCTGAACGACGTCTGCCTGCCGGTCGCCGACATCAACAAGCTCAACGTCGGCTCCGTCGTCGGCCTGATCCCGATCACCGTGCAGGACATTCTCACCAGCACCAACGACCAGACCTGTGCGGAGAACTCCACCCAGGTCGACGGCGACGACCCGCTGGCGAACCTGCTGTCGGACATCCCGATCCTGTCCAGGAACGGCATCAACGACTGAGGCAGTCCCCCCCGGCGGCGGCCGGCCCGCCAGGCCGTTCCTCCCGCGCCGCTCCCCCACGGCCCCCGACCTCGAACCCCAGACAGTTCGAGGGCGGGGGCCGAGGTCCGTCACAGCCCGGTCTGCCACACCAAGGCGCGCGCGTCAGTCGCGGCGGCGGCCCACCAGCTTCGGGTGGTGCTCCAACCCCTGGAGCCCGTGCCAGGCCAGGTTCACCAGATGGGCGGCCACCTCGGCCTTCTTCGGCTTGCGGACGTTCAACCACCACTGCCCGGTCAACGCCACCATCCCCACCAGCGCCTGCGCGTACATCGGCGCCAGCTTGGCGTCGTACCCCCGGCTCTTGAACTCCAGGCCCAGGATGTCCTCGACCTGGGTCGCGATGTCCCCGATCAGCGAGGCGAACGTCCCCGTGGACTGCGCCACCGGGGAGTCCCGCACCAGGATGTGGAAGCCGTCGGTGTACCGCTCGATGTAGTCCAGCAGCGCGAACGCCGCCTGCTCCAGCAGCTCCCTCGGGTGCCCGGCGGTCAGCGCGCCCGTCACCATCGACAGCAGCCGGCTCATCTCCCGGTCCACCACGACCGCGTAGAGCCCCTCCTTGCCGCCGAAGTGCTCGTAGACCACCGGCTTGGAGACCCCCGCCTTGGCGGCGATCTCCTCCACCGACGTGCCCTCGAAGCCCCGTTCGGCGAAGAGGGTGCGACCGATGTCCAGCAACTGCTCCCGGCGTTCGGTCCCGGTCATGCGTCTGCGGCCCCGCCGCGTCGCCCGAGCCGGACGATCCTTGTCCCTGCCGCTGTCGCTGCTGCTGTCTTCGGTCGCCACGCCCCCATCATGCCGTCTTACGCGGGGTCCCTTCCTTCCGGTTGATCTCGGAGGCGTTCCGGCCCCGCCGGGCGTCCCCGTCGCGCTCGGTCACCCGCCGGGCGTCCAGGCGGGTCTGCCGAGGCCAGCGCACGTCGTAGACCCAACCCGCCTTCTCCATCCAGCGGATCAGCCGCGCGCTGGAGTCCAGCTGCCAGCGGTCCACGCCGTGCCGGGCGCAGGTCGGGTCGGCGTGGTGCAGGTTGTGCCAGGACTCGCCGCAGGAGAGAACGGCCAGCCACCACACGTTCCCAGAGCGGTCGCGGGAGCGGAACGGGCGCTTGCCGGTCGCGTGGCAGATCGAGTTGATCGACCAGGTCACGTGGTGGAGCAGCGCGACCCGCACCAGGGAGCCCCAGAAGAACGCGGTCAGCGCGCCCTGCCAGGACCAGGTGGCCAGCCCGCCGATCAGCGGGGGCGCGGTCAGCGTGACCGTCGTCCAGAGCACGAACTGACGGGAGACCCGGCGCATGTCGGGGTCGTTGATCAGGTCGGGCGCGTACTTGTGCTGGTTGGTCTGCTCGGTGTCGAACATCCAGCCCATGTGCGCCCACCACAGGCCCTTGAGCAGCGCCGGCACCGACTCGCCGTAGCGCCAGGGGGAGTGCGGGTCGCCCTCGGCGTCGGAGTGCTTGTGGTGCTTGCGGTGGTCGGCGACCCAGCGCACCAGCGGGCCCTCGACGGCCATCGAGCCGGCGATGGCCAGCGCGATCCGCGCCGGGCGCTTCGCCTTGAACGCGCCGTGCGTGAAGTGGCGGTGGAACCCCACGGTGATGCCGTGGCAGCCGATGAAGTAGAAGACGACCAGCAGCGTCAGGTCCAGCCAGCTCACGCCCCAGCCCCAGGCCAGCGGCACGGCGGCCAGCAGCGCGAGGAAGGGCACGACGATGAAGAGCAGCAGGGCCAACTGCTCGATGGTGCGGCGCTGTTCGCCGCCGAGGGTGGCGGCCGGCGGCGGGGCCGGTTCGGGGGGAGCGGCGGGGTCGGCGGGGTCGGTCGCTTCGTCCGGCGTTGGACGCGCCACATCGGGGGAAGAGGTCATGGGGTCTACCTCGGAAAAGGGGGAAGGGGGGACGGGGAGAGTGAGCGGACGGCCCGACGCGTGTCCCGTGGCGGACCGGCTCGGGATACCTACGGAGCCGTAACCTACGCCTACGTAAGTATCGCAGTTCACCGGGTGCCACAAGGCGCGTGCCGGGGAAGTCACCGAGAGGTGAGGAGGCCGTCGGGAGGGCTCACTACCATGGGACGGTCGGACAGCGCGGTCCGTATGTGCCCAAGACCTGCCAGATGAGTCAGCTGCGAGGAGCCGCACCCGTGAGCAGTCCCGACAGCCAAAGCCGCCAGCCCGAGTCGTCGACCGCTGGCCAGCCCGAGATCCCGGACGCCAAGGGGACCCCGGAAAGTAGTAGCGCGCTGCGTGCCGACATCCGCCGACTGGGCGACCTGCTCGGTGAGACCCTGGTGCGGCAGGACGGACCCGAGCTGCTCGAACTGGTCGAACGCGTCCGGGCCCTCACCAGGAGCGACGGCGAGGCCGCCGCCGAACTGGTCGGCTCGACCGACCTGTCGACGGCCGCGAAGCTGGTCCGCGCGTTCTCCATCTACTTCCATCTGGCCAACGTCACCGAGCAGGTCCACCGTGGGCGGGAGCTGCGCGAGCGCCGCGCGGCCGAGGGCGGGGCGCTGACCCGCACCGCCGACATGCTCAAGGACGCCGACCCCGAGCATCTGCGGGCCACGGTCGCGGCGCTGGGCGTGCGCCCCGTCTTCACCGCGCACCCGACGGAGGCGGCGCGGCGTTCCGTGCTCACCAAGCTCCGCAAGGTCGCCGAGCTGCTGGACCGCCCGACCGGCGAGGACGGCGGCGACCGGCGCCGCACCGACCTGCGGCTGGCGGAGTCCATCGACCTGATCTGGCAGACCGACGAGCTGCGGGTCACCCGCCCCGAGCCGACCGACGAGGCGCGCAACGCGGTCTACTACCTGGACGAGTTGCACGCCGGCGCGGTCGGCGACGTGCTGGAGGACCTCTCCGCCGAGCTGGAGCGGGCCGGCGCGGAACTCCCCACGGACGCCCGCCCGTTGACCTTCGGCACCTGGATCGGCGGCGACCGGGACGGCAACCCCAACGTCACCCCGTCCGTCACCTGGGACGTGCTGCTGCTCCAGCACGAGCACGGCATCGAGTCCGCGCTGGCGCACATCGACGAGCTGCGCAGCGCGCTCTCCAACTCGATCCGCAACTCCGGCGCCAGCGAGGAGCTGCTGGAGTCGCTCCGCCGCGACCTGGAGCTGCTGCCGGAGATCACCCCGCGCTACAAGCGGCTCAACGCGGAGGAGCCCTACCGGCTGAAGGTCACCTGCATCCGACAGAAGCTGCTCAACACCCGTCAGCGGCTCGCCGCCGACACCCCGCACACCCCCGGCCGCGACTACCTGGGCACCGGCGGGCTGCTGGCCGACCTGGCCGTGGTGCGGGACTCGCTGCGCGCGCACCGGGGCGAGCTGATCGCCGGCGGGCGGGTGGAGCGGCTGATGCGCACCATCGCCGCGTTCGGTCTCCAGCTGGCCACGATGGACGTCCGCGAGCACGCCGACGCGCACCACTACGCGCTGGGCCAGCTCTTCGACCGGCTGGGCGAGGAGTCCTGGCGGTACGCGGACATGCCGCGCGAGTACCGGGCCAAGCTGCTGGCCAGGGAGCTGCGTTCGCGCCGGCCGCTGGCCCCGACGCCGGCGCCGCTGGACGCCGCCGGCGCCAAGACGCTGGGCGTCTTCTCGACGATCCGCCGCGCGCTGGACAGCTTCGGACCCGAGGTGATCGAGTCGTACATCATCTCCATGTGCCAGGGCGCGGACGACGTGTTCGCCGCCGCCGTGCTGGCCAGGGAGGCCGGCCTGATCGACCTGCACGCCGGCTGGGCCAGGATCGGCATCGTGCCGCTGCTGGAGACCACCGACGAACTCCGCATCGCCGACGAGCTGTTGGACCAGATGCTCTCCGACCCCTCCTACCGGCGGCTGGTGTCGCTGCGGGACGACGTGCAGGAGGTCATGCTCGGCTACAGCGACTCCTCGAAGTTCGGCGGCATCACCACCTCCCAGTGGGAGATCCACCGCGCGCAACGCCGGCTGCGTGACGTGGCGCACCGGCACGGGGTGCGGCTGCGGCTGTTCCACGGCCGGGGCGGCACCGTCGGCCGGGGCGGCGGGCCCACCCACGACGCGATCCTGGCGCAGCCGTGGGGCACGCTGGAGGGTGAGATCAAGGTCACCGAGCAGGGCGAGGTGATCTCCGACAAGTACCTGGTGCCGTCCCTGGCCAGGGAGAACCTGGAGCTGACGGTCTCCGCCACCCTCCAGGCGTCCGCGCTGCACACCGCGCCGCGCCAGTCCAGCCAGGCGCTGGCCCGTTGGGACGCGGCGATGGACACGGTCTCTGAGGCGGCGCACTCCGCGTACCGCGACCTGGTGGAGGACCCGGACCTGCCGGCGTACTTCTTCGCCTCCACGCCGGTCGACCAGCTCGCCGAGCTGCACCTGGGCTCCCGGCCGTCCCGCCGGCCCGACAGCGGCGCCGGCCTGGACGGGCTGCGGGCGATCCCGTGGGTCTTCGGCTGGACGCAGTCCCGGCAGATCGTGCCGGGCTGGTTCGGCGTCGGGTCGGGTCTGAAGGCCGCCCGCGAGGCGGGTCTTGAGGAGGTGCTCGCTGAGGCGTTCGAGCACTGGCACTTCTTCCGCAACTTCCTCTCCAACGTCGAGATGACGCTGGCCAAGACGGACCTGCGGATCGCCCGCCACTACGTGGACACGCTGGTGCCGGACGAGCTGCGGCACGTCTTCGACACCATCGTGGCGGAGCACGAGCGGACGGTCGCCGAGGTGCTGCGGATCACCGGGGAGAACGAGCTGCTCGACGCCAACCCGGCGCTCCAGCGGACGCTTCGGATCAGGGACGCCTATCTGGACCCGATCTCGTATCTCCAGGTCACGCTGCTGCACCGCCAGCGCGCCGCCGCCAAGCGCGGCGAGGAGCCGGACCAACTCCTCTCCCGCGCGCTGCTCCTGACCGTCAACGGCGTGGCGGCTGGCCTGCGCAACACGGGGTGATTTTCTCCGGGGGCGGGCCGGGTGCGAGCCCCCGGGGGGCTCGCACCCGAACCGCCGTCCCCGCTACCGCGGCCTTCGCGACGAGGTGCGGGTGACCAGGGACCCCGCTTCGCTCATCCGTGAGGTTCGGGCCCTTGAGGAGGCCGATCCGCGAGGCGAGCGCTGGCCGAGGAACAAGCGGAGCGACGACGCCTCCGTCGTGTACCGGGTGCTGGCCGGTGGCTGAGGGAGCGGGTCAGATCCAGAGGAGGAACGTCAGGAGCAGGTGGGCCAGGGCGGTGCCGGCGATGATCCAGGCGAGGCGGTAGCGGCGCAGGCCGCCGGCGATCACGATGGCGGCCAGGAGTAGCGCGCCGGAGAGCGGCGCCAGCGCGTAGAGGCGGCCGGCGGTGTCCGCGCGGAGCACGAGGTCGCCGTCGAGCGGGCGGACAACGGTGAGGCTCTCGCCCTCGGCGCGGGCGATCCGCTGTTCCAGGACCACGGTGTCGCCGCTGGGGGCGAAGATCCCGGTGCAGCTGCGCTGTTCGCAGCGGAGCAGCGTGACCTGCCCCTTCTCCGTGTCGCCGAGGCCGAAGGTGTCGCGCGTGGTGTCCCAGGAGGCGTAGGCCCCGCCGAGCACCAGCGCGGCGGCCAGCAGCCAGGAGACCACCAGCCGCCCCAACAGCAGCGCGCCGAACGCGCTCTCGCCGGCTCGGCGCGCGGCGCCGCGTCGGCTGGCCTGGGTCGCGGACATGGCGCAGATCCTTGGCCAAAGCCTGCCGGCTGGTCAAGTCGAGCTGGTCAGGTCGAGCTGGTCAGGTCGGACTGTTCAGGTCGGGCGCCGGGCGCCTCAGCCGTTGTAGCGGCTCTGCGCCCGCTCAAGGCCCTCGGTGACCAGCGCCTCGGTGGCGTCGGCGGCGCGGTCCACGTGGTAGTCGAGGTCCTTGCGCTCCACCGTGCCGAAGTCCCGCAGCACATAGGCCGCCACGTCCATCCGCCCCGGGGGCCGGCCGACGCCGAAGCGGACGCGGAAGTAGTCCTTGCCGAGCGCGGAGGTGATCGACTTCAGCCCGTTGTGGCCGTTGTCGCCGCCGCCGCGCTTGAGGCGCAGCACGCCGTAGCCGATGTCCAACTCGTCGTGGATCACGACCAGTCGGGACGGGGGCACCCGGTAGAAGGAGCAGAGCGCGCCGGTCGGGCCGCCGGAGACGTTCATGAAGGACATCGGCTTGGCCAGCACCACCCGGGGGCCTCCGGAGCCGGGCGGGCCGAGGCGGCCCTCCAGCACCATGGCGCGGGAGCGGTGGGCCCGGAAGCTTCCGCCCAGCCGCTCGGCCAGCAGGTCGACGACCATGAAGCCGACGTTGTGCCGGTTGGCGGCGTAGCTCGGCCCCGGGTTGCCGAGGCCGACGATCAGCCACGGTCCCTCGGGCGCCGTCGCGTTTCCGGCGTCGTTCATGCGTCTCCCGTTCCGGTCGGGTTCGGTCGGGTGGGCCCGGGAGGGCCCACCCTCGGCGGCTGCCTCAGCCGGCTTCCTCTTCGGTGGCCCCGGCGCCCTCGGCGGCCGGCTCCTCGGCCTGCGGCTGGAGCACCTGGACGACGACCTCGTCCGGGTCCACGGCCAGGCTGGAGCCCGCCGGCAGCGGGACGTCCTTGGCCAGGACCGAGTCGCCGATGGACAGGCCGGCGACGGAGACGGTGACGGACTCGGGGATGTTGGTGGCCTCGGCCTCCACCGGCAGGGTGTTGAGCACGTGCTCCAACAGGCCGCCGCCCGGGGCCAGTTCGCCCTCGGTCAGGACCGGGATCTCCACGGTGACCTTCTCGCCGCGCTTGACCACCAGCAGGTCGGTGTGGACCAGGAAGCCACGGATGGCCTCGCGCTGCACGGCCTTGGGGATCACCAGCTCCTCGCGGCCCTCGATGTCGAGGGTGATGAGGACGTTGGAGTTCTTGAGCGCCATCATCAGCTCGTGGCCCGGCAGGGTCACGTGGACCGGGTCGCCGCCGTGGCCGTAGATGACGGCGGGCACCCGGCCCTCGCGGCGGATGCGGCGGGCGGCGCCCTTGCCGAACTCGCTCCTGGTCTCGGCGCTGATCTTCACGTCTGACATCGCGACACTCCTCGTGGTGTGTGACCGGAAAAACCGTCGGTCACCCGGCCCAGGGCGGGCCTGCACAAAGAGCGCGTCGATAACGGATAAGCCCCGCCGGGCCTCCCTCGCCGAGCAACGCGGTCGAGTCTACCCGCCGCCCGGCGGCCCTCCGAACGCGCCGCCGGCCCCGCACCTCGAAGGCGAGGTGGGGGCCGGCCGGGGAGACGGGTCAGGCGTCGCCCTCGAAGAGGCTGGTGACCGAGCCGTCCTCGAAGACCTCGCGCACCGCCCTGGCGATGGTCGGCGCCATCGACAGCACGGTGATCTTGTCGAGGTTGACCTCGCTGGGCGTCGGCAGCGAGTTGGTGAAGATGAACTCGCTCACCCGCGAGTTCTTCAGCCGGTCGGCCGCCGGGCCCGAGAGCACGCCGTGGGTGGCGGCCACGATCACGTCGGAGGCGCCGTTGGCGAAGAGCGCGTCGGCGGCGGCGCAGATCGTGCCGCCGGTGTCGATCATGTCGTCGACCAGCACACACACCCGGTCGCTGACGTTGCCGACGACCTCGTGGACGGTGACCTGGTTGGCCACGTCCGGGTCCCGCCGCTTGTGCACGATGGCCAGCGGGGCGCCGAGCCGGTCCGCCCAGCGGTCGGCGACCCGGACCCGGCCGGCGTCGGGGGAGACCACGGTCAGCTTCTCCCGGTCCACCCGGTTCCCGATGTACTCGGTGAGCACCGGCAGCGCGAAGAGGTGGTCGACCGGGCCGTCGAAGTACCCCTGCACCTGGTCCGCGTGGAGGTCCATGGCGATGATCCGGTGCGCCCCCGCCGTGCTCAGCAGGTCCGCCATCAGCCGCGCGGAGATGGGCTCGCGGCCCCGGTGCTTCTTGTCCTGACGGGCGTAGCCGTAGAACGGAATGATCACCGAGATACTCCGCGCCGAGGCCCGCTTCAACGCGTCGATCATGATCAGCTGTTCCATGATCCATTTATTGATCGGCGCCGTGTGACTCTGCATCAGAAAACAGTCGGCGCCGCGCACGGACTCCTGAAAACGCACATAGATCTCGCCGTTGGCAAAGTCCTGAGCCTTGGTCGGGACCAGCCCCATGCCCAATTCGGCGGCGACCTCCTTCGCCAGTTCGGGGTGGGCGCGGCCGGAGAAGAGCATCAGTTTCTTCTCACCGGTCGTCTTGATCCCGGTCACAGTCAGTCTCCCTTGGCATACGCGGGTGCGCTCGTTCGGCCTAACGTCCGGCCCAGAGGGCCCTCCTTACGGTACGCCGTCACCGGCCCCCAGCGAACCCGTCAGTCCTGATCGTGATCGGGTTCCGCCGCAGCTAGAGCCGCCTGGGCCGCCCGGTCGGCCGCCGATCCGGAACGCCTGCGGGCCACCCAACCCGCCACGTTCCGCTGCCTTTCCCGGGCTACGCCCAGTGACCCCGGGGGGACGTCGACGGTGATCACCGAGCCGGCCGCCGTGTAACTGCCGTCCCCCACCGTGACGGGTGCCACAAAGGTATTGTCGGCGCCCGTTCGACAGTGCGAACCGATCGTGGTGCGGTGCTTTGCCTCGCCGTCGTAGTTCACCACCACGCTGGAGGCGCCGATGTTGGTGTGCTCGCCGATCGTGGCGTCGCCCACATAGGAGAGATGCGGAACTTTGGTTCCGGTGCCGAGTGTGGAGTTCTTCACCTCCACAAAGCCGCCGACCTTGGTGTCGGAGCCGAGCAGCGTTCCCGGGCGCAGATAGGAGTACGGGCCGACCTTCGCGCCGGCGCCGATCACCGCCGTGTCCGCCACGGTGTGCACCACCAGGGCGCCCTCGCCCACCGTGCAGTTCGTCAGCCGGGTGCCCGGCCCGACCTCCGCGAGGGCCGCCACATGGGTGGCGCCCAGCAGCTGGGTGTTCGGCTGGACGACCGCGTCCGGCTCGAAGGTGACCGTCGAGTCGATCCAGGTGCTCGCCGGGTCGACGACCGTGACGCCCGCCAGCATCGCGGCCTCCAGCAGCCGGTCGTTCAACAGCCGCCTGGCCTGCGCCAGTTGCACCCGGTTGTTGATGCCGACCAGCTCCCTCGGGTCGGCCACCCGCTCGGCGCCCACCCGGTGGCCAGCGCCCCGCAGGATGCGCAGCACGTCGGGGAGGTACTCCTCGCCCTGGCTGTTGTCGGAGCCGACCTTCTCCAGCGCCTCCGCCAACAGCGCCCCGTCGAAGGCGAAGACGCCCGAGCTGACCTCGCGGATCGCCAGCGCCGCCGGCGAGGCGTCCTTGTGCTCGACGATCTCCGTCACCGAGCCGTCCGGCTCGCGCACCACCCGGCCGTAGCCGGTGGCGTCCGGCAGCTCCATGGTCAGCACGGTCACCGCGTTGCCCTCGGCGGCGTGCCGTTCGGCCAGGGCGCGCAGCGTGGCCCCGGTCTGGAGCGGGGTGTCGCCGCAGGTCACCAGGACCGTGCCGGTCGGCGCCCCGCCGTCATCGGCGGCGAGCGCGGTCAGCGCGGTGCGCACCGCGTGCGCCGTGCCGCGCTGCTCGGCCTGCACGGCGGTGCGCACCCCGGCGTCCAGCTCGGCCAGGTGCTCGACGACCCGCTCCCGGCCGTGCCCGACCACCACCACCAGCCGCTCGGGCGCCAACTCGTTCGCCGCCAGCACCACATGGCCGACCATGGAACGGCCGCACAGCTCGTGCAGGACCTTGGGCGTCGCCGATTTCATGCGGGTCCCCTCGCCCGCTGCGAGAACGATGATGGCTGCCGGACGGTTGGGGCTCACGGAAATCGCGTCCTTCGTCGGAGAAACGGGGAATGGTCCGCAGAATACCCAGGCGGCCCCGGCACCCCGCCGCGTCAGCCCCGTTCGGTCGCCGCCTCTCCCGGGCTCCCGGCCTGCGCCTCGGCCTCGGCCTCGGCGTCCTGCGGTCGGCGCGGGGCGCGGCCGGTCAACGTGGCGAGCGTGGTGCGCAGATGGGACATGTAGGCGCGCACCTGCTCGGCCCGTTCCTCCTGGAGGCGGGCCAGCCGCTCGGCGTCCCGCTCGATCCGCCGCCTGCGCGTCTCCGCTTCGGCCAGCAGCTCAGCGCGCCGCGCCTCCGCCGCCTCGTTCCGCGCCCTGGCCGCGGCCTCGGCGTCGGCCAACTGCCGCCGCGCGCGCTCCCAGACCGCGTCGGCCCGCTGGGTCAGCTCGGCCACCCGCGCCTCGACCGCCTCCCGGCGCGCCGCCATCCGCTCCTCGGCCAGCCGGCCGCTCGCCCGTTGCCGCGCGCGCTGCTCGGCGACCAGCGCCTCGGCGTGCCGGGTCACGTCGGCCAGCGTGGCCTCCGCCTCGGCCCGCACCCGCGCGGCCCGTTGCCGCTCCTGCTCCACCAGCGCCTCGGCGGCCTCGGTGAACTCGGCCAGGGTGCGTCCGGCCGCCTCCTCGGCGGCCACCCGGACGCGGGCCGCCTCCTTCGCCGCCCGCTCCCGTAAGGCGCGGCCCTCGCCCTCGGCCGCCCTCAGCAGGGTGTCGGCGTCGGCCTCGGCCAGCTCCCTGATCTCCGCCGCCTCGGCCTCGACCTCGGCCAGCATCAGCTTGGCGCGCTCGCCCAGCGCGCCGAAGTCCGTCGGGGGCAGCGCGGCCACCTCGGCCCGCAGCTGGGCCGCGCGCTCGGTGAGCCGCTCCGCGAGCCGGCCCAGCTCGGTGAGCCGGTGCCACGCCTGGTCCCGCTGTCGCCCCAGCTCCGCCAGAACGCGGTCGACCTGCTCCGGCGAGTACCCCCGCCCGCGTACCGTCCGGAAACCCGTCATAGCCAAGATGATCCCCCAAACATCACGAGGACATCCGAAACCCGGGGAACGGGCTCACCCGGGCGGCGCGTTCCCCGCAACGGCGCGCGCCGGCGCACGCCGCCACGGGGGAACGCGCTACAGCAGCCCGTCCCACATCTGTTCCAGCAGCACCGACCACCAGCTCTCGGGGTCGGCCACCGTCATCGGGTCGAGCGAGGCCAGCTGGGCCTGGAAGTCCTTGGTCCAGCGGCCCGCCTGCTCCGAGGTCAGCCCGTAGCGCAGCCGCCACATCCGGCCCAGCAGCGCCATGCACCGCGCGAACTGCGGCAGCGAGGCGTTGACGAACTGCGGCGGCACCGGCTGCCCGCCGGGCCCGGCCTCCAGCGGCACGGCCACGATGTGCGCCGTGCCGTACTGCACACACAGCTGCTTGCCGAAGTCGCTGCCCACCACCAGATACGAGCCGGCGTCGGGCGCCGGCCGCACGCCGCGCTCCATCGCGACCTCGGCCAGTGTCGGGATCGGCATCCCCGGCTGGGCGCGGGCCCAGAAGAACGGCGGGATCTCCACCGGCAGCCCGCTCCACGCCAGGGTGTTGGCCACGATCTCCGGCACGCCCTGCCGGGCGGCGAAGTGCGGCTCGTAGCGGAAGACCAGCTGCGGGCCGAACGCCTCGGCCAGCTCCTGGCCGATCACGTCGAGCCCGACGGCCGGCGCCGGCGGCTGCTGCGGCAGCGGCGCGCGCACCGGCGCGGAACGCGGCGGGCCGTCGGCGAACTGCTGCAACTCGTCCTGGTGCTCCACCAGATGGCGCACCCCGGCCTGGCGGGACGCGAAGTCCGTGCCGTAGGCGGCGGTGTGGGTGATCCGCACCTGGGGCCAGGTCTCGCGGATCATCCGGGCGCAGTAGCCGCCGGGCAGCTCGCAGGACTGCAACTCGGTGTGCAGCTCGACGACCTCCTGCGCGGGCACGCCCATGGCCATCAGCTCGTGCAGGATCTGCCACTCGGGGTGCGGCATCCCGGGCGCGGAGCGGCGGATCAGCTGCTGCTCGGAGCCGTCGGGAGCGCGGTAGCGCAGCACCGCCATGTAGCCGGAGCCGACGGCGGGTTGGGCCTCCTGCGGGTAGCCGTAGGCGGGCGGCGGCGCCTGGCCCTGCCCGGGGCCGGGCGGCGGGGCGGGGTGTTGGCCGGGCTGGGGACCGGTGGGCGGTCCCGGCTGCTGGCCGAGCTGGGGACCCGGCGGCGGGCCCGGCTGCGGCGCCGGCGGCGGG
>NZ_RFFJ01000113.1 GCF_003696235.1 Streptomyces triticirhizae
GATCATGCGCTGCCTCAAACGCTACGTCGCCCGCGACGTCTTCCACGCCCTCACCAGGCAAAACACCCGCGCAACGACTCCTGATCAACCGCTAAGAGCCGCTGCTTGACATCCGTAAGAGCATCCCTCCCGCCGGCGCCCTCCCGCCGGCGCCCTCCCGCCGGGACTCTCCCGCCGGCGCCCTCCGCCGGGACTCTCGCCCGGACCGGCCCGCCGATACGCCGACCCGGCGACCGCACGACGGTCGCCGGGTCGCTCGCGTTCGCGGGTCGCCCGTTGTCGCCGGGTCGCTCGCTCGGACCGCTCCCATTCGACAGGGCTCACTTTCTGACGTGTCGTTGATGTGTCGGAAGGTGGCACCTGCCCCGAGAAGGAGGGTTCCGTGCGGTCTGAGCGGTATGACTACGAGGCCTACAGTCGCCTCGCCGGCCCGCTCACCGAGCCTGGGCCCGGGTACCGGGTGCGGTACCGGAGTCTGCTCGGGCAGGAGCCCCACCGAATACGCGCCACCCTGCTGATGACGCTGGCGCCGACGCTGTCGTTGGTGCTGCTGCTGTGGCTGGTGTGGCCCAGCCACTGGACGGAGCGCGGCTACGCCCCGCTCTGGCTGCTCGTCGCCGACGCGGTGATGCTGGGCTGCATCGCGCTGATCGAGCTGTTCCGGCTGGCCAACGTCGTCTCCGTCGCGCACGCCACGATGGTGGCCAGGGACCCGGTCCCGGTACTGCCCGAGGCCGGCACCCGGGTCGCGTTCCTGACCACCTTCGTGCCGGGCAAGGAGCCGCTCGCCATGGTGCGGGCGACGCTGGAGGGCGCCGTCCGGCTGCGGCACAGCGGCCCGATGGACGTGTGGCTGCTGGACGAGGGCGACGCCCCCGAGGCGCGGGAACTCTGCGCCGAGCTGGGCGTCCACCACTTCACCCGGCGCGGCGTTCCGCACTGGAACCAGCCCAGCGGGCCGCACCGTTCGCGAACCAAGCACGGCAACTACAACGCCTGGCTCGACGCGCACGGCGAGGACTACGACTACTTCGCCTCGGTCGACACCGACCACGTTCCGCTGCCCGGCTTCCTGGAGCGGATGCTGGGGTACTTCCGCGACCCCGACGTGGCCTTCGTCGTCGGCCCGCAGGTCTACGGCAACTACGACGGGCCGGTCACCAAGGCCGCCGAGAGCCAGCAGTTCCTCTTCCACGCGCTGATCCAGCGCGCGGGAAACCGCTACCGCTCGCCGATGTTCGTCGGCACCAACAACGCGGTGCGGATCGCCGCGCTGCGCTCGATCGGCGGGCTGTGCGACTCGGTCACCGAGGACATGGCCACCGGCTTCGAGCTGCACCGCACCGTCAACCCGGACACCGGCAACCGCTGGCGTTCCGTCTACACCCCCGACGTGCTGGCGGTGGGCGAGGGGCCGTCCTCCTGGACCGACTTCTTCAGCCAGCAGCTGCGCTGGTCACGCGGCACCTACGAGACGCTGCTGCGTCAGTACGGGCGCGGCCCGGGCCGGCACCGGCCGGGCAGCCTGCTCAACTACTCGCTGATGCTGGCCTTCTACCCGATGGCGGCGATCACCTGGACGCTGGGCGTGCTGGGCTGCGTGCTCTACCTGACGCTGGGCGCCTCCGGCACCCAGGTGTCGTCCTCGGTGTGGCTGATGCTCTACAGCGACGTGGCGGCGCTCCAGATCGGCCTCTACGTCTGGAACCGGCGGCACAACGTCTCGCCGCACGAGCCCGAGGGCTCATCCGGCACGGCGGGGATGCTGATGTCGGCGCTCTCCGCGCCGGTCTACGCCCGTTCGCTGCTGGACGCGGCGCTGCGCCGCACCTCCACCTTCGTGGTCACGCCCAAGGGCGGCGAGGCCAGCCCCGACCGGCCGGCGACGTTCCGCTGGCACCTGGGCTGGGCCGGGGCGCTGACCGCCGCGCTGCTGGTCTCCGTGGCGCTGGGCCACACCCATGTGGCCATGCGCACCTGGGCGTTGATCGCGCTGGCGGTCGCCCTGGCGCCGCCGGCCATCTGGGCGTGGACCAGCCGCGAGCCGCTGCGCCGCACCTCGGGACGGCACCGGGCCACCGGGCCCTGGGCCCGCCTGGGCACCGTCCGTCTGCCGGCCGAGCCGGAGCCCGCCCCCGAGAGCCCGACCGACCCCGGCGGTGAACGACCGCCCCGACGCCCCGTGGGAGCCGACGCATGAGCCGTGCACGACGCCGTCACCCCTACCGCCCCGGCCGCCGGCTGCGGAAGCTGGCCCTCGGCAGCGGGGTCACCCTGCTGCTGGTCGGCCTGAACGCCCCGGCCGCCGTGAGCTTCGCCCAGCAGCAGCTCCACGAGTACCGGATATCCCGCCCCGCCTACCAGGCGAGGTACGGCTCCTGGGACGTGGTGGACGTGCCCGAGGAGTACCGCACCAACGCCATCCACGCGGCGCTGCTGCACACCGGCAAGGTGCTGCTGATCGCCGGCTCCGGCAACAACGAGGACCAGTTCGACGCCGGGACCTTCGACAGCGTCCTGTGGGACCCGAAGGACAACACCTTCGAGAAGGTGCCGACCCCCGACGACCTGTTCTGCGCCGGGCACGCCCAACTCCCGGACGGCAAGCTGCTGGTGGCCGGCGGCACCCTGCGCTACGAGGTGCTCGGCGACGCGGTCACCCACGCCGGCGGCCCGATGCTGATCAAGAACGAGGACCCCGACCAGAGCCGCGAGTTCCCCGAGGGCACCCGGCTGCGCGGCCCCAACGGGCAGCTCTACGAGACGACCAACGCGATCACCGTCCCCGCCGCGGACAAGCAGGAGCGGGAGAGCGGGGACGGGGAGGACGGCGAGGAGGAGATCACCATCACGGCGGGCGAGGAGCGGGTCTTCGTCAGCGCCGTGGAGGAGGGCGAACAGGGCGTCGTGGAGGAGCCCGGCCAGTACGAGATCCTGGGCCTTGAGGGCGAGGACGCCCGTAACCTCTACGGCCTGGCCGCCGAACTCACCCTGGACGACCAGGACTTCCAGGGCATCGACGTGGCCTACGAGTTCGACCCGGTGGCCGAGCGCTATGTGCCCGTCGACCCGATGGCCGAGGCCCGCTGGTACCCGACGCTGACCACCCTCCCCGACGGGCGGGTGCTGACCGTCTCCGGGCTCGACGAGGTGGGGGAGGTGGTGCCCGGGATCAACGAGATCTACGACCCGAAGACCAAGACCTGGTCCGAGGCGCCCGACCGCTACTTCCCGACCTACCCGGCGCTCTTCCTCACCGAGGGCGGCAAGATCTTCTACACCGGCTCCAACGCCGGCTACGGACCCGCCGACGAGGGCCGGGTCCCGGGCATCTGGGACCTGGAGGACAACTCCTTCGAGGAGGTCGGCGGCCTCTCCGACCCGGACCAACTGGAGACCTCCGCCTCGCTGTTGCTGCCGCCGGCCCAGGACCAGCGGTTCATGGTGCTCGGCGGGGGCGGCGTCGGCGAGTCCGCCAAGTCCACCGAGCGGACCGCCATCATCGACCTCACCGAGGAGGACCCCACCTACCGCGAGGGCCCGAGCCTGCCGCAGGGCACCCGCTACCTCAGCAGCGTGCTGATGCCCGACGACACCGTCTTCACCTCCGGCGGCTCCACCGACTACCGGGGGCGCGGCCACAGCGACGTGCTGCGGGCGCAGTTCTACGACCCGGCGAAGGACGCCTTCGTGCCGGCGGCCGACCCCACCGTGGGCCGCAACTACCACTCCGAGGCGCTGCTGCTGCCCGACGGGCGGGTGGCGACCTTCGGCTCGGACCCGCTCTACGGCGACAAGGACAACACCAGGGCCGGCGAGTTCGAGAAGCGCATCGAGGTCTACACCCCGCCCTACCTCTTCGACGGCCGCGAGGAGACCCGGCCGGTGCTGGACGACGGGCCGAAGAGCGCCACGCTCGGCGAGACCGTCACCTTCGGGACCGGGGACGCCGACCGGATCGCCACCGCCCGGCTGATGCGGCCCAGCGCCGTCACCCACACCACGGACGTGGAGCAGCGCTCCCTCCAGCTGGAGCTGGAACGCGCCGACGGCGAGGTGCGGTTGACCCTGCCCGAGGACCCCTCCCTGGCGCCGCCCGGCTGGTACATGGTCTTCGTCACCGACGAGGAGGGCACCCCGTCCGAGGCGAAGTGGATCAAGGTCGGGCCCTGAGCCCGCCGAGCCCCCCACCGCCGCTCACTCCCGGGCGCGCTCGGCCAGGGCCAGCGCGTACTCCGGCCACCAGCGGCCGGGCTCGGGTCCGCCCCGGCACTCGCCGTCGGACTCGCCCGGCCGCTTCACCCACAGATAGGCGTCGACCAGCTCGTCCCCCGTGTCGGTCGTGGGCGGCGTGCCCAGGGCGCGGCCCGGTGGGTTGCACCAGCGCTCGTCGCCGCCCTCCTCCCAGGGGCCGTTGCCGTTGCGGCTGGTGTCGATGACGAAGTGCGCCCCGTCCAGCAGCCCGGACAGCTCCCGGCCGTAGGCCGTGCTGGCGTCCGTGGTCTGGAAGTTGGAGACGTTGAGCGCGAAGCCGTCCGCGCGCTCCACGCCGGAGCCGCGCAGCGCCTCCGCCAGCCGGCCGACGTCGGTGACCCAGTCCGGGTTCCCCGCGTCGAGATAGACCCGGGTGCCCGGCTGCTCCCTGAGCCGGTCCACCGCGTCGGAGAGCAGCGCGTACCGGTCCTCGACATACATGGGCGCGGTGCAGCCGTCGAGGGTGTGCGGAACGGCGTCCGGCTCCAGGACGACGACGGCCTCCGCGTCGCCGATGGCGGAGGCGAAGGAGTCGATCCACTCCCGGTAGGCGCCGTCGCTGGCCGCGCCGCCCTCGGAGTACTGGCCGCAGTCGCGGTGCGGGATGTTGTAGGCGACGAGCAGTGCGGTGCGGCCCTCGGCGGTGGCGGCCTCGGTGATCCGCCGCACCTGCGGCCCCGGGTCCTCCTCGCCCGGCGGCCAGTGGGACAGCGGCCGGTCGGCGATCCGGCGCAGGACGTCGGCGTCCTCGGCCCGCCCCGACTCCTCCCACTGGCGCACCTGTTGGGCGGCGGGGGAGTCGGGATCGACCCAGAACTCCGACGAGTCCTCGGCGAGCGGGGCGCTCGACTCGCCCTCGCTCCCCGGTCCTGAGGGATCGGCGCTGCCGGAGGAGCAGCCCAGGGCGAGCAGGGCGAGGAGCAGGGAGAGGATCGGGAAGAGGCGATTCAGGGCCAACGGGAGGGGCCGGCCGGGCCGGCGGCGCGGTGCGGTGGTGGGGCTGGACATGTGCGTCATGGTGCCACGAGGGTCTGACAATCCGTGGTCGCGCGATCACGGAAGGCGCCCAATGGTGCCGCCGGTTGTGGCCGCCCGCTCGCCCCGGGTCACCGACCTGGGGCGATTCACCACAACGGCCGCACACCGCCCCGGCGTGCCGGGTAGGGTCGCTCCCGTGTCCAAGCCGCTCAGCCTCCCGTTCGACCCCATCGCGCGCGCCGACGACCTGTGGAAGCAGCGATGGGGCTCCGTCCCGTCCATGGCCGCGATCACCTCGATCATGCGGGCCCACCAGATCCTGCTCGCCGAGGTCGACGCCGTGGTCAAGCCGCACGGCCTGACGTTCGCCCGCTACGAGGCGCTGGTGCTGCTCACCTTCAGCCGGGCCGGCGAGCTGCCGATGTCCAAGATCGGTGAACGGCTGATGGTCCATCCCACCTCCGTCACCAACACCGTGGACCGGTTGGTGCGTTCGGGCCTGGTCACCAAGCGGCCCAACCCCAACGACGGCCGGGGCACGCTGGCCTCCATCACCGAGCGCGGGCGCGAGGTCTGCGACGCGGCGACCCGGGACCTGATGGCCGCCGACTTCGGCCTGGGCGCCTACGACGACGAGGAGTGCCGGGAGATCTTCGCCATGCTGCGCCCGCTGCGCGTGGCGGCCCGCGACTTCGAGGTCCCGGGCGAGGTCCCGGGGGGCGAGGGCCAGCGCCGACCCCGGGGACGCCCCGCGCGCGGAACGACCGGAATGACCCGATAGGCTCGCCCGCATGAAGCGGAGTGTGCTCACCCGGTACCGGGTCATGGCCTATGTCACTGCGGTGATGCTGCTGGTCCTCGGCACCTGCATGGTCTTCAAGTACGGCTTCGACACCGGCGAGGGCCTGACCCTCGTGGTGTCCCAGGTGCACGGCCTGCTCTACATCATCTATCTGGTCTTCGCCTTCGACCTGGGGCAGAAGGCCCGCTGGCCGTTCGGCAGGCTGCTGTGGGTGCTGGTCGCCGGCTCCATCCCGTTCGCCGCGTTCTTCGTCGAGCCCCGCGTCACCGCCGAGGTGGAGCCGCTGGTGGAGCGCGACGACGACGAGGGCGTCGGGGCCGGGGCCGAGGAGACGGCCCGCGCCTGAGCGGCGCCACCCCCGGCCGGCGGTGACCGGTCGGGGCGCGTCCTTGGACAGATAGTTGGACGTCCAAGTAAATTGGCGGTATGGACGCTGACGCCATCGAAGCGGGCCGCCGACGCTGGCAGGCCCGGTACGACGCGGCCCACACCAGGGACGCCGACTTCACCACGCTCTCCGGAGACCCCGTCGAGCCCGTCTACGGCCCCGCGCCCGGGGACAGCTACGCCGGCTTCGAACGGATCGGCTGGCCCGGGGAGTTCCCGTTCACCCGGGGGCTGCACCCCACCGGGTACCGGGGCAGGACATGGACCATCCGCCAGTTCGCCGGCTTCGGCAACGCCGAGCAGACCAACGAGCGCTACCGCACCATCCTCCGCAACGGTGGCGGCGGGCTCTCCGTCGCCTTCGACATGCCGACGCTGATGGGCCGCGACTCCGACGATCCCAAGGCCCTGGGCGAGGTCGGCCACTGCGGCGTCGCCATCGACTCGGCCGCCGACATGGAGATCCTCTTCCGGGACATCCCGCTGGGCGAGGTCACCACCTCGATGACCATCTCGGGCCCGGCCGTGCCCGTCTTCTGCATGTACCTGGTCGCGGCCGAACGGCAGGGCGTCGCGATCGAGACGCTCAACGGCACGCTCCAGACCGACATCTTCAAGGAGTACATCGCGCAGAAGGAGTGGCTCTTCCCGCCCGAGCCGCATCTGCGGCTGATCGGCGACCTGATGGAGTTCACCGCCGCCCGCATCCCCGCCTACAAGCCGCTTTCCGTCTCCGGCTACCACATCAGGGAGGCCGGGGCGACGGCCGCGCAGGAGCTGGCGTACACCCTCGCCGACGGCTTCGCCTACGTGGAGCTGGGCCTCAGCCGGGGGCTCTCGGTGGACGAGGTGGCGCGCGGCCTGTCGTTCTTCTTCGACGCGCACATCGACTTCTTCGAGGAGATCGCCAAGTTCCGCGCCGCGCGCCGGATCTGGGCCCGCTGGATGCGGGACGTCTACGGCGCCACCAACGAACGCGCCCAGTGGCTCCGCTTCCACACCCAGACCGCCGGCGTCTCGCTGACCGCCCAGCAGCCGTACAACAACGTGGTCCGCACCGCCGTCGAGGCGCTCTCGGCCGTGCTGGGCGGCACCAACTCCCTGCACACCAACGCCCTCGACGAGACCCTCGCGCTTCCCAGCGAACGGGCCGCCGAGATCGCGCTGCGCACCCAGCAGGTGCTGATGGAGGAGACCGGGATCACCTCCGTCGCCGACCCGCTGGGCGGCTCCTGGTACGTGGAGCGGCTGACCGACCGGATCGAGGCCGACGCGGAACGGATCTTCGAGGAGATCGCCGAACGCGGCCGGCGCGCGCTGGCCACCTCGGGCGCGGCCGACCACCCGATCGGGCCGATCACCTCCGGGCTGCTCAGCGGGATCGAGGACGGCTGGTTCACCGGGCAGATCGCGGAGTCCGCGTTCCAGTACCAACAGGCGCTGGAGAAGGGCGACAAGCGGGTGGTCGGCGTCAACTGCCACACCCCGTCCGTGACCGACGAGCTGGAGATCCTGCGGGTCAGCCACGAGGTGGAACGCGAGCAGGTCCGCGTCCTCGCCGCGCGGCGCGCGACCCGCGACGACGCGGGGGTGCGCTCGGCGCTGGCCGAGCTGGTGCGGGTGGCGCGGGGCGAGGGCGACACCATCGCGCCGATGCTCGCGGCGGTGCGCGCCGAGGCGACACTGGGCGAGATCTGCGACGCGCTGCGCGAGGTGTGGGGCGGCTACACGGAACCGGCGGGCTTCTGACGAGGCCCTGCCCTGCCGGACGGGTTTCGGGGAGCCGCAGCGCCGCTGAGCCGCGCTGCGCGCGGCGAGTTGGGCCCGGCCGGGCGGGCGGCGCGGGTGCCGTCGCACGGAACCGTGCCCGGACGGAGCTTGCGGTGCGGTGAGTTGGTGCGGCGTCCCCGCGCGGGCGTCGGGTGCTGCCGCCGCGCGGGAGCGCCCCGGTCGGGTGCGTGTGGAGGCTCGGCGACGGGCGGTGTCGCGGCGGGGCGTTGGGTACGTCGGGCCGACCGGCGTCCGGAATCCGTCCGTTCGGCCCGGGCCACGCCGCCGCTTCGCGGCACAGCGGGTCCCGCGACACGCGGTGCCGCCTGGCCGCCGGGCCCTCCCCGAAGGCCGCCCGGCCAGGGCCTCGTTCCCGAACGCTCGCCGGAGGGGGGAGACTGGTGCCATGCAGCCACGCAACATGTCCATGAGCGGAGCCGTCGATCTCTCCGCGGTCAAGGCCGCGGCCGAGGCCAAGCAGAAGGCCGAGCAGGCCCGCGCTCAGCGGGCGGCCCAGCCGGAGGCGCAGGCGGCGGCCGTCTCCCTGGTGATCGACGTCGACGAGGCGACCTTCGAGCAGGAGGTGGTTCAGCGCAGCGCCGAGGTTCCGGTCGTCATCGACTTCTGGGCCGAGTGGTGTGGGCCGTGTAAGCAGCTCAGCCCGGTGCTGGAGCGGCTCACCGAGGAGTACGCGGGGA
The DNA here is from genome assembly GCF_003696235.1 of Streptomyces triticirhizae. Classification (GTDB taxonomy): domain Bacteria; phylum Actinomycetota; class Actinomycetes; order Streptomycetales; family Streptomycetaceae; genus Streptomyces; species Streptomyces triticirhizae. The sequence goes on from NZ_RFFJ01000113.1 coordinate 8,890, forward strand.
GGTTCGTCCTCGCCAAGATCGATGTCGACGCCAACCAGCGGCTCTTCCAGCAGTTCGGGGTGCAGGGCATCCCGGCGATCTTCGCGGTGATCGCGGGGCAGGCCCTGCCGCTCTTCCAGGGCGTGGCCCCCGAGCCCCAGGTGCGGCAGGTGTTGGACCAGTTGATCCAGGCCGCCGAGGAGCGTTTCGGCATCGTGGGCCAGCCCGTCGACCCGGAGGCGGCAGCGGCGGCCAGGGCGGCGGCGCCCGTGGAGCCGCCGGCGGACCCGGCGTTGGCGCACGCGCACGCGGCGCTGGACGCGGGCGACCTGAACGGCGCGATCCAGGCGTACGAGAACATCCTCGCCTCCGAGCCGGGCAACACCGAGGCCGCCCTCGGGCTCGGCCAGGCGAAGCTGCTGGCGCGGGTCCAGGGGACCTCGGCCGAGCAGGCGCGGAAGGACGCGGCCGAGCGGCCCGAGGACGTCGCGGCCCAACTGGCCGTCGCCGACCTGGACCTGGTGGGCGGCCATGTCGAGGACGCCTTCAGCCGGTTGATCTCCACCGTGCGGCGCACGGCGGGCGACGACCGGGACGCCGCCCGGGTGCGCCTGTTGGAACTCTTCGACGTGGTGGGGCCCGACGACCCCCGGGTGGTCGCCGCGCGCTCCGCGCTGGCCCGGGTGCTCTTCTGAGCTGAACCCGACTCATCCGACCGACGGCGGCCGCGTTTTACCAAAACTTGGTAAATGTGACCGCCGTCACATAGGGTGTGGACTCCCGGAAGGGCGGGGGTAATTGGGGGGTGTTGAGGCACCTATGGGTGCTTTCTGGCCCGACACCCTCCGTGGATGAACGGTCGCGATCCTCCCCGGTCTGCCATATCTCCATTACTGGCAAGTAACGAACCTCTTGTGTCCTGCCGTGAGATAGACCACGATCGGCGGGGCCGACTCGGCCACGCGTCGGCCGTGGTGTGTGACCCACCGCCCCCGCGGCGGGTGTCGTGCCGCGCAACCGAAGGCCGTCTCCCGGCGGCCAGTGGCTGTCACCGGAGCGCTGCTGCCGGGGACAACGCACCTCTCCCCTCCGGAGTTCCCGGGCGGTACACGCATCGACCGCCGGGTCCGAGGGAGATGTTCGTCCGAGAAGGAGGAAGTCATGGAGTCACAGGCTCGCGGCGGCACCAGATGGCGGCGTTTCGGTCTGGTCATGGTGCCGAGCGTGGCCGCTACCGCTGCGATAGGCGTCGCCCTCTCCCAGGGGGCACTCGCCGCCTCGTTCGCCGTGTCGGGGCAGCAGTTCAAGGTCAGCGTCGACCGGTTGGACGGTGAGGGCTTCGTTCAGTACGGGGCCATGGTCACCCCGGCCGGCGGGGAGGAACGGCCGGTCGCGGTCTCCGCGTTCGACCACGCCACCATCAACAACCTGTGCCAGTCGGTGGTGTTGCCCGTCCCGTTCTTCGGCGACGTCACCGTGAAGATCGGCGCCGGTTCCGACCCGGACAACCCGGTCGAGGCGGACAACCTCTTCATCGACCTGGAGCAGTTGAACGCGGACGCCACCTTCACCAACATCGACATCGGCGTCGCGGCCGACCAGACGACCAAGGGTCCCACGCCCGAGGCCGGGGTCCTGCCCGGGTCGTTCGCGCAGCAGTCCGACCGCGCGGTGCTGAACGACGTGCGCCAGACCGCCTGGGCGACCTCGGCCGGCACCTTCAAGCTCAGCGATCTGAGCCTGTCCCTGCACCGGGGCGCGAACGAGTGCTTCTGACGGTCTGAACCGCTCCTGGGGCAGGGCGGAGGGCCTGTCTCTGCCCCGGAGGGGCACCGCCGTATCGTGCGTCCCGTCACTGAACCGCGCCAAGGGGAGTACGTGCCGTGAGCACCAACATCGATGTCGCACCCACCGAGTCGCTCGTCACCCGGGGGCGGCTGGCCTTCCGCCGCTTCCGGTGGGGACGGCCGTTCTGGGCCGGGTTGTTCACCATCGTCGCCGGGCTGCCCATCGCCTATCTCCCTTACGCCAACCTGACGTTGGGGCAGCTGACCATTCGGATGGCCACCACGGCTGGCGCGGGTTCGCTGGTGATCGGCATCCTGCTGGTGGTGTTGGGGCTGACGATCTGGTTCCAGCCGCAGGTGCGCATATTCGCCGGCGTGGCCGCCATCCTGCTGTCGCTGGTCTCGCTGGTCGTGTCCAACTTCGGCGGATTTCTGGTGGGTTTCGTCTTCGGCATGGTGGGCGGCGGCATGAGCATCGCCTGGATGCCGGGCGAGCCCGTGGCCTCGACGACGGACGAGGCGGACACCGCTGACCGGGAGCCTCCGGTCCTGACGCCCGGCACGGGCAGCGCGCTGGCCTCCTTCGACGGCCCGGCGCCGGCCCACGGGGATGAACCGGGGAAGGGAAACCCACGTGCCGACTGAAGACATATCCGCCGCCGAGGGCGAGGCGGCGGCCCGGCTCGCCGCCTCGCGGCGGTCCCTGCTGCGCCGGCTGCACATGCCGGTCGGCAAGGCGATAGCCCTCGCCGCGATGCCCTCGGCCGCGCTGCTGGGCATGGGGTTCACCTCGCCGCTGGCCAAGGCCGACCCCCAGCCGGAGAACCCGTTCGCCGGGGAGGCGTGCGTGGAGATGCCGGACGAGCCGCCGGCCGAGGAGATCGAGGAGACCGAGGAGACCGGCGAGGCCGAGGAGCCCTCGGAGGACGAGGGGTCCGAGCCGGCGGAGACGCCGGCGGACGAGGCGAGTGAGGAGCCGCCCGTCGCCGAGGAACCGGCCGAGCCGCCCGCCGACGAGGCGCCGGTAGCGCCGCCCGAGGAAGACCCCGCGCCGGAGGAGCCCGCCGAGCCCGCCGAGCCGCCGGCCGACGAGGAGCCCCAACGGCCCAACCCCTGGGACCCGTTGGGCCTGGGCGAGGGCCTCGCCGAACTGGGCGAGGGCGTCTGGGACCTGCTGACCCCGGGCGAGCGCGCCGAGTACGAGCAGGCGCGGCGCGAGGCCGAGGAGGAGGCCGAGCGGGAGCGGCAGGCCGAGGCCGAGGCGGAGGCCGAACGCGAGGCCGCCGCCCGGGCCGAGGAGGAGGCGGAACGGCAGCGCCGCGCGGAGGAGCAGGCGGCGGCCGAGGAGGCCGAGCGGCAGCGGCAGGCGGAGGCGGAGGCCGAACGCGAGGCCGCCGCCCGGGAGGAGGCGGAGGCGGCGGAGCGCGAGGCCGAGGAGGCGGCCGAGGCGGAGCGGCAGCGCCGCGAGGAGGAGAACGAGGAGGCCGGCGCGACCGAGGACGGCCAGGAGATCGACGCGGACGCGATCCCCGGCGCCGGCGAGCCGTTCCCCTGCCCCGAGGAGCTGCGCGTCCCGGGCGAGGACGAGCAGACCGCGTTCACCCTGCCCGACGACTCCTGGTACCTGGACGCCACCTATCTGACCCTGCGCGGCCTGAGCTACCACGGCGTGGTCAACGTGACGACGGCCAGCGGCAACGTCAAACAGGTGCTCAAGTTCACCGCCGACAAGCTGGACATCGGCGACCTGCACCAGATCGTCGACGCGCCCGGCGGCGTCCGCTACCACGTGGCGACCGCGCCCGGCTCCAACTCGACGTTCCGGAACGGCACGGTGACCATGTACACCGAGCGCCTGGAGGGCAACCTCTTCGGGGTGATACCGGTGGTCTTCGACGCCGAGCACCAGCCGCCGCTCGACCTGCCGATCGCCCACTTCACCGACGTCTTCGTCACCCAGGCCGGGCAGTTCGGCGGCACCCTCTCCATGCGGGGGATGCACTCCTACACCACCGCCGACGGCCCCACCGTTCCCTGAGCCCCCGAGAACCGCGACTCCCCGTCCCCACACGGCACATCCCCGTCGGCCCGCACCACGGGCCGACGGGGATGTGCCGCGTCGTGGGTCTCAGGCGCCGCCGTGGCCACCCAGGTGGTGGACGCGGACCATGTTGGTGGTGCCGGGCACGCCGGGGGGCGAGCCGGCCGTGATGATCATGGTGTCGCCGGTCTCGTAGCGGTTGAGCCGGGACAGCTCCGCGTCGCACAGCTCGACCATCTCGTCGGTGTGGTTGACCAGCGGAACGACGAAGGTCTCCACGCCCCAGCTGAGCGTCAGCTGGTTGCGGGTCGATGCCTCGGTGGTGAAGGCGAGGATCGGCTGCACCGCCCGATAGCGGGACAGGCGGCGGGCGGTGTCGCCCGACTTGGTGAACGCGATCAGCGCCCGCGCGTCCAGGAAGTCCGCCATCTCGGCCGCCGCCCTGGCCACCGAACCGCCCTGGGTGCGCGGCTTCTTGCCGGCGACCAGCGGCGCCAGGCCGCGCGAGAGCAGCTCGTCCTCGGCGGCCACCACGATCTTCGACATGGTCTTGACGGTCTCGATCGGATAGCGCCCGACCGAGGACTCCGCCGAGAGCATCACCGCGTCCGCGCCGTCCAGGATCGCGTTGGCCACGTCGGACGCCTCGGCGCGCGTCGGGCGGGAGTTGGTGATCATCGACTCCATCATCTGGGTCGCCACGATCACCGGCTTGGCGTTGCGGCGACACAGCTCGATCAGCCGCTTCTGGACCATGGGCACCTGCTCCAGCGGGTACTCCACGGCCAGGTCGCCCCGGGCCACCATCACCCCGTCGAAGGCGGCGACGACCTCCGCCATGTTCTCCACGGCCTGCGGCTTCTCGACCTTGGCGATCACCGGGACCCGGCGGCCCACCCGGTCCATCACCCGGTGCACGTCCCGCACGTCGTCCGCGTTGCGCACGAAGGACAGCGCCACCATGTCGGCGCCGAGGCGGAGCGCGAACTCCAGGTCCTCGACGTCCTTGCCGGAGAGGGCCGGCACGTTGACCGCGACGCCGGGCAGGTTGATGCCCTTGTGGTCGGAGATCACGCCGCCCTCGATCACGATGGTGCGCACCCTCGGGCCGTCCACCTCCAGCACCTGGAGGGAGACGTTGCCGTCGTTGATCAGGATCGTCTCGCCCTTGGCCACGTCGCCGGGCAGGCCCTTGTAGGTGGTGCCGCAGATCGAGCGGTCGCCGGGGACGTCCTCGGTGGTGATCGTGAACTCGTCGCCGCGCCGCAGCTCGACGGGTCCGTCCGCGAAGGTCTCCAGGCGGATCTTGGGGCCCTGGAGGTCGGCCAGCACCCCGATCGGGCGGCCCGTCTCCTCGCTGGCCTTGCGGAGTCGGTGGTACCGCTCCTCGTGCTCCTCGTGGCTGCCGTGGCTGAAGTTGAAGCGGGCCACGTTCATACCGGCGTCGATGAGGGCCTTCAGATTCTCGAAGGAGTCGACGGCGGGGCCCAGAGTGCAGACGATTTTGGAGCGGCGCATGGAAGCGATCCTATCGTTTTGTTCCATGGTGGAATAATTTGCGGGCTCAGATTAGCGGAGGTCAGGCGTTGACCAGGGCGAATGCCTGGGTGGCGATCTCCAGTTCCTCGTCCGTGGGCACCACGGCGACGGCAACCCGAGCGTACTCCGGCGAGATCAGGCGGGGGCCGCGATCGGCGGCGGTGTTCAGCCGTTCGTCGACGGCGAGCCCCAGCGCGTCAAGGCCGGCGACCGCCGCCGTTCGCACCCGCGTCGCGTTCTCCCCGACGCCGGCCGTGAACGCCACCGCGTCCACCCGGCCCAACACCGCGAAGTAGGCGCCCAGATACGACCGCAGCCGGTGGATGTACACGTCGAACGCCAGCCGCGCCCGCTCGTCCCCGGCGTCCATCCGCCGCACCACCTCCCGCATGTCGTTGTCGCCGCACAACCCCCGCAGCCCGGAATGGGAGTTGAGCAGCTCGTCGATCTCGGCCACCGACATCCCGGCGACCCGGGACAGGTGGAAGACCACCGCCGGATCGATGTCCCCCGAGCGGGTGCCCATCACCAGACCCTGAAGCGGCGTCAGCCCCATCGAGGTGTCCACGCACCGCCCGCCGGCCACCGCCGCCGCCGAGGCGCCGTTGCCCAGGTGAAGGGTGATCACGTTCACCTCCTCGGGCCGCCGGCCCAGCAGCTCGGCGGTGCGGCGGGAGACGAAGGCGTGCGAGGTGCCGTGGAAGCCGTAGCGGCGGACGCGGTGCTCGGCCGCGACCTCCGCGTCGATCGCGTAACAGGCCGCGTGGTCCGGGATGGTGGTGTGGAACGCGGTGTCGAAGACCGCCACCTGCGGCACGTCCGGGTTGATGGCGAGGGCGGTGCGGATGCCGGCCAGGTTGGCCGGATTGTGCAGCGGGGCCAACGGCACCAGCCGCTCGATCTCCGCCAGTACCCGCTCGTCCACCACGGTCGGCTCGGTGAACGTCCGCCCGCCGTGCACCACCCGGTGGCCGACCGCCGCCAGCCCGGGGGAGTCCAGGCCGAGCCCGTCGGCGGCCAGCTCATCGCCGGCCGCGCGCAGCGCCGCCGCGTGGTCGGGCAGCGGCAGCTCGCGTTCCCTCCGCTCGCCCTCGGCCGGGGTGTGGACCAGCCGGCCGGGGCCCTCCTCGCCGATCCGCTCCACCAGGCCGGTGGCCAGCCGACGCCCCTCGGGCATGTCCAACAGCTGGTACTTGAGCGAGGAGGAACCGGAGTTGAGCACCAGCACCTGGGTGGCGTTCACGTTGCCGAGGCGTCCTTTCGGGTCCTGGCGGCGGCCTCCTGGGCCTGGACGGCGGTGATCGCCACCGTGTTGACGATGTCCTGCACCAGCGCGCCCCGGGAGAGGTCGTTGACCGGCTTGCGCAGCCCCTGGAGCACCGGGCCCACCGCGACCGCGCCGGCGGAGCGCTGCACCGCCTTGTAGGTGGCGTTGCCCGTGTTCAGGTCGGGGAAGACCAGCACCGTGGCCTGGCCGGCGACCTCCGAGTCGGGCAGCTTGGTCGCCGCCACGGACGGCTCGACCGCCGCGTCGTACTGGATCGGCCCCTCCACCAGCAGGTCGGGGCGGGCGGCGCGGACCAGCTCGGTGGCCTCCCGCACCTTGTCCACGTCGGGGCCCGAGCCCGAGGTGCCCGTCGAGTAGGAGAGCATCGCCACCCGGGGCGTCACCCCGAACTCGGCCGCCGTGTGCGCCGACTGGATCGCGATGTCCGCCAGCTGGGCCGCGTTCGGGTCCGGGTTGACCGCGCAGTCCCCGTAGACCAGCACCCGGTCGGCCAGGCACATGAAGAAGACCGAGGAGACGATCGCCGCGTCCGGCTTGGTGCGGATCACCTCGAACGCCGGCCTGATCGTGGCCGCCGTGGAGTGCGCCGCGCCCGAGACCATCCCGTCGGCCAGGCCCTCGCGCACCATCAGCGTCCCGAAGTACGAGACGTCCGAGACCACGTCGAACGCCAGCTCCTCGCTGACGCCCCGGTGCGCCCGCAGCCGCGCGTAGATCTCGGCGAACCGCTCCCGCAGCGGCGAGGTCACCGGGTCGACCACCCGCGCCACCGGGCCCGCGCCATCGGACGCCTCGTCGGCGCCCAACAGGGCGAGATCCAGGCCCAGTTCGGCCGCCCGGCGGCGCACGCCCGCCTCCTCGCCCAGCAGCGTCAGATCGCACACCCCGCGCCGCAGCAGCACCTCGGCGGCGCGCAGCACCCGTTCCTCGGTGCCCTCGGGCAGCACCACATGGCGGCGGTCGGTGCGCGCCCGCTCGATCAGGCCGTGCTCGAACATCATCGGCGTCACCCGGTCCCCGCGCGCCACCGACAGCCGCTCGGCCAGCCCCGCCGTGTCCACATGGGTCTCGAAGAGGCCGAGCGCCAGCTCAGCCTTGCGCGGGGTCGCCGCCGTCAGCTGGCCCTCGAGGCCGGACAGCTCCGTCGCGGTCGCGAACGAGCCGGCCGCGACCGACAGCACCGGCGTCCCCGGCGAGAGCCGAGCGGCCAGCCGCAGCGTCGCCTCGTCCGGCCGGTCGCCCAGCGTCAGCAGCACGCCGGCGATCGGCGGCGAGCCGGCCGAGTGCGCCGCCAGCGCGCCCACCAGCAGGTCGGCCCGGTCGCCCGGGGTGATCACCAGGCAGCCCTCGGTCAGCGCGGCGAGGAACGTCGGCAGCGTCGCCCCGCCGAAGACGTAGTCCCGCACGTCCCTGGCCAGGCCCGCGTGGTCGCCCAGCACCACCTCGGCGCCCAGCGCCCTGGTGACCTGCGCCACCGTGGGCGCGGCCAGCGTCGGGTCCTCGGGCAGCACGGAGAACGGCACCGGCAGGTGGCCGGCCAGCGCCTCCACCGTGGCGGGGACCTCGGCGGCCGGCACCCGGTTGGCGATCATCGCCAGCACGTCACAGCCGAGCGCGGCGAACGCGTTGTGCGCGTTGCGCACCTCGGCCGCCGTCGCCTCGCCGTCCTGCTCGACGCCGGCGACGACGGGCAGCAGGGGGGCGCCGAACTCGTTGGCCAGCCGCGCGTTGAGCGTCAGCTCGGCCGGCAGCTGGGTGTCCGCGTAGTCGGTGCCCAGCACCAGGACCACCTCGTAGGCGTCGGCCACCCGGTGGTAGCCGCGCACCAGCTCGGTGACCAGCTCGTCCATCCCGCGCTCGGCCAGCAGCGCGGACGCCCGCTGGTAGCCCATGCCGACGATCTCGTCGGCGGGCTGGCCCAGCCGGTAGCGGGCGCGGAGCAGCTCCACCACCTGGTCGGCGCGGCCCTCGTGGGCGAGCGGCCGGAAGAGCCCGACCCGGTCGACGGTCCGCGTCAACAGCTCCATGACGCCCAGCTCCACTAGCTGCCGGCCGTCACCCCGGCCGATGCCGGTCACATACACGCTGCCTGGCACAGGTCCCCTCCCGCTCCTTGTCGCTTTGACCGTAACCCGGTCAGGAACGGACGCGCGCGCCGGGCCCTCGGGCGGTGTCACGCCGCGCCCTCGGGCGGTGCTCGTCGAGCGTTGGTCCGGGGTTCGGCCGGCGTTGGTCGGTGGCCAGCCTCTCGTGAAACAATCCCGACGGCCCCGAAGGCGAGGCCGGTCACCCTCACCACCCAACCAGCGTCAAGCGAGGAAAGAGCGGTCCAAAATGCGCATCGGAGTTCTCACTGCGGGCGGCGACTGCCCTGGTCTCAACGCGGTGATCCGGTCGGTTGTGCACCGTGCCGTGGTGGATCGCCAGGACCAGGTGATCGGATTCGAGGACGGGTTCAAGGGCCTGCTCGAAGGTCGCTACCGCACGCTCGACATCAACGAGGTCAGCGGCATCCTGGCCAGGGGCGGCACCATCCTGGGCTCCAGCCGGCTGGAGCGCGCCCGGCTGCGGGAGGCGTGTGACAACGCCGAGCAGTTCCGGCACAAGCTCAGCCTGGACGCCCTGATCCCGATCGGCGGCGAGGGCACCCTGACAGCGGCCAAGATGCTGGCCGACGCCGGCATCCCCGTGGTGGGGGTTCCCAAGACCATCGACAACGACATCTCCGCCACCGACCGTACGTTCGGGTTCGACACCGCCGTCGGCGTGGCCACCGAGGCGATCGACCGGCTGAAGACCACCGCCGAGTCCCACCAGCGCGTGATGGTCGTCGAGGTCATGGGGCGGCACGCCGGGTGGATCGCGCTGGAGGCCGGGATGGCCGGCGGCGCCCACGGCATCTGCGTCCCGGAGCGGCCCTTCGAGGTCGACGCGATGTGCAAGATGATCGAGTCCCGCTTCGAGCGCGGCAAGAAGTTCGCCGTGATCTGCGTCGCCGAGGGCGCCCGGCCGGCCGAGGGCTCGATGCCCTATGAGCGCGGCGAGATCGACCCCTACGGGCACGAGCGGTTCACCGGCATCGGGACCCGGCTCGCCGCCGAGCTGGAGCAGCGGCTCGGCAAGGAGGCCCGGCCCGTGATCCTGGGCCACATCCAGCGCGGCGGCACGCCCACCGCGTACGACCGGGTGCTGGCCACCCGCTTCGGCTGGCACGCGGTGGAGGCCGCGCACCGGGGCGAGTTCGGCATGATGACGGCGCTGCGCGGCACGGACATCGTGATGACCCCGCTGGCCGACGCGACCGCCGAGCTGAAGCGCGTCCCGCAGAACCGGATGGACGAGACCGAGGCCGTCTTCTGACCCGAGGCGGAGTCCGTGCGGCGGGCCGATGGCATCGCACGGGTGTGACACCGAGAACGTGCCAAAAACCGGGAGTTGCCACTCCTTGGCACATCCCGGTTTTCGGCAAGTTTGCCGAGGGCGGCCGTGTGCCGTGCCATCATCGGGGGCATGGACACCAGCGTGCGCGCGGAGGCCGACCTGCTGGAGCAGGGGCGTTCCTCCCTGGCGCGGCTTCTCGGCCCCGGGTGGCAGGTGTCCCTGCGGCACGACGAGTCCGACGGCGCCGACCGGCACGCGGACGCCCTGTTCCACGTCACCTCGCCCGACGGCTCCTCGGCACGACTGGTGGTCGACGTGCGTCGGCGGGCCACCCCTCGGGTCGCGGCGGATGTCCTGCGGCCGATGGCCTCGCTCGTCCGGCGGGTGAACCAGCTCACCGGGCTCCTGGTGATCTCGCCCTGGATCAGCCCCCCGACCCGGGAGGCCCTCCGGGCCGGCGGCATCGACTATCTGGACCTGCCGGCAACGTCTCGCTCCGCGTGAGCAGCCCCGCCATCGTGATCCACACCGAGGGAGCCGACCGGGCGCCGGCCGAACATCGAGTCCCCGCCAGAGGACCGCTGTTGAAGGGCCCCAGGGCGGGCAGGCTGGTGCGGCTGCTGGCCGACGTGACCCCTCCCTACCGGGCCACCGGCCTGGCCAAGGCCACCGGGCTGAGTCACCCGTGTGTCTCCCGGCTGCTCGACGCGCTGGAGGACCAGCTGTTGATCAGGCGGGACGGCAAGGTCGTCGTCTCCGTGGACTGGCCGAAGCTGCTGAGGGCACGGGCCGATCAGACGGACCTGCTCCGTGCCACCCGCCCCATGGGCGTGATCGCGCCCAACGGAGTGCGAGCCGTGCTCGACGAGCTGGCCGGGACCACCGGAGGCGGCGAACGGGACGTCCTGATCACCGGGTCCTACGCGGCCAGGGCCCTGGCCCCGGTCGCGGTCGGCGGGCGACTCACGCTCTATGTCGCGGGGCCCCCGAGTCCCGCGACGACCTGGCGGACGAACCCGGGCTGATCCCGGCCTCCGAGGGGGCGGACGTCCTGCTGCTGAACGCCCCCGACCGTGGCGTGTGGCAGCGCCCCTGGGAACAGGACGGCCTACGTTACGTCGGCCCGAGCCAACTGGTGTTGGACTGCCTCGCCGGGCCGGGGCGGATGCCGGCGGAGGGGGAGACAGTGCTGGGGTTCATGGCCAGGGACGAGAGCGCATGGCGCGAAAGTGATCTTTCCCGCTCGGAGGAGTCCATCCTGCTCTAGAAGGTAGGCATCGGGGGCACAGCGGGAGGGGACCCATGTCGCGTACACCGCCGGGCGTCGACGCCGACGAACTGAACGAGGCCGCGCGCCGCGTGCTGCTCGACGCGCTCACCGCCCTCCGGGAGCACCGCGAGGCGCTGACCGTCGTCGGCGCCCAGGCCGTCTACCTGCGCACGACGGGGGGCGCCGCGCTCAGAAGCGCCGCGTACACCTCCGACGGGGACATCAGCATCGATCCCCAACGGCTCGGCGCGGAACCTCTGTCGGAGGAGGCCATGCGCGCCGCGGGCTTCTCCCTGCGGCCGGACCACGAGGGCCGCCCACAGCCCGGTCTCTGGGAGCGCGACGAGACGGTGGGCGGCCGCCGGATCAGGCGCCTGAGGCCCTGCCCCCGCCGCTCCGGCGGTCAGCCCGCCAGGTCCGAGGGGTCCGTGTTCGCGCCGCAGAGCACCACGCAGACCTCGCCGTCCGGCGGCGGCTTCGGCGCTCCGGCCAGGGCGGTGGCCGCCGCGTGTTCCACGGCGATCCTGTGGTCGTGCCACAGCCGGCGCCGGGTCGCGACGATCTCCTCGTCGGGCACCAACACCGAGCGCACATGCGGCTGTTGGGCCCACCACAGCGCGTCGGCCGAGACCCGGCGGGCGCCCAGGGAGTCGGCCGCGACCGAGGCCACGGGCACGTCCACCACCCGCCCGGCGGCCAGCGCCGCGTGCAACGCCCGGCAGTGCTCGGGCTCCACGGCCACCACGTCCAGGCCGTGCTCGGCGGCCGCCGCCGCGACGCCCGCCAGCAGCCCGCCGCCGCCCACCGCGACCACCACCGTGGTCACCGAGGGCCGGGCGGCGACGATCTCGTCCACCAGCGTCCCGGCGCCGGCCGCCACCAGCGGCTGGTCGTAGGCGTGCGAGGCCAACGCGCCCCGCTCCGCGACAAACGCGGCGCACGCCCGCTCCGCCTCCGCGTACTCCGCGCCGACCTGCCGCACCTCGGCGCCCAGCGCCCGCAGCCGCGCCACCTTGACCGGCGGCGCGGTGGTCGGCGTGAACACCGTCGCCGGCACGCCCTCGCGCGCCGCCGCCCACGCGGCGGCCAGGCCCGCGTTGCCGCCGGAGGCGAT
>NZ_RFFJ01000114.1 GCF_003696235.1 Streptomyces triticirhizae
GGCGTGGCGGGGCGGGGCGGGGGCGCGGCGGGGGCGCGGCGGCGCCGGACCGGCGTTGGCGTGCGGCGGGAGCACGCCAGCACTGGCGCGCGACACGGGCGCCACCGCGCCAGGGGACACAGGCCACGCGCTGCCGCGCGGAAGGGCACGCGCCGACGCTGAGATCGGCGGGCAGCGGGCGCGGACGCGGTGTGTGGACGCCGGATGCTCAAGCGCGCCAACGCGGTGGGGACGCCGAACCCCCGGCAGCTCATGTCCGGACAGACACTCCACTTCGAAGCGATCCCTTCCCCACACCCGGAGCGCCTCTCCGCTCCGCCGCCGCTCACCAGGACGGGGGCGTGCTCCTCTGGGCACGCCCCCGCGAAGTGGAGCCCTTCTCCGCGTGCCCAGCGACCACCGCCTCGGTGCCGCGCCAGGTGGAGAACCTCTCCGCGCCGAGGAGCCGCCCGCAGCGGAGGGGCGCTCCGCATCTTCCCCGCACCTCCCACACCGGAGAGGCTCTCCGACTCGGACAGGGGACATCCCCGTCGGGAGCGACTCACCGCGCCGAAGCGGTCCCGAAACGGAAGGCCGCTCCGCCTCGGGAGCGAGCCAGGCGGAGAGCTTCTCCGACACCGGAGAGGCACTCCGCCCGGGGGCGCCAGGCCGTGTCCCGTGCCGGCCCGGCGGACGCTTCAGCCGAGGCGCACACCTGGACCGCCACCGCCGTCAGCACCCGCCGGAACATGCGCCGGGTGGCTGCCACGCCTCGGAGTTGACAGCCGGCTCCCTCGCGATGGCGTCTTCGCACCGGCGAACAGGAGGGGCTCCGACCGCCCACCCCCACGAGCGGCGGCACTCACCGAAAAGGTGAACGACGTCGTGAGGCGGCGAGGGACCCCGATGGAGGGAACCCGATGGAAGGAAAGGGCAGGGGCCGCCCGGTGAGGGCGGCCCCTGCCGCAGTGTGGTGCGCTGTGAAAAAACCTGGGTGACCCGGCGGTCACTCGCCGCGCGCGTCCCGGCGGCGCTGCCAGCGGTCCTCGATCCTCGTCATCATCGACCGCCGCTTCGGTGCCCGCTGCCGCCGACCACCGGCGGCCTGAGGCCCGCCCTGGCCCCCCTGCTGCACGGGAGCCCTGCGCCAGCCGGTCACCGCGACCACCGCGCAGCCAAGCATGATCAAGAAGCCCACCACGCTCAGCCAGATGAGCTGCGCGACCATGCCTCCCATGAGGAGGCCGATGCCCAGCACAAACCCTGCGATCGCCTGGTAGACCCGCTTGCGCGTGACGGTGCGCAGCTCGGAGCCCTGGAGCGTTGTCGCGAACTTGGGATCTTCGGCGTGTAGCGCGCGCTCCATCTCTTCGAGCACGCGCTGCTCGCGGTCCGAGAGCGGCACGGAGTCCTCCTACTCGTCGGTCGCGGTGGCGACCGTTTCCGACCCTTCAAGGATAGGCAGGTAAGTGTTCCTGTGAAACCCACCCCTGTACGCCAATTTCGCCCACCACACCGGCTCACCGGACACCCTGGGGATGGTCCTCTTCTTCCCCTGGTTGCCTCTGGTCATGCCGGAGGGCTCATCCCGATGATACGAGGAGTTGGACTACGATTCGCCCGGAAGCTCGGCCAACACGTGAAGCTGTCCCGCCACGGCCTGGAACGCGGGGCGCACGGCGGCCTCGGCCTCCAGTCGGGCCAGGGCGGCGCCCGCGTCCGGCTCGGTGTCCAGCAGGGTGCCGGGCAGCAGGTCGGCGAAGATCCGCACCCCGTGCACCTGGCCCGGCAGCAGCCCCGCCTCGGTCAGCAGGGCGGTCAGCCGCTCCACAGTGAAGCGGTGCGGCACCGGGTCCTGCGCTCCCCAGCGGCCCGACGGGTCGGCCAGCGCCGTTCGCGCCTCGGTGAACCGGCCGGCGAGCGCGCGGGAGAGAACCGCCCCGCCGGCGCCGGCGGCCAGCACGCTGAGCGCGCCGCCCGAGGGGCGCAGCGCGGCCGCGACCGCCCGCAGCCCGGCGCCGGGATCGTCGACATACTCCAGGACCCCGTGGCAGAGCACCAGGTCGAACGCGCCGCGCCCGGCCACGTCCAGCACGTCCTGGGTGTCCCCCTGGACGCCGCGCACCGCGTCGGCGACGCCCTCCTCGGCGGCCCTCCGCTCCAGCGCGAAGAGCGCGTCGGGGCTGGGGTCGACCACGGTGACCCGGTGGCCGAGGCCGGCCACCGGGACCGCGAAGCTGCCGCTGCCGCCGCCCATGTCGAGCACGTCGAGCGTCGGGCGGCCGGCGCGGGTGGAGCGTTCCGACAGCGCCCGCCGCAGCACGTCCCACACCACCCCCGCGCGCGACGCGGCGTGCGACCCGGACATCTGGTCGCCCGTGGGACGGGCGCGCGACGGTGAGGGCATGGCGCGGGGCTCCTCGTGGTGACGGGGGCGGGGCGCCACCACCCTACTTCGCGGCCCGGCCCCCGGCGTCGTGGTCGGCCCGCAGCACCGGCTGGCGCAGCAGCATCTCCTCCACCAACCGCAGGAAGAACCCGGCGGCGCGGCGCAGTTCGTCCGCGTCGGCCCGGGTGGCGACGCCGCGTATGCCGGCCTCTATCCTGGCCCTGCGGTCGGCGCTGCCGGCGAAGAGGACGCTCCACTCGGCGAACTCGGGGGCCACCTCGGGCAGCACCTCCCACACGCTGCGGATGCGGCGGCGCCCCCGGGGCGTCAGCTCGGGACGCCCCCGGACCGCGAGCACGGCCGCCGCGGCCCGCAGCGCCGCCAGGTGGGCGGCGACGAACGCCTCGCCCGGGTCGGGCAGGACGGCCGCCTCGTCGAGGCCGCGCTCGGCCTGGGTCAGCAGGTCCAGTGCGGCGGGCGGCGCGGGCGCCCGGCGCGGCACGGGGTGCACATCAGTCGGGAGTCCGGTCATGACGAGCCTCCAGTCAGTCGCCATTCAGCGGTCCAACTTCTCCGATGGTCTGCGCGGTATGCGCAGCTGTGCACATGGTGAACCATGGCACTGACAATCCCCGTCGCGAGCCGTCTGGCCAGGAGCGAGACAATCGGCGCATGACAGTTTCGAGCCCTCGGCGCAGCGCGACCCGGCAGCGGCTCTACCAGGCCGCCGTCACCCTCTTCGCCGAACAGGGCGTCTCCGCCACGTCGGTTGAGCAGATCGCCGAGCGGGCCGGCGTGGCCAAGGGCACGGTCTACTACAACTTCTCCAGCAAGACCGAACTCTTCGAGGCGCTGCTGCGGGACGGGATCGAGCCGTTGACGGCCGCGCTGCGCCGGTCGGTCGGAGCGGCGCCCGGCGGCGCGCTGGCCGCGTTGGAGCGGATGGCGGACGCTGGGCTGGCGTTCGTCGCCGAACACCCGGATCTCGTGCGGCTGTTGATGGCCGAGCAGTGGCGGAGCAGCCGGCCGTGGCATCCGACGCTGGTGGCGGTGCGTCGGCAGGTGGCCGGCGTGGTGCGGGAGGTGTTGGAGGACGGGGTGAAGTCCGGTGAGCTGCGGGCCGACCTGGATGTCGAGCTGACCTCGGGCGCGCTGGTGGGCATGGTGGTGCTGGGGGCGCTGGACTGGCGGACGTTCCACCCCGAGCGCCGGCCGGCCGAGGTGCGGCGGGCGATGTCGGTCGTGCTGCGTGGGCAGTTGGAGGCGGCCGCCGGGCGGAACGAGGAAGGCCGGGACGAGGAAGGGCGGCGGTGAGCGGCGCGCGGGAGTCGGGCCCGGTCGTGGTGGTCGGCGCCGGGATGGGCGCCATGGCGGCGGCGGCGCGGCTGGCCACGGCGGGCCGCGCGGTCACCGTGCTGGAGCGGGGCGCGACCCACGGCGGGGCGCTGGGGCTCCTCACGCGGGACGGGTTCGGGTTCGACACGGGCCCCGGGCTGTTGTTCCTGCCGGCGGTCTGGCGGGACCTGTTCCTGAAGACGGCGCCCCGGGGGCGGGGCCGGCCGCCGGGGGAACTGGCGGACCGTCTCGAACTGCGGCGGGTGGTCGATCCGGCTGTGGAACACCGGTTCCCCGACGGGCGGTCGCTGCGGCTGCCGGGTCTTTCGCCCGGCGGGGTGCGGCGCGCGTTGGACGCCACGCTGGGCGCGGGCGCCGGCGCGCGGTGGGGCGCGCTGCTGGGGCGGGCGCGGGAGACCTGGGAGGCGACCCGAAGGCCGCTGTTGGAGGAGCCGTTGACATCGGTCGAGCAGCGGGCCGACCTGGTCGAGGGACGCTATCCCGCGCGCCGGCGCGGGCTGCTGCGCCGGCGCGCGCCAAGCCTGGCGGAGTTGGCACTGGCCGAGTTGGGCGATCCGGCGCTTGCGTCCGTGTTGACCGGCACCGCCCAGGACTACGGCCTCGATCCCGCGTCGGCCCCTGCGGACGCCGCGGTGTTGGCGTATGTGGAGCAGACGTTCGGCACCTGGTATCCGGTGGGCGGGATGCGGGCCTTGGCCGACGCCCTGTGGGAGCGCTGCCGGGAACGCGGAGTGGCGTTCCGGTTCGGGGCCGAGGTGGTGGAGGTGCTGGGCTCGGGCGGCCGGGTCGCGGGGGTGCGGCTGGCCGACGGGGAGACCGTTCCGGCCGACGCGGTGGTGTGGGGCGCGCCGCGCGCCGGTGAACGCGCCGGCGGGAACGGCAGGTTCACGCTCTTCCTGGCGCTGGACGGCGCGCGCCCGCCCGGGGCGGCGCACCGCACGCTGCTGCACCCCTCGGGCGCCGGGGCCCCGGTGACGCGGGTGCTGCGGCCCGACGACGCGACGCTGCGGCCGGGACCGAACCGGGAGACGGCGGTGGTCTCGACGCCGGTGCCGCCGCACGGGGACGGCGGGCTCGACTGGTCGGACCGTTCCCTGGTCGAGCGGTGGCGGGAGCGGCTGCTCGACGCCACCGAGGCGGCCGAACTCGGCCTGCGGGAGCGGGTGTTGTGGTCCGAGTGCCGCACCCCGCTGGATGTGGAGCGCGAGACGGGGGCGCCCGGCGGGGTCGTGGCGCCGCCGGCGCTGGCCGGGGCGGGCGGGGCGTTCCTCGCCGCCGCCAACACGGGCCGGCTGACCGGCCTCTACCGGGTGGGCGCCGCCGCGCACCCCGGCGGCGGGCTGGCGCACGTGGGGATGTCGGGGGCGTTGGCCGCCGGGCTGATCGTGGAGGGCCCGGACTGGCGCGGCTCCTACTGAAGGCCCCGGCACCCCGGCACCCCGGGCCCAGACACGGCCCCGGCGCCCCCGGCGCCCAACCGGCCGGTCAGCGGCCGGCTAACGGCCGTCGTAGTAGAAGCCCTGCCCCGTCGCGTCGTAGCCGGGCGGCTGGCCGTAGGGGTCGGCGGGCTGCTGCGGATAGCCGTAGCCCAGCGGGTCGTCGGCGACGCCCTCGCGCTGCTGCGGGACCCAGACGCCGCCCGGCGGGGTCTCCTGGTAGTACGGGGTCTCCCCCGTGCCACCGGCCGCCCAGCCGCCGCCCGCCGGGTCGCCGTACCCGTTCGCCTCGGGCGCCTGCGGGGTGGCGGCCTGCTCGGCCCAGCCCGTCTGGTAGCCGTAGCCGTCAGTGCCGCCGGCGAGGTACTGGCCCTGCTCTCCGTAGCCGGCGGCGGCGCCGTAGCTGTCCTGGTAGGCGCCCGGGTAGGGCTCGGTGTAGGCGCTCTCGACGGCCGGATCCCGGTAGCCGTCGGCATATCCGGCGTCGTAGCCGACGCCGGCGTGTATCTCGCCGCCCACGTCCTCGTGCTGCGGGAAGCCGTTCGGCCCGAAGCCGTCGTGTCCCGTGGCGGCCGGCGCGAAGTCGCCCCGGTCGAAACCGTTCTGCCCGAAGTCGCCCTGCGCGTAGTCCTGTTGGGGGTAATCGCCGGAGTCGTACCCACCGTGCCCCGGGCGCTCGCGCCCGAACTCCCCCTCGCCGAAGCCCTGTCGGGGGAACTCCTCGGTCGCGAAGCCGGCGTCCGGCGGACTGGTCGGGGCGGGCGGCGGGGGCGGCGCCGACTGCTGCGGCTCGTCGAACTCCCCCTCGTCGCCCGCGTTTTCGGGGCGCGGCTCGCGGCGCCGCCGGCTGGTGCCCGGCTTGCCGCCGAGCGCCCAGCCGGTGGAGAAGCCGCGCCGGAAGGAGAGCGTGACAAAGGTCTGACCGGTGGCGAACGCCACGGCGCCCAGGGCGATCACGGGGACCGAGGGCAGCAACACCCCGACGACCACGCCGAGAAAGCCGAAGAAGGCGACCAACCGCCAGCGCAGCCGCGCCTTGTACTGGAGCAGTACCTCACCGAGCAGCCAGAGGGCCACAAAGCCGAAAGCGATGTAGAGGACCGTCCAGCCCATGAGGCCCCTCTCCGCACTGAGTCAGGACCGCTGGTGCAGCCCCAGGTTCTTGTAGACGTCCAGCGTTGCCGTGGAGTGACTCGACGTGTTCAGCGTGATGAAGTGCAGGCCAGGAATGTCCTCGTCCATCAGCCGCGCACACAACTCGGTGGCGAACTCGATCCCGACCGAGCGTACAGCCATCGGGTCGTCCTTGACCGCGAGGATGCGCCTTTTCAGCTCGGGGGGCACGCTCGTGTTGCTGAGCTGCTGGAACCTGTCGATCTGCCGGGCGTTGGTGATCGGCATGATCTCGGGGATGATCGGCGTGGCACAGCCGGCGGCGGACACGCGGTCGCGGAGCCTGAGGTAGTCCTCCGGGTAGAAGAACATCTGGGTGATCGCGAAGTCGGCGCCGGCGCGGCACTTCTCCACGAAGTACCGGATGTCCGTCTCCCAGTCGGTGGAGCGCGGGTGCATCTCGGGGAACGCGGCCACGCCGACGCAGAAGTCGCCCGACTCCTTGATCAGCCGGACCAGTTCGATGGCGTAGCTGACGCCCTCGGGGTGGCGGACCCACTCGGCCATCGGGTCGCCGGGCGGGTCGCCGCGCAGTGCCAGCATGTTGCGGATGCCGGCGTCGGCGTACTGGCCGACGATGTTCCGCAACTCGGCCACCGAGTGCTGGACGGCGGTGAGGTGGGCGACGGGCGTGAGCGTGGTCTCGGTGGCGATCCGCTCGGTGGCGCGCACGGTGCGCTCCCGGGAACCGCCGCCGGCGCCGTAGGTGACGGAGACGAACGTCGGCGCGACGGCCTCGACCCGGCGGATGGCGTTCCACAGCGTTTTCTCGCCGCGCTCGGTCTTCGGCGGTGAGAACTCGAAGGAGAACGATCGCTTGCCGGCCGCCAGTAGATCACGAACGGTCGCGGCGCGACCTGACATGGTGCTGGGATTCCCAAGGGCCATGCCAGGCAGGCTACCGATCTCCACCGCTTCCTGGCGCCTGTTGTCCGGGGTCCGGACGTTCCCTGAGCCTGCGGGCCAACTCGGCCGCCGCCGCTCCGGGGTCGTCGGCCTCCGTGATCGCGCGCACCACCACCACGCGCCGTGCCCCGGCGTCCAGCACCTGGTCCAGATTCTCAGCGTCGATGCCACCGATGGCAAACCAGGGCAGCCTCGGGGAGCGGGAGGAGGCATAGCGCACCAGGGAGAGGCCGGGCGCGTGGCGGCCGGGCTTGGTGGGGGTGGGCCAGCACGGGCCGACACAGAAGTACCCGACCTCGGGGTCGGCCAGCGCCGCGTCCACCTGCTCGGGCGCGTGGGTGGAGCGGCCGATCACCGTCCCCGGGCCGAGGATGGCGCGGGCGGCGGGCACCGGCAGGTCCCCCTGGCCCAGGTGCAGCACGTCGGACCCGGCGGCGTGGGCGACGTCGGCCCGGTCGTTCACCGCCAGCAGCCGGCCGTGCCGGCGGCAGGCGTCGGCGAAGACCCGCAGGTACGCCAACTCCTCGGCCGCCTCAAGCTCCTTGTCCCGCAGCTGGACGATGTCAACGCCGCCGGCCAGCACCGCGTCCAGGAACTCGGGCAGGTCGCCCTGGCGCCGGCGGGCGTCCACGCACAGATAGAGCCGGGCGTCGGCGAGCATCGTCCATCCCCCTCGGGGTGACGCCGGTGGCGGGGCGGACGTCCCCGCCACCGGCTGGTGGGCTACACGGCGAGCGCCTGGGCGCGGCGCTTCACCTCCGTCCCGCGATTCTCCCGCAGAGCCTGCGCCGGCGTGCCGGGGAGGCTGTCATCCGGCGTGAAGAGCCACTCCAGCATCTCCTCGTCGGTGAAGCCGTCGTCCCGCAGCAGCGTGAGCGTGCCCGTCAGGCCACGGACGATCCTGCCGTCGCCGATGAAGTCGGCCGGCACCTGAAGGACGCGGTCCTCGCCCCGGCGCACCGCGATCAGCTGGCCCTCCTTGACCAGCTGGCGGACCCGGGTGACTTCCAGGCCCAGGGCTTCCGCGACATCGGGAAGGGTGAGCCAGGCGGGGACGAGAGCGTCGGTCTTCGCATCAATCTCGGTCACACCTCAAGCCTGCCATCTCCCACCGACAGCCGTCAGCGCACGGCCGACTTGAGGGGGACGTCCGGGTCGGCGAGCAGCGTCGGATCGACGGCGGCTCCCCGGTCCACCAGGCGCCGGCCCTGGAGCAGATCGCGCGGCCGGTCGACGGCCAGCACGGCGGTCAGCGCCTCCCCGCGCAGCCAGCAGGCGGTCCAGGCGCGCTCGGGGCCGGCCGGGTCGCCGCGCCGGACCAGCCGGTCCTCGGGCCCGTGGTGCCCGACGTACTGGAGGTAGCGGCCGAACTGCCGGGACCAGAAGTACGGCACCGGATCGTGGGTCGCCGGCTCGCCCAGCAGAGTGGCCGCGACGGTGCGCGGCCCGACCAGCGCGTTGTCCCAGTGGTGGGTCAACAGGCGGCGCCCGAAGCGCGCGGAGGGGTAGGAGGCGCAGTCCCCGACCGCGTACACGCCGGGCGCATCGGTGGCGAGCCGGGCGTCGGCCAGCACCGAGCCGTCCGCGCCCAGCGGCACGCCGGAGCCGGCCAGCCAGGCGGTGTCCGGGCGGGAGCCGATCCCGACGAGCACGGCGTCGGCGCCGAGCACGGTGCCGTCGGCCAGCTCCACCTCGCGCTGGTGGACGGCGGTCACCGGCGAGCCGGTGCGCAACTCGGCCCCGGCCTCCGCGTACCAGGCCGCCATCGGGGCCGCGACCTCGGCCGGCAGCGTGCCGGCCAGCGGGTGCGGGCCGGCCTCGACCACGGTGACCGCGCAGCCGGCGGTGCGTGCGGCGGTGGCGACCTCGGCCCCGATCCAGCCGGCGCCGACGATCACCAGGCTGCCGCCGGCGGCGAGCACGGGGCGCAGCCGCTCGGCGTCGTCCCACGTGCGCAGTGTCGACACATGCGGCAGGCCCGCCGTGCCCGGCAGGTCCAACGCGAGGGCCCCGCAGGCCAACACGACGGCCTCGTAGTCCAGCGGGCCGCCGTCGGTCTCCAAGCGGCGTGCCTCGACGTCCAGTTGGGTGGCGGTGCGGCCCAGCAGGAGTTCGATGTCGTGCTCGGCGAAGTCGACGGCCAGCTCCAGCTCCGCCGGCTGCCCCAGCAGCACTTCCTTGGAGAGCGGCGGCCGGTCGTAGGGGCGGTGCCGCTCGGCGCCGAGCAGGGTCACCGGCCCGCGCCAGCCTCCCTCGCGCAGCGCCTGGGCGGTGGTGGCCCCGGCCAGGCCGGCGCCGACGATCACGATGCGTCCGAGTACCGGTCCCGGTCCCAGTCCCTGTGTCACGGCGCCAGCCTACGAGTCACCGGGGCGGCCGGGGCGGCCGGCCGGGACTCGTTCCGTTCGTCCGTTCGTTCCGGGTTCGGTCCCGGGCTTCGAGAGGACTGGACCACAGAGGTATAAAGGCACGGTGACCACGGACCCCGCACCGAGATCCCGGCCCGTGACGCTGGAACACGTCGCGCGTGCCGCCGGGGTCTCCAGGGCCACGGTCTCCCGGGTGATCAACGGTGAGGCCACCGTCGACCCGCGCCTGCGGAAGCTGGTCGAGGAGGCCATCGCCCGCACCAGCTATGTGCCCAACCGGGCCGCCCGTTCGCTGGTCACGCGCCGCACCGACTCGGTGGCGTTGGTCGTCTCCGAGCAGGAACGCCGCGATGTGACCGGTCCGTTCGTCGGTCGGATCTTCACCGACCCCTATTTCGGTCGGGTGTTGACCGGTTTGTTGGAGGTGCTGCGGCCCCGGGGCATCCAGGTGATGCTGACGCTCGCCGACGACGAGGCGTCCCGCGCGCAGCTCCTCGGCTATCTCCAACAGGGCCACGTGGACGGCGTGGTGCTGATCTCCTCGCACGCGCGGGACCCGCTGCCCGGCCTGCTGTCGCGCACCGCGCTGCCCGCCGTGCTGGCGGCCCGCCCGGCCGCGCCGACGCCGTTGACCTATGTGGACGTCGACCAGCGGGCCGGCGCGCTGCTGGCCGCCGAGCGGCTGTTGGCGGAGGGCCGGCGGCGGATCGCGACCATCGCCGGGCCGCAGGACATGCCGCTGGCCCAGGAGCGGCTCTCCGGTTTCCGCGCGGCGCTCGCCGAGCGCGGGCACGCCGAAGTGCCGTGGACCGAGGGCGACTTCACCCAGGCCAGCGGCGGCGCGGCGATGAAGTGGCTGCTGGCCGAACACCCGGACCTGGACGGGGTGTTCGTGGCCAACGACCTGATGGCGCTGGGCGCGGTGACCACGCTGCACCGCGCGGGGCGCCGGGTGCCGGAGGACGTGGCGGTGGTCGGGTTCGACGACAGTGTCTCGGCGTTGGCCTGCGACCCGCCGCTGACCACGGTGCGTCAGCCGGTAGAGGAGATGGCCGCCGAGATGGCGCGGCTGCTGCTGCGGCAGATCGAGTCCGGCGAACGCCCGCTGCCCTCCGTGGTCTTCCACCCCTCGCTGGTCGTGCGCCAGTCCGGTTGACGCCGGCCGGGGACGCCGTGGGCCCGGCCCGGCGGGTGTGGAAACACCCGCCGGGCCGGATCGCCCGTCACGGCGTCAGGGG
Organism: Streptomyces triticirhizae; assembly: GCF_003696235.1. GTDB lineage: Bacteria > Actinomycetota > Actinomycetes > Streptomycetales > Streptomycetaceae > Streptomyces > Streptomyces triticirhizae. The sequence goes on from NZ_RFFJ01000114.1 coordinate 10,847, forward strand.
GACAGAGATCACCAGCTCACTGGTAGACCCGCACGTAGTCGATCTTCATCTGCTGTGGGAAGACCGTCGAACCGTCCGGCGGGCCGGGCCAGTCGCCGCCGACCGCCGTGTTGAGGATCAGGAAGAAGTTGTTGTCGTAGACCCACGGGCCCACCGTGGTCTCCAGCTCCTCCCGGTCCACGGTGTGCACGACCTGGTCGTCCACGGTGAACACCATGCCCTGGCTGTTCCAGTCCAGCGCGAACACGTGGAAGTTGGCGTTCGCCGGCTCGCCCAGGTCGAAGGAGTTGCCGTAGCCGCCGGCACCGAAGTACGCCGGGGCGTGCAGCGTGGAGTGGACCGCGTTGGGCTCCAGGCCCACGTGCTCCATGATGTCGATCTCACCGCTGTACGGCCACGGGCGTCCATCGTCGTAGAACGACGAGCCCAGCATCCAGAACGCCGGCCACAGCCCCTGCCCGCTGGGCAGCTGGATGCGCGCCTCGACCCGCCCGTAGGTGAAGTCGAACTTGCCGTAGGTGTTGATCCGGCCCGAGGTGTACTGGCAGGTGGTGGAGCCGCTCAACGGGTCGACCGGGCACGTCGTCCCCGGGGTCTCCTCGCGGCGCGCCTCGATCACCAGGTTGCCGTCCCCGTCCATCCGGGTGTTGGCGTCCTCGGTGTACACCTGGAGTTCGTTGTTCTGCGCGGTGCCCGGGTCCGAGGTCCACTTGCTCGGGTCCGGCGTGCTGCCGGCCGGGCCGTCGAACTCGTCGCTGAAGACCAGCTCCAGCGGCTCGGTCGGGTCCGGCGGAACGGGCGGGGTCTCCGGATCGCCGCCGGTGCCGTAGACCTGGAACTCCCAGAGCGAGTAGCCGTAGGGGCCCGACCGCTCGGTGCCGTACATCCGGACGTACCGACCGCTGCCGGTGACCTCGATGTTCTCCTTGAAGCCGGCCCCCTCGGTGGTCGCGTAGACGGTCTCCCAGTTCTGGTTGTCGTCCGAGACCTGGATCTCGTAGGACTTGGCGTTGGCCGGGTCCCACTGGAGGACGACCCGGCTGATCTCGGCGGGAGCGCCCAGGTCGACGGAGATCCAGCCCGGATCGACCCAGCCGTTGTCCGGAGAGGTGGCCCAGCGGCTCGCCGGGTCGAAGTCGAAGGCGCGCTCGGGAGTGCACTCCCAACAGTTGCCGTCGTGCTGCGAGGTGGAGGCCTCGGCGGGCTTGTTGTACGACAGCAGGACCTCGTCCTCGGGCGCGGCGGTGGCCGGCGAGGTCAGCGTGCCCAGGCCGAGGGCGGCGGCCAGGGTGGCGACGGCCGCGGCGACAAGGGCCGGTCTGCGCCGCCGCGGTTTTCTCAGGTGCATGATCTCGTCCTGATCCTTTCGGTGGTGTGGGGTGGCGGCCCGGAAGCCGCCGGTCGTTCCGGTGGTGGGGGAAACCACCGGGTCGTGGGGCCGGGCGGTCAACCGGTGAGCCGGTCCAGCTCGGCGCTCTGGGTGGAACGGGCCCGGTCCAGGTCGGCGGCGAGTGCCACCGTGGCCGGGTCGGTGCCGGCCTCGGTCTCCGCGCGGGAGACCTCGGCCGTCTCGGTCAGGTGCTCGTCGAGGTGGGCCAGGGCCTCCTCGTCGAAGGCCGGCCCCGCAAGGGAGGCCAGCTCGGTCAGCTCCTCCTCGGTGACCATGCCGGGCATGTTGTGGCCCTCGTGGATGTTGACGTACTCGACGCCGGCCTCCGTCAACAGGGCGTGCAGCGCGTCGAGTTCGGCCTGGTAGCCGGGCACGAGGTCGGCGGCGAAGGCGCGGAGCGCCGGGTCGTCGGCCCGTTCGGCCACGGTGTCGAGGAACGGGAGCAGCTGTTCGTTGACCGGGATCATCAGCTGCGCCCAGGCCAGGTCGGTGGCGCTGAGCCCGCCGGCGCCGGCGTTGTCGCTCGGGCTCGCCGACGGGGACGCGTCGGACTCGTCGCCCGACGCCTCGTCCGTCGAAGTCCCCTCCGTCGAGGTTTCGTTGGCCGAGGTTTCGTTGGCCGGGGCGTCGCTCCCGGAGGAGCCGCCGCAGCCGGTCGCCAGCGGCGCGACGCCGAGGGCGACGCCGAGGGCGACGCCCAGTGCGGCGAGCCGTGCGGCGAACGGTGTCCGGCCCGTGGCCGAGCGCGCCGTGCCGGTCATGTGCCGGTCATCCCGTCTCCCGTGATCCGGCATCGGCCCGTCTCGCACGGGCCGGTGCGCGTACCTGTCGCTTCGCCGTCGCCGCCTCGCCCGGGTCCCGCCGTCGGGGCGGCCCCGACGGCGGGCACCACCGGGCTCCCCCGCTCAGCCGGGGATGCCGTCAGGGCCGCACTTGATGACGGCCCTGATGCAGTCCGCCACCCGGCGCTCCATCTCCGGCTCGGGCCAGGCGTTGAAGAAGTCGCCGTGCATCGTGTATCCGGCTCCCGACGCCAACTCGAAGCGCGAGGGATCGCCCGTCACCGGGTAACGCAGCACCTGCCGGAGCTTGGGCACCGGCACGGGGTGGGTGGACGGGCAGGTGCCCGCCACCGGGTAGGCCATGTGGCTCTTGTGGTCCGGCGAGTCCAGGTTCTCCCCGTCCCAGCACTGCGGGAAGTCCAGGTAGGACTCCAGCGCGGTGCCCTCGGGGCAGTTGACGAAGTCCTTCGACGGGTCCACGTGCCCGGCGTGCAGGCAGGACCAGCGGGAGGTCACCCCGGCGTCGTCGGGACCGGTGGCGACGGCGTTGCCGGCCACGATCTTGAGTCCCTGAGGCAGCGGCTGGGTCTGCGCGAGCGTCGCCTCGTTGACGCCCTCGCCCAGGTAGTAGAACGTCGCGCTCTGCGGCTCGACGGGCTCGCCGTCCACGAAGAGCGTCGGCACCCAGTACGACGAGAGGTCGATCGCCGGGTCACAGGTGCTGTCGGAGTTCAGCAGGTCCCCGAGGTTGGTGTGTGCGTCGGTCACCGTGCTCCCGAAGAAGCTGTGGCTGTGCGAGGCGCCCGGAAGCCCGGGGAAGACGATCGGGTCGTCGGGCCGCCGGTGGCTGAACTCGCACTCGGCGACGAACTCCGCCACCCGCACCGCCTCGGCCCCGACCCGCTCCTCGGCCGGGGCGGGCGACTCGGCGGCCCCGGCCGCGCCGGCCACGACCAGCGAGGCCAGCAGGCCGGTGAGGGCGAGGACCGCCATCGTCAGGCGTCGCGGGGTGCTCCGCAGCGCGGCCAGGACACGAGGTCGGCCGACTGGTTGTCTCACGGGTTGTTTCACGGCTCTCCCTATGGGGTTGTGGGGCTGCCCCGCCCGGTCCGGTTGCCGGACGGAGGTCACCAGAGAGCGCTCTCTGAGCCCGGAACATAGGAGGGGCGGGAGACAGCGTCAAGGAGTGCGGCACATTCCCGGAACCGAGGCCAGGAGCGGGTGAACTCGGCCGTCACGCCCGCCCGTTGCCGGACGACCAAGATCAGAGAGCGTTTTCTGATCTTGGTCGGGGAGGCGGCGATGCGGGGGTGCGCCGCGCGCCGGGCGGGGACGTCGAGGCGAAACCCTCCCAAACGCCGCTCCCCGTCGGGTACTACGCTGGCCGACGGAACGAACCCACGGGAGCCCGGACGCACCGGGCTGAGAGGGAGGCTGGGCGGCCTCCGACCGTACGCACCTGATCCGGGTCATGCCGGCGAAGGGAGGAGGCGAGGCGCCATGGGAAGCGGGAAGACGGACGCGGACGCGGGCACACCCGCTGGAGTGCGCGCGGGCGCGGGCCGGGATGTGCACGCGGGCGCGGACGAAGAGTTGCGCGCGGACGCGAGCGCGGGCGTGGAGGCAGCACTGCGCGCGGGCGCGGGCGCGGGGGTGCGCGCCGGGGCAACGGGCCTGCCGGGCGCGGGAGTACGCGCCGGCGCGGGGGCCGGGCGGTCGCCACGGCCCGATGTGGTGGTGGTCGGCGGCGGGCTGATCGGGCTGGTCACGGCCTGGCGGGCGGCCGGGGCCGGGCTCTCGGTGGCGGTGGTGGACCCGGCGCCGGGCGGCGGCGCCGCCTCGGTCGCGGCGGGGATGCTGGCGCCGGTCACCGAACTGCACCACGGCGAGGAGGCGTTGCTCGACCTGAACCTGGCCTCGGCGCGCCGCTACCCGGACTTCGTCGCCGAGCTGGCCGAGCACGCCGAGGACGGCGTCGGCTACCGCGCCTGCGGCACGCTGGCCGTGGCGCTGGACGCCGACGACCGGGCGCTGCTGCGCGAGTCGCACCTGTCGCAGCGCCAGTGCGGCCTGGCGGCCGAGTGGCTGACCGGCCGCGAGTGCCGCCGCCTTGAGCCGATGCTGGCGCCCGGGGTGCGCGGCGGGCTCCGCGTCGACGGCGACCACCAGGTCGACCCCCGGCGGCTGACGGCCGCGCTGCTGGCCGGGTGCGTGCGCGCCGGGGTGACCCTGGTGCGGCGGGAGGCGAGCGCGCTGCTGGTGTCCGGCGACCGGGCGGCCGGGGTGCGGCTGGCGGACGGCGACCAACTGCACGCGGGGCAGACGGTGTTGGCCGGCGGCAGCCGGAGCGGACGGCTGGCGGGGCTGCCGCCCGAGGTGGCGGTCCCGGTGCGGCCGGTGAAGGGGCAGATCCTGCGGCTGCGCGATCTGCCGGGCCTGCCGCCGCTGTTGGGGCGCACGGTGCGCGCCGTGGTGCGCGGCGAGCAGGTGTACCTGGTGCCCAGGGAGAACGGCGAGCTGGTGCTGGGCGCCACCTCGGAGGAGCGCGGCTGGGACACCTCGGTCACCGCCGGCGGCGTCTACCAACTGCTGCGTGACGCACACGAGTTGCTGCCGGGGATCACCGAGCTGCCGCTGGTCGAGACCCGCGCGGGGCTGCGCCCGACCACCCCGGACAACGGTCCGCTGCTGGGTCCGACGGCGCTGCCCGGGCTCCAGATGGCGACGGGCCACCACCGCAACGGGGTGCTGCTGGCCCCGATCACCGGCGAGACGCTGGCCGCGACGCTCACCGGGGGCGAACCCCCGGACCAGGCCCGTCCGTTCCACCCGGGCCGGTTCACGGGTGCGGGCGCGCACGCCGGCGCTGGCGGCCCCGGAAACGCCGGCGCGAGCACCGGCGCGAGCCCGTTGGCGCGCGCCGGCCGGTCCTCGGAGGTGTCGGCATGACCACGCTCCCCGACGGTCGGGTGACCGTCTCCGTGAACGGCGAGCCCCGCGAGCTGACGGCCGGCACCACCCTGGCGGCGCTGGTCGGCGCGTTGAGCGGCGCGCCCTCGGGGACGGCGCCCTCCGGGATCGCGGCGGCCGTCAACGAGACGGTGGTGCCGCGCGGCCAGTGGCCGGGGCTGCGGCTCGCCGAGGGCGACCGGGTCGAGGTGCTGACGGCGGTACAGGGAGGTTGAGACCGTTGACCAATGCGACGGACCCCACGGCTGACCCCACGCGGGCGGCGTCCACGCCGCCCGCCGACGGCGACGAGCCGCTGACGCTCGGCGGGCTGCGGCTGAACTCCCGGTTGATCATGGGCACCGGGGGCGCCCCCAGCCTGGCGGTGCTCCGCGACGCGCTGCGCGCCTCAGGCACCGAGTTGACCACGGTGGCGATGCGCCGCCTCGACCCGACGACCAGCGGCTCGGTGCTCTCGGTCCTCGCCGGGTTGGACATCGCGGTGCTGCCCAACACCGCCGGCTGCCACACGGCGGGCGAGGCGGTGCTGACCGCCCGGCTGGCGCGCGAGGCGCTGGGCACCGATCTGGTGAAGCTGGAGGTCATCGCCGACGAACGCACCCTCCTCCCCGACCCGGTGGCCACCCTGGAGGCGGCCGAGACCCTGGTCGACGACGGCTTCACCGTGCTGCCCTACACCGGCGACGACCCGGTGGTGGCGCGGCGGTTGGAGGACGTGGGCTGCGCGGCGGTGATGCCGCTGGGCTCGCCGATCGGCTCGGGCCTGGGCATCCGCAACCCGCACAACTTCGCGTTGATCACCGAGCGGGCCGGCGTTCCGGTGATCCTGGACGCCGGGGCCGGCACCGCGTCCGACGTGGCGCTCGCGATGGAGTTGGGCTGCGCCGGGGTGATGCTGGCCTCGGCCGTGACCAGGGCGCGGCGGCCGGTGCTGATGGCGCGGGCGATGCGGGAGGCGGTGTCGGCCGGCCGGCTGGCGGCGCTGGCGGGCCGGATTCCCCGGCGGCACTTCGCCGAGGCGTCCTCGCCGACGGAGGGTCTGGCGGCGCTCGACCCCGAACGCCCCGCTTTCGCACGCTGATATACGCTTCCGCCACTCCCCGAGGTTTCCCGGCGGGGTCCGCGCCCGATCTCTCGTTCTGGGAGCCCAGTTGAGTACTCCGACCACACCCGGGTGGCCGGCCGGCGGCCCGGAGCCGCCCGCGCCCCCCGCGCCGCCGCCCCCGGCCCGGTTCGAGCCGCTGGCGGTCTGGGCGTTCGTGCTCTCGCTGGTCGCGCTCTTCCCGGTGGCTCTGGTGCTGGGCGTGCTCGCGCTGGGCCGGCTGGCGACCGGCCGGGGGCGTGGCCGGGGCCTGGCCATCGCGGCGATGGCGCTGGCCGGCGCCCAGATCGTGGCGTTGGCGGTGCTGGTGCCGCTGGCGCTCAACGCCTCCGACGACGGCCCCGGCGGCACCGCAGAGTCCGGCGAACGGGAGCCCGACGACGGCGGAAACGGAGACAAGGGCTCGGACGACGGGGCCAACGGCGACGACGCCGAGGGCCCGGACGGCGAGGAGCGGACGGTCCTCGACATCGGGATCGGCGACTGCTTCGACTCCTCCGGCGGCATCGACCAGTACGAGGACGAGGGCGCCAGGGAACGGTTCGTCACCGTGCTGCCCTGCGAGGCCCCGCACGAGGGCGAGGTGTTCGGCTCGGTCGAGGTGACCGGCTACGACTCCTTTCCCGGCGTCGAGGAGCTGGCCGCCTTCGCGGAGCGGGAGTGCCCGCGCCTGGCGCCCTCGTTCGTCCTGGACATGTGGGCGCTGCCCGCCGAGGTGGTGCCGTACTACTACCATCCCGAGCCCGGCGGCTGGGGGCTGGGCGACCGGGAGATCCTCTGCTTCTTCGCCCATGTCGAGGGGGACGCGCTCGACGCGTCGCTGCGCGGCGATCCGGGGGCGTTCGACGAGGAGTCGCTGGCCTATCTGGAGCTGACCAACCCGCTCGAAATCACCGTCTGGTACGAGCCGTTGCCCGGCGAGAGCGACCTGGCGACCGGCCGGGAGTGGGCTGCGGAGATGGTCTCCGCCATCGAGGACGAGATGGAGTCGCTCTCCGGCGCCGAGTGGCCCCGGGTGGCCGAGCCGGTGGACCGGCTGCTGGTCGCGCGCCAGGAGAGCCTGCCGGTCTGGGAGTCGGCCGCCTCGGCCTCGGACGAGGACGCGTTCTGGAGCGCGGTGGAGGAGGGGTACGCCACGATGGGCATCGACATCGAGGTGGAGATCAGGGAGACGCTGGGGCTGGCGTCCGGCTGAGCCGTTCCCGGTTTCGTCACCGTTCCGCTTCGGTCTCGCGGCATTCCCGCTGCGGTGGCCCGTCGACCGGCGGGCGGGCCGCGTGGGGCTGACGGGTCGCCGTAAAATCGGGCGCTGTGGACACCACCCTGCACGACCCGCTGATCGGACGCGTGCTCGACGGCCGGTACCAGGTCGTCGAGCGGATCGCCGTGGGTGGCATGGCCACGGTCTACCGGGCCGTCGACACCCGGCTCGACCGGGTGCTGGCGCTGAAGGTGATGCACCCGCCGCTGGTCTCCGACGCCGGCTTCGTGGCCCGGTTCATCCGCGAGGCCAAGGCGGTGGCGCGGCTCGATCACCCCAACATCGTGGGGGTGTTGGACCAGGGCGCCGACGGCGGCTACGTCTATCTGGCGATGGAGTACGTCGACGGCTGCACGCTGCGGGACGTGCTGCGCGAGCGCGGGGCGCTGGCGGTCCGGCCGGTGCTGGACATCCTTGAGCCGATGCTCGCGGGGCTGGCCGCCGCGCACCGCGCCGGCCTGGTGCACCGCGACGTCAAGCCGGAGAACGTGCTGATCGGCTCGGACGGCCGGGTCAAGGTCGCGGACTTCGGGCTGGTGCGCGGCGTGGACGGCCAGACCTCGGCGGACACGGGTTCGCTGCTGGGCACCGTCTCCTATCTGGCCCCGGAGCAGATCGAGAGCGGCGCGGTGGACGCCCGCACCGACGTCTACGCCTGCGGGGTGCTGCTCTACGAGATGCTCACCGGTGGGAAGCCGCACACCGGTGACTCCCCCGCCCAGGTGCTCTACGCCCATGTGCACCACGACGTGCCGCCGCCGTCCGAGGTGGTGCCCGGCCTCGCGCCGCCGCTCGACGAGCTGGTGGCCGCCGCCACGGCGCGCGACCCGGAGGGTCGGCTGGCCGACGCGGCGGCGATGCTGGCCAGCGCCCGGCTGGCGCGGGCGGCGCTGAGCGACGACCAGTTGGACGCCCCGCCGCCCGTCGTCGAGCGGCGGGAACGGCCCGAAGGCGCCGAGGACGCCGGTCCCCTGGGCTCCGAGGACGAGACACGGCGGGTGTCGCGGCTGCCCGGCGCGGTGCGCCGGGAGCCGGCGGGCGTGGACCACACGGCCAGGATCGACCTGCCCTCGGGCGCGTCGCTCCCGCCGGAGACGCCGTCCGGGCGCGGGCGGCGCCGGCTGTCCCGGCGGGGGGTGCTGTCGCTGGTGCTGGCCGGGGTGCTGCTGCTGGCCGGCGGGATCGGCGTCTGGTACATCAACTCCGGCCAGTTCCAACGCACTCCGGGGGTCTATGACCTGCCGGTCGACGAGGCCGAGCGGGAGCTTCGCTCGGCCGGCCTGAAGGTGCGGATCGTCGAGGAGTACTCGGAGACCGTCGAGCCAGGCCATGTCATCTCCACCGACCCCGAGCGCGGGGAGCGGGTGCGCCGGAACGCGACGGTGACCGTGGTGGTCTCCCGGGGACCCGAGATCGCCGTGGTGCCCAACCTGCGGGGCGTGCCCGCGGACGAGGCGAGGGAGCAGCTGGCCGAGGTGGGGCTGGTCGTCGGCGAGGAAACGGCGAGGTTCTCCGACGAGGTGCCCAGGGGCGCCGTGATCGAGAGCGATCCGGAGCCGGGCGCGGAGCGGCGCCCCGAGACCCCGGTGAACCTGGTGGTCAGCCGTGGCCAGGAGCTGTCGGTGCCCAACGTGGTGGGCGATCCGGAGGGTTCGGCGATGCGGCGGCTGCGGGAGGCCGGCTTCGAGGTCGAGGTCGCCGAGGAGCGGGTGCACTCCGAACAGGAGGCGGGCACCGTGGCCGAGCAGTCCCCCGTGGGCGGCGAGAGCGCGGGCGAGGGCGACACCGTGGAGCTGACCATCTCCAAGGGCCCAGAGATGATCATGGTCCCCGACGTGCGGGGCGAGGACGAGGACGAGGCCCGCCGCATCCTGGAGGACCTGGGCTTCCGCGTGAACGTCAACCAGCTGTTCTTCACCGGGACCGTCTTCAACCAGTCGGTCAGGGACGAAGAGGCGCCACGCGGCTCGACGATCACCCTCTGGGTCCGCTGAACGACCCCCGAACGCCGCCAATCGGCGGTGTCTTCGACGCATTCACACGGCTGGATGCTTTGCCCTCGTGAAGTGTCCACTACTGTGACGCGCGTCATAGGACTCAGGTCACATACGAAAGCCGGTAGTGCTCTTTTCGAGTTCTCGACGCCAGTCATAACGCGCCCAAACGGGTTTTTGCCGAGCGCGCCACACTACGCCATCTAGTACGTAGGGTTATTGCATTTCGTTTTTAAGGGCTGTTAACAAGGGCCATCGCGATCCGCGAGCACCACGCGAGAACAAGAGGACCCCTGAAATGCCCGCTCACCGCAGTCCCGGAAGTTCCGGCAGGACCGGCGTGATTCGCTGGCGGCGCACCGCGACCGCCGCCCTGGCCACCACGGGCCTCGCCGCCGCAGCCCTCGCCATCGCCCCCACATCGGCCGGATCGGCCGAACGCGTCTCCGATGTCGCCGACGAAGTGGCCTGGCAGGTCAGGGCCGTTGACGTGCCCGGGCAGGGCCGCGCGGCCCAGGACGCGCCCGGCGACGCCACGCCCGAGGCACAGGCCGTGCTCGCCGAGGCCGCGGCCAAGCAGCGCGAGAACGCCCTGCTGGTGACCGACCCGAGCGCCATCCAGGCCGAAATAGAGCGCCAGGCGGCCGAGTCCAGGGCGGCCGAGCGCGCCGCCGACCGCAGCGCCGAGCGCGCGGCGCTCGAGGCCGAGGCCGAGGCGGAGGCGGCGGCCGAGGCGGCCGAGGTCGACGCCAAGCCGGCGGCCGAGCCGGCGCCGGCCCCC
>NZ_RFFJ01000115.1 GCF_003696235.1 Streptomyces triticirhizae
GGCCGAGGAGCCGCCGCGCCCGGCGCCGGCCAGCGCCCGCCCGCAGCGGCCGACCACCGCGCCGCTGGTCCACTCGCTGCTCCGCAGAGGACCCCCGGCGCTCGCCGCCGCGCGCTGAGGCACGCCGAGGCGCACGCCCGGCAGAGCGCGGCCCCCACCCACGCGTCACCGCCCTCGTTCGGCACGCCCGCCGAGCGACGGCACGCCACACCCTGGCACGCACGGACACGCATCCCTGACCCGAACACTGAGACGAAAGACGTCGAATCCCCATGAGCAAGCGCAACTCCCAAGAGGCCAAGCGCGCCGCCCGTGAGCGGCTCCTCGCGGAGCGACAGAAGCAGAAGAAGAAGGAGAAGATCCGCCGGCAACTGGTCGTCGGCGGCTCGGTGGTGGCCATCCTCGCGATAGCCGCCGGCATAGGCGTGGCCGTCGCCAACATGGACGGCGGCAGCGAAGGGGACGCCACCGACTGGGGCGCGGTCCGCGCCGAGGTCGACGAGAACGCCGACAGCGTCGCCGCGCCCTCCAACACCACCGGCGAGGACGGGCTGACCGTGCTGATCGGCGACCCCGAGGCCGCCAACACCATCACCCTCTACGAGGACCCGCGCTGCCCGTCCTGCGCCGCGTTCGAGCAGGGCGTCGGCGAGTCCATCCACGAGGGCATCGAGAACGGCGACTACAACGTCGAGTACGTCTTCGGCACCTTCCTGGACGAGCGGCTCGGCGGCACCGGCTCCCGGAACGCGGTCTCCGCGCTGGGCGCCGCGCTCGACGTGAGCCCGGAGGCGTTCCAGGGCCTGCACGAGCAGCTCTACGCGGTGGACAACCACCCCTCGGAGTCCACGGACGACTTCGGGAGCGACGAGCGGCTGATCGAACTGGCGCAGAACGTGCCCGAGTTGGAGGGCAACACCGACTTCGAGACGGCCGTGAACAACAGCATGTTCGCCGGCTGGGCGCTCCAGATGTCGGACAAGTTCGACGCGACGGAGGACGTCTCCGGTACCCCGACCATCAAGGTCAACGGGCAGGTCGTGGAGGCGCCTCGGAGCGCCGCCGACTGGGAGGCGATGCTGGCCACCACGCTCGTCGAGGACGACCAGCCGCAGGACGGCGCCGAGGAAGGCACCGAGGAGGGCGACGGCGAGGCTCCCGAGGAAGGCATCGAGGAGGAGTCCGGCACCGAGTAACGGCACCGGGCAACGGCCGCCCTCACCCCAGCGCCGCGCCGACGGGCGGGGCCCCGGGCAACGTCCCGGGTGCGCCCGCCCGTTGGCGTCGGCGGCCCCCGCCGGGTGCCATACGCTTGGGCCTCATGGCAGGGGCGGAACGGGGACAGATCATCGACGGCCGCTTCGAGCTGCTGCGGCGGCTCGGCCGGGGCGGCATGGGCACCGTCTGGTGCGCGCGGGACGTGGCGCTGCACCGAGAGGTCGCCCTGAAGGAGGTGCGGCCCCGCGAGGACCCCGAGGGCGTCGGGCACGTTCCCCCGCCCGAGGTGCTGCGCGAGCGGGTGCTCCGCGAGGCCAGGGCCCTGGCCCGGCTCACCCACCCCCATGTGGTGCGGATCTACCACATCGTGGACGTGGCCCCGCACCCCTGGCTGGTGATGGAGCTGCTGCCCGGCGAGACCCTGCACACCAGGGCGCGGGGCGGCCCCGTCGCGCCGGCGGACGTGATCCGCTGGGGGCGCGACGTGCTCTCCGCGCTACGGGCGGCGCACGCCGCCGGCATCCACCACCGCGACATCAAGCCGGCCAACATCCTGCTGCGCGAGGACGGTTCGGCGGTGCTCACCGACTTCGGGATCGCCGCGCTGTCCGGCGCGCCCAGCTCGCTCACCGCCACCGGCGGGATCGTCGGCTCGCCCGAGTACCTGGCGCCCGAGCGGATCAGGGGCGCCCCCGACGACCCGGCGGCCGACCTGTGGTCGCTGGGCATCACGCTCTACATCCTCACCGAGGGCCACTCGCCGCTGCGCCGGGAGACCACCCTGGCCACCCTGACCGCCGTGCTGGAGGACCCGATACCCCCGCCGGTGCGCTCGGGCCCGCTGACCGGGGCGCTGACGGCGTTGCTCCAGCGCGACCCGGCGGCCCGGCCCAACGCCGAGGCACTCGACGCGATGCTGGCCGAGGCCGCTCGGCTGGCAACGGGCCAGCCCCCGGCGCCCGTTGCCCCGGTGCCCACCCAGCAGGACCTGCCCCTGCCGGCGCCCCCACCGGGAACGCCCACGCCCCCCGCGACCCCGACCCCGACGCCAACCCAGTCCCCGACGCCAACGCCGACCGCGCCGACCACCACGGCCGGGCCGCCCGCGCCGCCCGGCGGCGGCCGCTCCCGTGGCCTGCTCGCGGTGGCCGTGGTGGCCAGCGCGCTGCTCCTGGTCGGCACGCCGACCGCCTGGGTGCTGCTGCGCGACGGCGAAGGCGGCGAGGAACGGGTGGAGGCCGGCCCGACGGTCGGCCCGACGGACGACGCCTCCGCGCCGACGCCCGAGGAGGAGAAGGAGGACCAGACGCCGCCCTCCCCCGTCGAGTCCGACACCGAGACCGAACCCGAGCCGACCCCCGAGGAGTCGGAGGAGCCGGAGCCGACCCCCGAGGAGACCGAGGAGACGACGGAACCGGAACCGGAGCCCGATCCCGAGCCCGACGGGCGCTGGGTGGCGCAGCTCTTCTCCGAGCCGGTCGGCACCGGAGTGGAGACCAGGGACCGCCGGCTGGCCGCCGTCCGGGCCGACGTCCCCGAGGCCGAGGTGCTGCTCAGCGACGACTACGCCTCGCTCAACCCGGGGTACTGGGTGATCTACGCGCCCGGCCCGTTCGCCGACGGCCGCGCGGCGGTGGCCCGTTGCGCCGAGGCGGGCCTGACCACCCGCAACGAGTGCGTCGGCCGCTACCTCAGCCAGGACCCGGCCGACCTGGCGCTGATCTGCGACCCCAGCGGCGGCGGCAGCGGGCGCTGCGCCAAGGAGGACTGAGGGACAACCCGCCCGCGACCGGCGTCAGTCCAACTCGGCGAGGAAGCCCAACGCGATCCGCCAGGTCTCCTCGGCGGCCTCGGCGTCGTAGTCCGGCAGCTCGGGGTCGGTGTAGAGGTGCCCGGCGCCCGGGTAGCGGAAGACCTCCACGTCGGCCCCGGCCCGCCCCATCCGCAGATACCAGGCGGTCAGCCAGTCGTGCGGCTCGAACGGGTCGGGGTCGGCGACATGGAGCTGGGTCGGCAGGTCGTCCACCGCAGCGTCCTGGGCGATGTCCGAGGTCCCGTGGAGCAGCAGCAGGCCGCGCGCCCTGGCGTCGCCGAGCGCGATGGTCTGCGCCAGCGAGCCGCCCAGCGAGAAGCCGGCGTAGACGACGCCCGCGTCCGAGTGCGGGGCGGTGGCGGCGATCGCGCGCCGCAGCAGTTCGTCGCGCCCGATCTCGTCCTTGATCGCCATCCCCTCCTCCACGGTCTCGGCCGTTCGGCCCTCGTAGAGGTCCGGCGTCCACACCCGGTGCCCGGCGGCCCGCAGCCGCTCGGCCGCCGCCAGGACCGCCGGCCGTAGGCCGTAAGCGGAGTGGAGGAGCATGACATCGCTCACGGTGGGGGCTCGCCTTCCCGTCGTCCGGCCTGGTCCGCGAGCCCTGCGGCTCGGGAGTGCCCATCCTGCCAGCTAGCCTGGCCGGGACGACAACGAACGGGACGCACGACCCGGCACGCACCGCCCCGGGCCACACCGACCCGGGCCACCCGGACCAGGAAGAAGAAGCGGAGACGGAACCGATGGATGACGTGCTGCGCCCGCTGCTGGTGATCGGCGGCACCATCACGCTCACCCTGCTCATAGGCTGGCTGATCGACCGGATGCTGCGCATGGCCGACGCCCGGCACGGCGAGACCCGCATCTGGGGTCTGCTGCGCCGCTGCCAGCTGCCGCTCCAGGTGCTGCTGGCCTCGGCCGCCGTGCAGATCACCTACGACCTGTTCGACCTCCAGCTGCGCCGGAACGACGTGGTGCACAGCGTGCTGGCCACCGTCACCATCGCCGCCGCCGCCTGGCTGGCGATTCGGGTGGCCGACGCGGTCGCGGAGAACGTCCTCACCCGCTACGCGGCGCGCACCGACGACCAGGCGCGGGTGCGGCAGTTCCGCACCCAGCTGGTGATGCTGCGCCGGGTCGTCACCTCCGTGCTGGCGGTGGTCGCCGCCGCCGTGGCGATACTGCTGGTCTTCCCCGACCTCCGCGCGCTGGGCACCTCGATGCTGGCCTCGGCCGGCGTCATCGGCATCATCGCCGGCGTGGCCGCCCAGTCGATGCTGGGCAACCTGTTCGCCGGGCTCCAGGTCGCCTTCGGCGACTCGGTGAAGATCGGCGACACCGTGGTGGTCGAGGGCGAGTGGGGCACCGTCGAGGAGATCTCGCTGGCGTTCCTGACGATCCGCATCTGGGACGACCGCCGGCTGACCATGCCGGTCTCCTACTTCAACAGCAAGCCCTACGAGAACTGGTCGCGCGGCGGCCACGAGATCACCGGCACGGTCTTCCTCCACCTGGACCACACCGCGCCCGTCGCCGAACTCCGCAAGCACCTCCAGGAGTTCCTGCTGGGCCGCAAGGACTGGGACGGCCGCAGCTGGAGCCTGGTGATCACCGACACCACGCCCACCACCATCCAGGTGCGGGCCGCGATGTCGGCGCGGAACGCGGACGACGTGTGGACGCTGCGCTGCGCGGTCCGCGAGGAGCTGATCGCCTGGCTGCGGGACAACCACCCCTACGCCCTGCCCCGGGTCGCCACAGGCCCGGCCGCCACGCCGCCCTCCCTGGAGAAGTGACCGCGAGCCCGCGCGGGACCGGGTCGTGTCCGGAAGCCCGCGCGGCGCGGCTCAGCCGTGCGGCAGGCTGCGGCGGTCCAGCTCGTTGAGGACCCGGTCCACCACCTCGGGGTCGGTGCCCGGCTCGCCCCTGGCGTCGAGGACCGCGCGCCGGGCCGCCGACAGCAGCTCCGAGTGCAGGCGCTGCATCTCCCGTACCCGCTGGGTGCGTTGGGTGGCGTACTCGCGCCGGTCCTCCTCCGCGACGCGCGGGGAGAGCCGCATCCCGATGTCGTAGGCGCGCCGCAGCAGCGCCTCGCTGGTCTCCTCGGGGAGGTCCATCTCGTGGGTGATCTCGCGCAGCCGGCGCTTGGCCGCCTTGGCCGCGCGCACCGCCAGCTCGTGCTCCAGCTCCTCCTCGCGGCGGCTGTCCCCGCGCACCCCGAGCCGGTTCGCCAGCCAGGGCAGCGTCAGCCCCTGGATCAGCAGGGTGCCCACCACCACCGTGAACGCGATGAAGATGATCGCGTTCCGCTCCGGGAAGGCGCCCCCGTCGTCCACGGTCAGCGGCACCGCCAGGGCCAGCGCCACCGAGGCCACGCCCCTCATCCCGGACCACCACATGATCACGGTCTCCCGCCAGCTGTGCGGGATGTCCTCGTCCAGGTTGGCCCTGCGGTGCAGCCGCTTGGCGAGCCAGGCCGCCGGCAGCAGCCACAGCAGCCGCACCAGCACGACGGCGACCAGCACCAGGCCGGCGGCGGGCAGCAGTTCGCCCCAGCGCCCTGAGGCGGCGGTGAGCACCACGTTCAGCTCCAGGCCGATCAGGCCGAACGCCACGCCGGTGACCAGCAGGTCCATCACCGCCCAGAAGCTCTGCCCGGTCAGCCGCCCCGTCACGTCGTCCGGGTCGGTGGCCCGTTCGCCCACGAAGAGCGCGGCGACCAGCACCGAGAGCACACCCGAGCCGTGCAGCTCCTCGGCCACCGCGTAGGCGGCGAACGGAGCCAGCAACGTCAGCCCGGTGCGCAGCGTCGCGTCCCCCAGCAGCACCAGCAGCCGGGTGGTGAGCCAGCCGAGGGCCAGCCCGACCACCACCGCGACCAGCGCCGACAGCACCAGCTCCCCGCCGGCCTCCCAGGCGGAGAACGAGCCGGTCACGGCGGCGGTGATGGCCACGTGGTAGAGCGTGATCGCGGTGACGTCGTTGAAGAGCCCCTCGCCCTCCAGGATCGACACCATCCGGCGCGGCAGCCCCAGCCGGCCGGCCACGGCGGTGGCCGCGACCGGGTCCGGCGGCGCGACCAGCGCGCCCAGCGCGATCGCCGGCGCCAACGGCAGGTCCGGCACCACGAGCTGCGCCACCGCGGCCACCGCCGCCGTGGTGACGAAGACCAGCGCCACGGCGAGCAGCAGGATCGGCCGGATGTTGGCGGCGAACTGCCGCCAGGAGGTCCGCTGCACGGCGGCGTAGAGCACCGGGGGCAGCACCAGCGGGAGGATGAACTCCGGCGGCAGCGACACGTCCGGCACCGCCGGCAGCAGCGCCAACCCGCCGCCGAAGACGGTCATCAGCACCGGCGGCGGCACTCTCAGCCACTCCGCCAGCGGCACCATCACGACGGAGCCGAGCAACAGGGCGAAGAGCAGAGTGAGTTGATCCACGTAGTTCTTCCTACGCGCTCTCCGCCCGCAGCACGGCCAAGGCGCGGCCAAGGTCGTCCGGATAGTCGCTGACAAACTCGACCCAGCGGCCGTCCGCCGGGTGCGCGAAGCCCAGCCGCACGGCGTGCAGCCACTGCCGGGTCAGGCCGAGGCGCTTGGCGAGGGTGGGGTCGGCGCCGTAGGTGAGGTCGCCGACGCAGGGGTGACGGTGCGCCGCCAGATGGACCCGGATCTGGTGGGTGCGTCCGGTCTCCAGCCTGATGTCGAGCAGGCTGGCCGCCCGGAACGCCTCGACCAGGTCGTAGTGGGTCACCGCGTGCTTGCCGTCGGCGACCACCGCCCACTTGTAGTCGGCGGTCGGGTGCCGGCCGACGGGCGCGTCGATGGTTCCGGAGAGGGGGTCCGGATGCCCCTGGGCGACCGCGTGGTACCGCTTGTCCACGGTGCGGTCGCGGAACTGCCGCTTCAGCTCCCGGTAGGCCAGCTCGGACTTGGCGACCGCCATCAGCCCCGAGGTGCCCACGTCCAGCCGGTGCACCACGCCCTGGCGTTCGGCCGCGCCCGAGGTGGCGATCCGGTAGCCGGCGGCGGCCAGCCCGCCGATCACGGTCGGCCCGCGCCAGCCGGGGCTGGGGTGCGCCGCGACCCCGACGGGCTTGTCGACGACCACGAGGTCGTCGTCGTCGTGGACGATCGCCATCCCCGGCACCGGCTCGGCCACCACCCGCACCGGGGTCGGCGGCGCCGGCATCTCGACCTCAAGCCAGGAACCCCCGGTCACCCGCTCGGACTTGCCCACCTCGGCGCCGTCGAGCCGCACCTTGCCAGCGGCGGCCAGCTCGGCCGCCTTGGTGCGGGAGAACCCCAACATCCTGGCGAGCGCGGCGTCGACCCGCTCCCCCTCCAGTCCCTCGGGAACGGGCAGTGTCCGGGTTTCGGGAAGCGTGCTCACCCGATCGAGTATGCCCGAAACGGAGTCAGTCCCGGTGCACGGTCCCGTCAGGGTCCAGGCCACGGAAGGAGAGCAGCACGATCAGGATGCCGCCGCAGACGATCGCGGAGTCCGCCAGGTTGAAGACGGCGAAGTGCTTGGGGGCGATGAAGTCGACCACGTGCCCCTCGAAGACGCCGGGGGAACGCAGCAGCCGGTCGGTGAGGTTGCCCAGCGCCCCGCCCAGCAGCAGCCCGAGCGCCACCGCCCAGGGCGCGCTGTAGAGCTTGCGAGCCAGCCGGATGATCACCACGATCACGGCGGTGGCGACGCAGGTGAGGACGACGGTCAGCGTCTCGCCGAAGCCGAAGGCCGCGCCCGGGTTGCGCACCGCCACGAACCGGAGCCACTCTCCGATCACTTCGATCTCGCGGTTGGGGTCCGGGTTCTCCAGGTAGTCGACCACCCAGAGCTTGGTGGCCAGGTCCAGCAGGTAGGCGAGGCCGGCGACGGCGACCAGCACCCCGACCCGGCGCGGGCCGCGCGCGGCCGGCTCGTCCCGGCCGGCCTCCTCGGCGGGCTTGGAGTCATCGGCCGCGGAGTCGTCCTCACGCACGGCGTCCCCGGGGTCCTCGGCGACCGGCTCGGGCTCTTCGGGGGTCTCGATGGTTCGCTCCGCCTCGCTCACGGAACGAGGGTACGACACGGCCGTGCGAGGCTCGGAAGTCCGTCAGAGCCGCCGCTCCTGTTTCTGCTTGCAGTCCACGCAGAGCGTGGCCCGGGGGAAGACCTGCATCCGTGCCTTGCCGATCGGGTCGCCGCAGCTCTCGCAGAGGCCGTAGGTGCCGGCCTCGATGCGGCGCAGCGCGCGCTCGGTCTGGTACAGCATCTCCCGGTTGTTGGTGGTCAGCGCCATCTCGTGCTCGCGGGTCGCGTTCTTCGAGCCGGTGTCCGCCTGGTCGTCGCCGGCGCCGTCGCCCGAGTCCCGCATCAGCCCGGTCAGCGCCTCCTCCGCCGCGCTGATCTCCTCGCGCAGCCGGTCGGCCTCGGCGGTCAGCCCCGCACGGGCCTCGGCGACCTCCTCCGGGGTCCACGGCTCCTCCCCCGCGCGGACCGCGAGGTCGCCCGGGTGGGGCGGGGCCATGGTGCCGGTGGCCTCGGCCCCCGGTTCCGGCTGTCGCGTGGTGCTCTTCTTCGTTGCCACTGCTCGGCTCCTGTCTGCCCGGGCCCCCGCGTCGCTGACGCGATCCCTTCACATAGTGTGATCTTGCTGGCGAATCGTGTCCGGAACGATAAGTCGACCATGGGGCTCCGCCGCGAGGCCACGCCGGACCGCACCTGCGTTGTGCCCCGCCCGGCCCCGGGATAACCGGTCACCGGCGCCCGCCGGACGCCCGTACACTGGGACCCGCGAGAGGCGTTGATGGGGACGAGTAGCGTCGTCAGGCGGCCCGCAGCGACCCGGGGACGGTGGAAGCCCGGGGGCCGGCCCGACGTGAAGATCACCCCGGAGCCGCCGGCAGAAAGCCCCACGCGGGTGAGTAGATCCGGCATCGCGGCCCAACGAGCGGGTCGGGCAGGCCAGTTGGCGGCCCCGGCCAAGGAGGGTGGTACCGCGGGAGCGCGCGCTCTCGTCCCTCCGGACGGAGAACGCACGCAGGTGTCCCGCCGGAGGACGATCCGATGACGCAGCAGTACCGCCATGTACCGCCCCAGGTGGAGTTGCCCGCCCTGGAGCACGAGATCCTGGAGCTGTGGGAGCGGAACAAGACCTTCGCCCGCAGCCTGGAGCAGTCCGAGGGCCGCCCCGAGTGGGTCTTCTACGAGGGCCCGCCCACCGCCAACGGCCGGCCCGGCACCCACCACATCGAGGCCCGGGTCTTCAAGGACGTCTTCCCCCGCTTCCGCACCATGCGCGGCTACCACGTGACGCGGAAGGCCGGCTGGGACTGCCACGGCCTGCCCGTCGAGCTGGCCGTGGAGAAGGAGCTGGGCTTCACCGGCAAGCAGGACATCGAGGCGTACGGCATCGCCGAGTTCAACGCCAGGTGCCGCGAGTCGGTGACCCGCCACACCGACGCGTTCGACGAGCTGACCCGCCGCATGGGCTACTGGGTCGACCTGCCGAACGCCTACCGCACCATGGACCCCGAGTACATCGAGTCGGTCTGGTGGTCGCTCAAGCAGATCTTCGACAGGGGCCTGCTCGTCCAGGACCACCGGGTGGCCCCCTGGTGCCCGCGCTGCGAGACGGGGCTGTCGGACCACGAGCTGGCGCAGGGCTACGAGACGGTCGTCGACCCCTCCGTCTATGTCCGCTTCCCGCTCACCTCGGGCCCGCTGGCCGGCCGGGCCGCGCTGCTGGTGTGGACGACCACCCCCTGGACGCTGGTCTCCAACACGGCGGTCGCCGCCCACCCCGAGGTCACCTACGTCGTGGCGGCCAACGGCGAGGAGCGCCTCGTCGTCGCCGAGCCGCTGGTGGAGCGGGCCCTGGGCGAGGGCTGGGAGCGGACGGGCGAGACGTTCACCGGCGCCGAGATGGAGCGCTGGACCTACCAACGCCCGTTCCAGTCGCTGGACTTCGGCGGCTCGGACGCGCACTACGTGGTGAACGCCGACTATGTCACCACCGAGGACGGCACCGGGCTGGTCCACCAGTCCCCCGCCTTCGGCGAGGACGACCTGCGGACCTGCCGCTCCTACGGCCTGCCGGTGCTCAACCCGGTCCGCGCCAACGGCACCTTCGAGGAGGGCCTTGAGCTGGTCGGCGGCCAGTTCTTCAAGAAGGCGGACGAGGCGCTGACCGCCGACCTGGCCGCGCGCGGGCTGCTGTTCGCGCACGTCGCCTACGAGCACAGCTATCCACACTGCTGGCGGTGCCACACCCCGCTGCTCTACTACGCACAGCCGTCCTGGTACATCCGCACCACCGCCGTGCGCGACAAGCTGCTGCGGGAGAACGAGCGCACCGCCTGGTACCCGGAGTCCGTCAAGCACGGCCGCTACGGGGACTGGCTCAACAACAACGTGGACTGGGCGCTCTCCCGCAACCGCTACTGGGGCACCCCGCTGCCCATCTGGCGCTGCGCGGACGGCCACCTCACCTGCGTCGGCTCGCTGGCCGAGCTGAGCGAGCTGACCGGCGCCGACCAGTCGGGCCTCGACCCGCACCGGCCCTATGTCGACGCGGTCACCTTCGACTGCCCGGCCGAGGGCTGCGCGCTGACCGCCGAGCGGGTGCCGGAGGTGATCGACGGCTGGTACGACTCGGGCTCGATGCCGTTCGCGCAGTGGGGATACCCGTACCGCAACCGGGAGATGTTCGAGCGGCACTACCCGGCGCAGTACATCTGCGAGGGCATCGACCAGACCCGCGGCTGGTTCTACACGCTGATGGCCGTCGGCACCCTGGTCTTCGACCGCTCGTCCTACGAGTCGGTGGTCTGCCTCGGGCTGATCCTCGCCGAGGACGGCCGGAAGATGTCCAAGCACCTGGGCAACATCCTGGAGCCGATCCCGCTGATGGAACAGCACGGCGCGGACGCGGTGCGCTGGTTCATGGCGGCCGGCGGCTCCCCGTGGGCGGCCCGCAGGGTCGGACACGGCACGATCCAGGAGGTGGTGCGCAAGACGCTGCTCACCTACTGGAACACGGTGGCCTTCCAGGCCCTCTACGCCCGCACCGGCGGCTGGGCGCCCGGCGGGAGCGACCCGGCGCCGGCCGACCGGCCGCTGCTGGACCGCTGGGTGCTGAGCGAGCTGAACGCGCTGGTCAAGATGGTCACCGAGGCCATGGAGAACTTCGACACCCAGCGCGCCGGCAAGCTGGTATCCACCTTTGTCGACGACCTCTCCAACTGGTATGTCCGCCGCTCCCGGCGCCGCTTCTGGCAGGCCGACCCGGCCGCGCTGCGCACCCTGCACGACGTGCTGGAGACGGTGACCCGGCTGATGGCGCCGCTGGTCCCGTTCATCACCGAGCGGGTCTGGCAGGACCTGGTGGTGCCGGTGACCCCGGACGCCCCCGACTCGGTGCACCTGGCGACCTGGCCGGAGGCCGACCCCTCGCTGGTCGACGCCGACCTCTCCAGCGACATGCTGCTGGTGCGCAGGCTGGTCGAGTTGGGCCGGGCCACCCGCGCCGAGTCCGGCGTGAAGACCCGCCAGCCGCTGAGCCGGGCGCTGGTCGCGGCCCAGGGCTTCGAGCTGCTCGGCGACGACCTGCGCGAGCAGATCGCCGAGGAGCTGAACGTGGTCGCGCTCGGCGGCCTGGCCGAGATGGGCGGCTCGCTCGTCGACACCTCGGCGAAGGCCAACTTCCGCGCGCTGGGCCGCCGTTTCGGCAAGGGCACCCAGCCCGTCGCCCGCGCCATCGCCGAGGCGGACGCCGCCGAGCTGTCGGCGGCGCTGCGCACCGGCTCGGCCTCTGTGGAGGTCGACGGAGAACGGGTCGCGCTCAGCCCGGAGGAGGTCATCATCACCGAGACCCCCCGCGAGGGCTGGGCGGTGGCCTCGGACACCGGCGCGACGGTCGCGCTGGACCTGGAGATCACCCCGGAGCTGCGCCGGGCCGGGCTGGCCAGGGACGTGATCCGGCTGATCCAGGAGGCGCGGAAGAACAGTGGTCTGGAGGTCGCCGACCGGATCGCGGTCCGCTGGACCTCCGAGGACGAGGAGATGGCGCGGGCGTTGACCGACCACCAGGCGCTGGTCTCCAGCGAGGTGCTGGCGAGCGACTTCGCCGAGGGCACCGGCGGGGACGACTTCCTGGGCCCGTTCGGCGACGAGGCGCTGGGCGCCACCTTCTGGCTGCGCCGCGTCTGAGATCACGCGAAGGGGCGGGCCCGGACTCCTCGGAGTCCGGGCCCGCCCCTCGATGATCTGACCGTCTATGCCGAACGGTCGGCCGGCCTCGAGCCGGCGCGACCCGGCGTCAGTTGTCGTCCTCGTCGATCAGGAAGCCGCGCATCGGCGACGGCGCCTGCTGCACCGGCTGCGGGCCCTGCGGCCGCACCGGCGCCATCGGCTGCGTCATCGCCGGCGACATCTGCTGCTGACCGCCGTACGACGAGGGGCCGTTGGGGCCGGGGCCGCCGTGACCGCCGTGGCCGCCCATCTGCTGGTTGCCGCCGAGGGACTGGTGTCCGCCGAGGGTGCCGTTGCCCGGGCCGCCGGTGGGCGCGCCGGCCGAGGCCAGCGAGGGCTGCGGCGAAGGCGGCAGCGAGGGCGCCGGCGCGGCGGGCGAGCGGGGCGGGGCGAGCGAGTCGTCGGACTGGCTCTCCAACTGCCGCAGCTGGCTCTCCAGATACGACTTCAGCCGGGTGCGGTACTCGCGCTCGAAGCCGCGCAGGTCCTCGACCTTGCGCTCCAGCGTGGCGCGGGCGGACTCCAGGGAGCCCATCGCGACACGGTGCTTCTCCTGCGCGTCCCGCTCCAGGGCGTCGGCCTTGGCACGGGCGTCCCGCTCCAGACCCTCGGCGCGGCTACGGGCCTCACCGACGATCTTGTTCGCCTCGGAACGCGCCTCGGCGATCGCCTGGTCGGCGGTCTGCTGGGCCAACGACAGCACCCGCGCGGCGCTCTCGTTGCCGCCGCCGGGCTGCTGCATCGGGCCGTGGCCGCCCATCGGGCCGGGACCGCCGGGACCGCCGGGGCCACCGTGTCCACCCATCGGCACCGGGGCGCCGGGGTGTTGCTGGCCGCCGGGGCCGCCCATCGGGCCACCGGGACCGCCCATCGGACCAGGGCCACCGGGGCCACCCATGGGGCCAGGCCCACCGGGGCCATGACCCTGCGGGCCACCGGGGCCGGCGGGCAGCTGGGGCGGGCCGCCCATCTGCTGCTGCTGGCCCGGACCTGATATGGCCGGCATGGGCCCGCCACCGGGCCCGCCAGGCCGCTCCTGCGGCTCCGGTTTGCGCATGTTCTGTTGGTTCTGCGCGGCCGCTCTGGTGGCGGCGGCCAACTTGGCGCGCAGATCCTCGTTCTCTCGGAGCAGCCTGGTCAGCTCCGCCTCAACCTCGTCGAGGAAGGCATCGACCTCGTCCTCGTCGTAGCCTTCTCGCAGACGGACGGTCGTGAACTGCTTGTTCCGCACGTCCTCGGGGGTCAGCGGCATCTCTTCACCTCAACGTAAATCGTCGGCATAGCGGCAAGACCGTACTCGTTCACAGGCTGGCCACGACGTTGATCAGGATGTAGACGATGATCATCAACACGAAGAAGGACAGATCAAGCGCCACACCCCCGAAGCGCAGCTGAGGGAGGACCCTCCGCAGCGTCTTCAGTGGCGGATCTGTGACAGTGTAGGTGGCTTCCAGGGCGACAATCATCGGCTTGCTGCCGGGCGACCAGGAGCGCGCGAACAACTGGACCCAGTCCATCACGAGTCGGAAGAGCAGCAGCCCGAGGAAGCAGTACAAGGCGATCAACAGCACTTGTTGAACGATGCCCATCCCGCCGGTACCTCTCCCCTGGTCCGTGCCCGGCCTCGCGCCGGGTCACAACTCCGTCTTCCGATGCGCCTGCTGTCAGCTCTGGTTGAAGAACCCACCCTCAGCGATGCGGGCCTTGTCCTCCGCCGTTACATCGACGTTAGCAGGCGACAACAGGAAGACCTTCTGTGTCACTCGCTCGATGCTGCCATGCAGACCGAAGACCAGACCAGCCGCAAAGTCGACAAGTCGCTTCGCGTCCGTGTCGTCCATCTCGGTCAGATTCATGATCACCGGGGTCCCCTCGCGGAAGTGTTCCCCGATGGTACGGGCCTCGTTGTAGGTCCTGGGGTGCAGCGTGGTGATCCGGTACGGCTCCCGCTCTGACACGACCTTGGGCATGATCACCGGCGCGCTCTTCTCCACGTTCTGGCGTTCTGGTGTGATGGAAGACACGGGAGCGATCCTCCCGGGCCGTCTGCTCTCCGTCAGCACGGGAGCGGGTGTCGGCTCCGTCTCCCGTTGGGCCGGCGGGTGGATCACCCGGGCCGGCTCGTCCGCGCGTTCTCTCGCCGGGGGTTCGTGCGCCGCCTGGCGCCTGTTCCGCTCCGGCTCGGGCTCGGGTTCGAACTCGTCATCGGGGCCGTACCCCGGGCGGTCGTAGCCGTCGTCCTCCACGAGGCCGAGGTAGACCGCCATCTTGCGCATCGCGCCAGCCACGCTTGCGTCCTCCGCTCTGTGGTGGATCGGCTTCGGCCGGAAGGGCCGGGAGATCCACGATATCTGCGCTAACCTGCCCGAATTACTCGGGAATGACCATATTTTCGACTGTGGCCCCTCGTTTGGCGACGTTACCCGAGGGCGGGGCGCACGCCGAGTACCGCGCTCCCAACGCGTACGTGTGTCGCCCCCGCGGCGATCGCCTCCTCCAGATCGGCACTCATGCCGGCAGAGACCATGTTCGCAGCAGGATCGGTCGTGCGCAGGTCCCTGGAAATTTCTATCAGTCGGTCAAAGGCCGCCGCCGGGCGTCCCGCGAGGGCTCCGGAGAGCGGGGCGACCGTCATCAGCCCGGCCAGGCGCAGCCCGGGAGCCTCGACGATCGCCCGGGCCAGCGCGCCCACCTCGGCCGGAGCCGCCCCGCCGCGCCCCTCGCCCAGGCCCGACTCCTTTTCCAACGCGACCTGAATCAGACAGTTCAGCGAGGGGCGTTCCCGTCGACCCACCGCTGCCGACAGGGCGTTGACCAGCTTTATCCGATCCACGGAATGCACATAATCCGCATAACCGGCCACCGAACGCGCCTTGTTTGTCTGCAACTGCCCCACAAAGTGCCAGACCAGCGGGAGATCCGCGCACGCGGCGGCCTTTTCGACGGCCTCCTGGTCACGGTTCTCCGCGAATTCCCGCACCCCGAGCCCGGCCAGCAGCCGGACGTCCTCGGCCGGATACGTCTTGCTGACCACCACCAGGGTCACCTCGGACCTGGCGCGCCCGGCCGCTTCGCACGCCCCCTGGATGCGCTCCTCCACCCGGGCGAGGTTGGCGGCCAGCTCGGCGGCGCGCGCCCCCCTGTCCGTCATCGCGCCACCCACACATAGCTGGCCTGCCGGCCGGTGGTTGACGCACGCCGGTAGGAGAAGTGCGCCTCAGACTCCAGGGTGCAGACCGGCGAGGAGGCGACGTCGGCGACGCCCGCCTCGGCCAACTGCCGCCGCACGCCCGCCGGGATGTCGATCGCCGGGGTCCCCCAGGAGGTGGTGGTCCCACTGCCGGGCACCGCCTCGCCGGCCAGCCGGGCCAGTTCCTCCGGAACCTCGTAGCAGCGGCCGCAGATCGCGGGCCCGGTGCGCGCCACCATCCGCTCCGGGCGTGCGCCCAGCGCGACCATCGCCTTGACGGTGGCCGGCACCACCCCGGCCAACAGCCCCGGCCTGCCGGCGTGCGCCGCGCCGGCCACGCCGGCTTCCGGATCGGCCACCAGCACGGGAACGCAGTCGGCGGTCACCACCGCCAGGGCCAGCCCGCGCTCGGCGGTCACCAGCCCGTCCACCTCGGGGGGTTCACCGTTGGCCGGCGACTCCTCGGCCACCGCCACCTCGCCGCCGTGCACCTGGCGCATCCACCGCACGCGGGCCGGTTCGAGACCCAGATCGGCCGCGACGGCGGCGCGGTTGGCGGCGACGGCGGCCGGGTCGTCGCCCACGGCGTCGCCCAGGTTGCGGCTGGCACGGGGAGCGGCGCTCACCCCGCCCTCCCTGTCGGTGAAGGCGAAGTGCGCGCCGCTCGGGGTGCTCTCTCGGGTTATCACTTCAGGAAGTCGGGCACATCGAGTTCCTCGGCCTGACCGCCCTCGTACGGGCGGGCCGGGGGGACCTGCGGGGACGTCCTGGGCGTCTCGCGGACGGGCTCGACCGGCGAGGGCTCGCCGTCCCGGTCGGAGAGCGAGGCGGGCTCGCGCGCCGGAAGGGTGCCGAGGCCGCCGAACGACGGGCGCTCCGGCTCCGGTTCGCTCGACCGCTCGCCGCCCAGCGTGCTCGACTCGTCCTTGGCGCCGTACCCGGCGAGGCTCTTGTCGCGGTTCCTGGAGGGCGGCTGGCCGCCGTCGAAGCCGGCGGCGATCACGGTGACCCTGACCTCGTCGCCCAGGGCGTCGTCGATCACGGCGCCGAAGATGATGTTGGCCTCCGGGTGCGCGGCCTCGCTGACGAGTTGGGCGGCCTCGTTGATCTCGAAGAGGCCGAGGTCGGAGCCGCCGGAGATGGACAGCAGGACGCCCCGCGCGCCGTCGATGGACGCCTCCAGCAGCGGCGAGGAGATCGCCATCTCGGCGGCGGCCACCGCGCGGTCGTCCCCGCGCGCCGAACCGATCCCCATCAGGGCGGAACCGGCCTCGGACATAACGGACTTGACGTCGGCGAAGTCGAGGTTGATCAGGCCGGGGGTGGTGATCAGGTCGGTGATGCCCTGGACACCGGAGAGGAGCACCTGGTCGGCCGACTTGAAGGCGTCAAGAACGCTCACCTGCCGATCGGAGATCGACAGCAGTCGGTCGTTGGGGATGACGATGAGGGTGTCGACCTCGTCGCGGAGGCTGGCGATGCCGTCCTCGGCCTGGTTGGCGCGCCGCCGGCCCTCGAAGGTGAACGGGCGGGTGACCACGCCGATGGTCAGGGCCCCCAGGGAACGTGCGATGTTCGCCACCACCGGGGCGCCGCCCGTGCCGGTGCCGCCGCCCTCCCCCGCCGTGACGAAGACCATGTCGGCCCCCTTGAGGACCTCCTCGATCTCCTCGCGGTGGTCCTCGGCAGCCTTGCGTCCCACCTCGGGGTTGGCGCCGGCGCCGAGACCCCTGGTCAGTTCGCGGCCGACGTCCAGCTTGACGTCGGCGTCGCTCATCAGCAGCGCCTGCGCATCGGTGTTGATCGCGATGAACTCGACGCCCTTGAGACCGACCTCGATCATCCGGTTGATGGCGTTGACGCCACCGCCGCCGATACCGACGACCTTGATGACTGCGAGGTAGTTCTGCGGTGCTGCCACGTCGAAGGCCTCTCGCCTCGATTTACGTGTCGCCGCTCCACGTGATGCCGCAGCGCGCCGACTGATGCCGATGGGACGGGGGATAAGCCGTCCCGAACCCTATCGCTCAAGTTTAGGGTTACCTGTGCTTGCCGATCCTTGGATTCCTAGGAACGGACACTAAGTCGATAAGTGGTGCGCGTTCAACGAACACGCCGAACCTCCTGTTTTTCTTTTCACCCTATGTGATCACGGCCCGGAACCGTCAACCAGGGTGTGGCCTGCGGCGATGTGACGCGTGGTCAACGGTGGTCAACCCCCCGACGCGGCCGGGACGCTGGGCGCGCTGACGTCGAAGTGCCGTGCGTCTCCTGCCGCGTTGAACAGCGTACGCAGCGCCTCGGCCTTGGCGTCGGAGTCCTCGGCGCTGCCCCAGCGGACGGTGCGGTCGCGCGACAACTCCAGCGTGATGGCGTCGAAGGAGGCGACCGAGACCACCCGGAGGTCGTCCCGCACCTCACCGGGCAGCGCGGCCAGCACCGAGGCGGCCTCGGCGCGCAGCCGCTCCTCGCCGAACCGCCGCCAGCTCGCCTCGTTCCCCGCCGTCGGCTCCCGCAGTTCGAGCAACGGAACGCCGTCCAGCGCGGCGGGGTTCTCGGCGAAGGCCACCCCGTCGTCGTCGACCTCGGCGAAGCCGTCGGCGGTGACCTCCTGGAGCACGGCCACCCGCTCGACGACCTTCAGCGAGACCCCGTCGGGCCAGGCGCGCACCACCCGCACGCTGTCCAGGCGCGGCAGCTCGGCCAGCAGCCGGGCGCCGACGGCGCCCTTGTCCAGCGAGGCCATCGGGGAGCCGACCGGCACCGAGGCGGCGGCGAGGATCTCCTCCTCAGTCAACTCCCTTGGTCCCTCCGTCCAGTTGACCGAGACCCGGTCGATCCGCAGCCAGTCGGAGCCGTAGAGCGCCCAGGTGCCGAAGCCGCCCAGCAGGGCCGCCAGCACCGTCCACGCCAGCAGCACGCGGGGCCTGGGCAGCCAGGCCGGGCCGCGCCGGGGCGGGCGCCGGGAGGGCGGGCCGGCGTCCGACTGACGGCGTTCACCGCCGCGTTCGGCGGTCGTTACTCCGGCCACGCTCCCAACTCCCTTGCCTCGCGCGTTCCGTGTCGCTAGCCCCGGCGCGCCGCGATGGCCTCGTGCACCATGCCGACCAGCAGGTCGTCCGCGTCCCTGCGGCCGAACTCGGCGGCCGCGTTGGACATCGCGTGCAGTCGGCCGGCGTCGGTGAGCACCGGCAGCACGTTCTCCCTGACCCACTCGGGGGTCAGCTCGGCGTCGTCGATGAGCAGTCCGCCGCCCGCCTTGACCAGCGGCTGGGCGTTGAGCCGCTGTTCGCCGTTGCCGATGGGCAGCGGGACATAGGCGGCCGGCAGGCCCACGGCGGACAGTTCGGCGACGGTCATGGCGCCGGCCCGGCAGAGCATCATGTCGGCCGCCGCGTAGGCCAGGTCCATCCGGTCCACATAGGCGACCGGGACGTAGGGCGGCATCCCCGGCATGGTGTCCACCTGGGGCAGCTCGTTCTTCGGGCCGACCGCGTGCAGCACCTGGACCCCGGAGCGCTGGAGCACGGGGACGGCGGCGGCGATCACCTCGTTGAGGCGGCGGGCGCCCTGGGAGCCGCCGGAGACCAGCAGCGTCGGCAGGTTGGCGTCCAGGCCGAAGTAGGAACGCGCCTGGGCGCGGGTGGCGGCGCGGTTGAGCGTGGCGATGGAACGGCGCAGCGGGATGCCCACGTAGCGCGCGTGCCGCAGCTTGCTGTCCGGGGTGGAGACGGCGACGAAGCGGGTGTAGCGCGCGCCGATCCGGTTGGCGAGCCCGGGGCGGGCGTTGGCCTCGTGCACCACGATCGGCACCCGCTGCCGCTTGGCGGCGAGATAGCCGGGCAGCGCGACATAGCCGCCGAAGCCCACCACGCAGTCGGCCTTGGTGCGTTCGATGATCTCCTCGGCCGCCTTGATGGTGCCCCGCAACCTGCCGGGCACGGTGATCAGTTCGGGGGTGGGTTTGCGCGGCAGCGGCACGGCGGGGATCAGCCCCAACTCGTAGCCCCGCTCCGGCACCAGACGGGTCTCCAGGCCACGCTCCGTGCCGAGGGCCGTGATGCCCACCGTCGGATCGTGTCTGCGCAGGGCGTCCGCCAGGGCGAGCGCGGGCTCGATGTGGCCGGCGGTCCCTCCGCCAGCGAGGACTACATGCACCGAATTTCACCGCTCTCCGGACGGCGTCGACCTCGCACGCCGTCTCATCGTCTTTCTTCTGTGCCCTTCCGACCGCATGGCCAGGGCGGCCCTGGCCGCCGGCTCGCCGCGCGCGAAGGCGATCAGCAGTCCGACGGCGAACATGGTGGGCAGCAGGGCGGAACCCCCGTAGGAGAACAGCGGGAGGGGCACACCGGCGATCGGCAGCAGACCCAGCACGGCACCGATGTTGATCACGGTCTGGGTCATCAGCCAGGCGGTCACACCTCCCGCGGCGTACCTCACGAAGGGGTCCTCCGTGCGTCCGGCCACGCGGATACCCGCATAGCCTAGAGCCGCGAAGAGACCGAGGACCGACAGCGTCCCCGCAAGTCCCAGCTCCTCCCCGGTGATGGCGAAGATGAAGTCCGTGTGAGGCTCGGGTAGTTCGCCCCATTTCTCCACGCTGGCGCCGAGCCCCGAGCCGAACCAGCCCCCGGAGGCCAGCGCGTAGATCCCGTGCACGGCCTGCCAACAGCGGTCGTTGGGGCCGGGGTCGGTGGCGCCCAGGCAGGCGAGGCGGTCCATCCGGTGCGGGGCGGTGGTGACGAAGAGCACGAAGAGGACGGCGGCGGCGGCGAGCACCCCGCCGAAGAGCCGGGTGGGGGCGCCGGCCAGCCACAGCAGCGAGAAGAGGATGCCGACCAGGATCATCACGGTGCCCATGTCGCCGCCGACCATCACCAGGCCGCAGACCAGCAGGGCTCCGGGGATCAGCGGGATCAGCAGGTGCCGCCACTGGGTGAGCAGCCCCCGTTCGCCCTTGCGGGCCAGCAGGTCGGCGCCCCACAGCAGCAGGCCCAGCTTGCCGAACTCGCTGGGCTGGAGCTGGAACGATCCGCCGACGGCGATCCAGCTGGTGGAGCCGTTGACCTCGACGCCGATGCCGGGGACCTGGACGAGCACCAGCAGCACCACGGCGAAGGCGAGGAACGGGTAGGTCAGCGCGCGCAGCAGCCGCACCGGGACGCGGGAGGCGATCAGCAGCAGCACGGCGCCGAGGACGGCGGCCAGCAGCTGCTTGCGGAAGTAGAAGGTGGCCGGGTGTTGGAAGCGGAGGGCCTGGATCTGGGAGGCGGAGAAGACCATCACCAGGCCGAGCAGGGTGATCAGCGCGGTGGTGCCCAGCAGCACGTAGTAGGCGGTCAGCGGGCGGTCCCAGGCGGCGCGGAGGCGTTCGATGAACCGGGGCGGGCGCGGCCCGCGCACCGGGCGCGCGGCGGGGATCTCGCGCCGACGTTCCCGCACCGGGCGCGCGGCGCGCTCCCGTTGGGCGCCGCGCGCCGCC